>NZ_FXWZ01000002.1:600000-900000 GCF_900184225.1 Brevibacterium ihuae | reverse complement strand
GCCGCGGTCGCCGTGGTCGCGACCTTCGTCGTCGACATGCTCGCCGCCGGCATCGCCGCGGGCGTGCTGCTCGTCGCGCTCGCCTACTTCTGGTTCTACTCCCGCCACCGCCTCGTCCACCAGGCGCCGGAGGAGGAGTTCGCCCAGATCTCCGAGGCCGAATCCGGCCTCCACTGACCATGGAAGGACCGCGCATGAGCGCCCCCACCCGCAACGGCGACCCGCAGAGGGTCACCACCGGTTCCAACCCGGCACCTCCCCTCACCCGAGAGGAGCTCGGCCGCCTCGTCGACGAGGGCACCGTCGACACCGTCGTCGTCGCCTTCACCGACGTCCAGGGCCGGCTCCAGGGCAAGCGGATCGGCGCCCGGTTCTTCGTCGACGACGTCATCGACCACGGCGCGGAGGGCTGCGACTACCTGCTCGCCGTCGACGTCGACATGGACACCGTCGAGGGCTATGCGATGTCCTCGTGGGCGAGCGGCTACGGCGACATCGTCATGAAGCCCGACCTCGACACCCTGCGCCTGCTCCCGTGGCAGCCGGGCACCGCGCTCGTCACCTGCGACGTCGAATGGACCGACGGCAGCCCCGTCGTCGCCTCGCCGCGGCAGATCCTCGCCCGGCAGCTCGAACGGCTCGCCGAGCGCGGGCTCCGGGCCTACGTCGGCACCGAGCTCGAGTTCATCAGCTTCGACACGAGCTACGAGGACGCCTTCACCCGCGGCTACCGCGATCTCACCCCGTCGAACCAGTACAACGTCGACTACTCGCTGCTCGGCACCGCCCGGATCGAGCCGCTGCTGCGCGACATCCGTAACTCGATGGCCGGGGCGGGGATGTACGTCGAGGGTGCGAAGGGCGAGTGCAACCTCGGCCAGCACGAGATCACCTTCAAGTACGACGAGGCGATGCGGACCTGCGACAACCATTCGCTCTACAAGAACGGGACCAAGGAGATCGCCGCCGAGCACGGCAAGGCGATCACCTTCATGGCGAAGTACGACGCGGCGGAGGGCTCGTCGTGCCACGTCCACCTGAGCTTCCGCGGAGCCGACGGCTCGATGGCGATGGCCGGCGACGAGGAGCACGGCTTCTCCGAGCTCATGCACGCCTTCCTCGGCGGGCAGCTCGCGAGCATCGAGGACTTCACATACTTCTTCGCCCCGAACATCAACTCCTACAAGCGCTTCGTCGAGGGCTCGTTCGCTCCCACCGCGGTCGCCTGGGGCTTCGACAACCGCTCGTGCGCGTTCCGCGTCGTCGGCAGCGGGGAGTCCCTGCGCGTCGAGTGCCGGGTCGGCGGGGCCGACCTCAACCCCTACCTCGCGGTGGCCGCGCTCATCGCCGCCGGCATCCGCGGGATCGACGAGAAGATGGCGCTGCCCCCGGTGACCGACGGCAACGCCTACGCCGGCGACGCCGACCGGCTGCCGACCACGCTGCGCGACGCCCGGGAGAAGCTCGCGAACTCGGCCTTCGCCCGGGAGGCGTTCGGCGACGAGGTGATCGACCACTACCTCAACGCCGCCGACGTCGAGATCCGTCAGTTCGACTCCGCGATCACCGACTGGGAGCGGGTCCGTGGCTTCGAGCGTCTCTGACCCGCACGAACCCGGGACGGACGCTCCCGGCGCGCACGATCCCGCGCCCGTCATCGGCCTCACCTCCTACCAGCAGCCCGCGCGCTGGGGCGTGTGGGACACCGAGGCCGCCGTCCTCCCGGCGGAGTACGTGCGCATGGTCGTCGCCGCCGGGGGAGTGCCCGTGCTCCTCCCGCCGCACGGCACCGACGTCGCCGTGCTCGACCGGATCGACGGCCTCCTCCTGTCCGGCGGCGCGGACATCGGGCCCGCCCGCTACGGGGTGCAGCCGCACGCGGAGACGAAGAGCCAGGACTGGCGCGACGAGCACGAGTTCACCCTTGCCGCCGCCGCGATCGACTCCGGGCTGCCGGTGCTCGGGATCTGCCGCGGCCTCCAGGTCATCAACGTCGCGCTCGGCGGAACGCTCCACCAGCACCTGCCCGAGGTGCTCGGCCACAGCGACTACCAGCCGGCACCGGCGACCTACGGCGAGGTGACGGTGAGCTGCGAGCCGGGGACCATCGCCTCGGCGCTGCTCGGACCGGAGACCACGGCCCCGTGCTACCACCACCAGGGAGTCGACCGCGTGGCCCCGGGCCTGCGGGTCACCGGCCGGTCGCCCGACGGGCTCGTCGAGATTCTCGAGGCCGAACCGGACACCGTGCCCGGCTGGCTGCTCGCCGTGCAGTGGCACCCCGAGCACGACTCCGAGGACGCCCGCGTCGTCACCGGCCTCGTCGCCGCAGCCCGGGCCCGCGCCCGGACGCGGCCCCCGTCAGCACCCACCCCTGATCCCCGAGGAGGATCGTGAGCATCACCCAGGTCATCAATCCCGCGACCGCCGAGGTCATCCGGGAGGTCGAGCTCGTCGACCGCGAGGGCACCGACGCCGCCATCGAGCGCGCCGCGCGCGCCTTCGAGACGTGGCGGCACCTCGCACCGGCCGATCGCGCCCGGCTGCTGCGCCGGTTCGCCGACCTCGTCGACGCCCACATCCCCGAGCTCGCCGAGCTCGAGGTCGCCAACGCCGGCCACACCATCGGCAACGCGACGTGGGAGGCCGGCAACGTCCGCGATGTCGTCGAGTACTACGCGGCGGTGCCGGAGCGGCTGTTCGGCCGCCAGATCCCGGTCGACGGGGGAGTGAACATCACCTTCGCCGAGCCGCTCGGCGTCGTCGGCGTCATCGTGCCGTGGAACTTCCCCATGCCGATCGCCGCCTGGGGCTTCGCCCCGGCGCTCGCCGCGGGCAACACCGTGGTCCTCAAGCCCGCTGAGGTCACCCCGCTCACCGCGATGCGCCTCGGCGAGCTCGCTCTCGAGGCGGGGATCCCCGAGGGCGTGCTCACCGTGCTGCCCGGCAAGGGATCCGTCGTCGGCGACCGGTTCGTCACCCACCCGCTCGTCCGCAAGGTCGTGTTCACCGGCTCGACCGAGGTCGGGAAGCGGATCATGGCCGGGTGCGCCGAGCAGGTCAAGAACGTCACGCTCGAGCTCGGGGGCAAGAACGCGAACATCGTGTTCGCCGACGCGGACATCGCGGCCGCGGCCGCCGCCGCACCGGCCGGGGTGTTCGACAACGCCGGGCAGGACTGCTGCTCGCGCTCCCGCCTGCTCGTCGAGTCCGCGGTGTACGACGACTTCATGGCCGCCCTCGAGACCGCGGTGTCCGGCTTCGTGTGCGGCGACCCGCGCTCCGCGGAGAGCGACATGGGCCCCCTCGTCACCGCCGCGCACCGCGATTCCGTCGCCGCCTACGTCGATGCCGCCGAGGTCGCCTTCGCCGGCACGTGCCCCACCGGCCCGGGCTTCTGGTTCCCTCCCACGGTCGTCACCCCGCCCGGTCTCGACGCCCCGGACTTCACCGAGGAGATCTTCGGCCCCGTGCTCTCGGTCGTCCGCTTCGACACCGAGGCCCAGGCGGTGGCGATCGCCAACGACACCGAGTACGGGCTGTCGGGCTCGCTGTGGACCCGGGACCTCGATCGGGCGCTGCGCGTGTCCCGGTCGATCGAGGCGGGCAACCTGTCGGTGAACTCCCACTCTTCGGTGCGCTATGCGACGCCCTTCGGCGGCTACAAGCAGTCCGGCCTCGGCCGGGAGCTCGGGCCCGACGCCGTCGACGCCTTCACCGAGACCAAGAACGTCTTCTTCGCCACGCAGGCGATCTGAGAACCCAAGGAGAACCATGGAGAAGCGCATCGTGTCCGAGCGGATGGCAGGCAAGGTCTGCGTCATCACCGGGGGCGCCTCGGGGATCGGCCTGGCCAGCGCCCGCCGCCTCGCGGCAGAAGGGGCCACCGTCGTCATCGCCGACCTCGACGAGGTCCGCGGGCCCGAGGTCGCCGAGGAGCTCGGCGGCATGTTCGTGCCGACGAACGTCGCCGACGAGGCCGACGTCGCCGCCCTGTTCCGGCGGACGAAGGAGGAGTACGGGTCCGTCGACGTCGCCTTCAACAACGCCGGGATCAACCCGCCGGAGGACAGTTCGATCCTCGACACCGGGGTCGACGTCTGGGCGAAGGTGCAGACGGTCAACCTCACCTCGGTGTACCTGTGCTGCAAGTACGCGCTCGAGCACATGGTCGAGCAGGGCTCGGGGTCGATCATCAACACCGCGTCGTTCGTCGCGATCATGGGTGCGGCGACGTCGCAGATCTCCTACTCCGCCTCGAAGGGCGGGGTGCTCTCGATGAGCCGGGAGCTCGGGGTGCAGTTCGCCAAGCAGGGGATCCGGGTCAACGCGCTGTGCCCGGGACCGGTGAACACGCCGCTGCTCGCCGAGCTGTTCGCCGCGGACCCGGCGCAGGCGCAGCGCCGCCTCGTCCACGTGCCGCGCGGCACGTTCGGCGAACCGGAGGAGATCGCGGCGGCCGTCGCGTTCCTCGCGAGCGACGACGCCTCGTTCGTCAACGCCTCGGCCTTCACCGTGGACGGCGGGATCTCCGCCGCCTACGTCACCGCCGAATAGGGTGAGGGCATGACCGAGACACCGCCCGCGCCCGAGGCGCCCGTCCGCATCCTCGTCGTCCAGCACGAGGAGGGCACGGACGCCCGCCGGTTCGGCGACTGGCTCGAGGCCGCCGGGGCGCAGGTGACCGTGGCCCGGCCGGACCTCGGCGAGCCCCTGCCGGACCCCGCGGCGTTCACGGGCACCGCCGACGCGCTCGTCGTGCTCGGCGGTGCGGCGGGCGCGCTCGACGATGCGGTGAGCCCGTGGTTCCCGCACGTGCGGGGCCTGCTCGCCGCCTCCGGGCACGGTGCGTTCCCGAGCTTCAACATCTGCCTCGGGGGGCAGATGCTCGCGGTGGCGACCGGCGGTTCGATCAGCCGCCGGGAGGCGGGGCAGTACGGTGCGCTCGAGATCGTCCCGACCCCGGAGGCGGCGGCGGACCCGGTGTTCTCCGCCCATCCGGCCCGCGGCCGGTCGGTGCTCTTCCACCGCGACGAGATCCACCCGCCGGAGCACTCGGTGCTCCTCGTCACCGGGACCGCAGCGCCGGTCCAGGCGTTCCGGGTGGGCGACATGGCCTGGGGCACGCAGTTCCACCCGGAGTCGACCGGGGAGCAGATCGCCGGCTGGATCACGGCCTCGGACACCGAGCTGCCCGGCGGGCTCACCGCCGACGGCGTGGTCGCCGAGATCACGGCGGCCGAACAGGTCATCGAGGACAGCGGCGAGCCGGTGGCGCGCGCCTTCGTCGAGTTCGTGCGCGCGCGGCGGGGCTGAGGTCGGCTCAGGCGCCGTCGTCGTCCGCGGCGATGAGGCGCTCGATCTCCGTCATGTCGCCGACGAGCACGAGCTTCGACCGCGCCCGCGACATCCCGACGTAGAGCATCTCGCGCGCGCGGGAGGCGTCGCGGAAGCCGTTGATGCAGAAGACGACCACGGGGCGCTCGAGGCCCTTGAAACCGAGCACGTGGCCGTAGAACACCTCCGAGCCGGAGAGGAACTCGTCCCAGTACGCGTCGTACCCTTCCGCGACGACGGTCTCCTTCTGCACCGGGTGGCGGCTGTAGGTCGTGAGCAGGGCGACGTCCCCGGGCCGCCAGTCCCCGCCCTCGAGCAGCCGGTCGACCGCGTCGTCGGCGGCGCCGAACGCGTCGGCGAACGGCACGTCGATCTGCTCCACCGGCTCCCCGCCGGGGTTGCGGACGATCTGCGGCTCGTCGGACAGCCAGCCGAACGCCTCGGCGACCGTCTGCGCATTGCGGAGGTTCTCGCCCAGATGGAAGGGATTCATCTCGATGGGCGCGTCGCCGTCGCGGTCGAAGATCCGCTGCTGCTCGTCGGTGAAGACGTAGAGCACCCCGCTGTCGGGATCGCGCAGGCACGACAGCACCGCCTCCCACCAGAGGTTGGAGAAGTCCTGGCCCTCGTCGACGATGATCGCGTCGAACAGCTCGGCGCGGTCGCGGGAGGCGGCGAGCTCGCGCATCCGCGTGGGGAGGACGACCTCCCAGTACTCCGGGTCGTCGTCGCCGGCGTGGACCGCGCCCCAGCCCAGCGGCAGATCGTGGAACAGGCCGACGTAGGCCGGTCGCTCCGTCTCCGGCCACTGCGCGGTCATGAGTTCGAGGTAGCGGCCGAGGCCCCGGGAATAGCACATGAGGGCGACCCGCTGCCCGGCTGCGGCGAGCTGCCGGGCCTTGAGGAGCGCGAGGTGGGTCTTGCCGGAGCCGGGCCCGCCGCTGAGCTCGGCGCGGGTCTGGTAGCGGAGCACCGACAGGAGCTTCTCCTGCTCGCGGGTGAGCGCGTTCGCCCGGTGCTCGAGCTCGAGCGCGGCCGAGCGGGCGTTCTCGATCGCCGTCTGGGTGTGCCGCAGCTGCTTGACGATGACGTCGATCGCGGCCCGGCTCGGCGGGCCCTCGCTCTGCATGTGGGTCCGGAGGAATCTGCTCATCGCCCCGGCGATGTCGTCGAGATCCTCCTGGCCGATGATCGACGTCCGCGGCACGTCCGCCATGTCGTCCCAGCTCCGGGTGTTCGTGAACGGCAGGCATGCCATGTGGACCATCCGTCCCGCGCGTCTGCTCATCCGCGGGCGGAGCCAGCCGAGGAGGGCGTGCTTGGCGGTCATCGCCTGCTCGAGCGGCGAGCGGCGGAGCGCATGGGTGCCGCCGCGGCCGGAGGTCGACCAGGTGCCGTCCTCCACCCGCACCTGGCCGCCCTTGACCTCGAGCACGACGATCCCGACGCCCGGCCACAGCACGAGGACGTCGATCTCGACGTCGGCCTCGGCGGTGGTGATGCGCTGCCCGTGGATGATGACGGCGTCGGCGGGGAGCTGGGAGCGGAGGCGCTCGATGACGAGCCCCTCGCTCGGGTGCAGCTCCCCGCGGTGCAGCACGGCGGGTCCCGGGGTATCCATCTCGTCCGCGTCGTCGCTCATGGCCACAGACTACCGAGGACGGCGCCGCGGCGCGGCGCGGTCCCGGTTCGTCTCCCTCCACAGCGCTGCCCACTCCTCGGGCCCGAGGTCGCGGGGGAGGAGACGACCGGGGACGTGCGCCCGGCCGAGCTCCCGGCCGGCGTCACGCCGGGTGCTCCCCGTCGCCGCGGAGTACATCTGCTCGAGCGTCCGGCCCCGCGCTCCGAAGACGCGACGGACGAACGACGCGTAGCGCACGCGATCGGATGGCGGGACGAGCGGTCGGTCCCGTCGCGCGATGACGAGGAGACCGCCGTCGACGTTCGGCCGCGGACGGAACGCCGCAGCCGGCACGCGCTGATCGAGGTGGAACGCGAACCACGGTGCGGTCTGCGCGGTGAGGAGCGTCCCGCCGCCCACCCCGGCGCGCTTGCGGGCGACCTCCCACTGGGTGAGGAGGACCGCGGTGCGCCAGCCGTCCGCGGAGAGCAGGCGCCGCAGGATCGGTGTCGTGAGGTGGAACGGGATGTTGCCGACGATCACCGGAGCGTCGAGCGGGACCTCGAGCACATCGGCGTGATCGACGCGCACGCCGGGCAGGCGAGCGCGCAGGCGGGAGACCCGACGGGCGTCGATGTCGATCGCGCGGATCTCCCGGCCGAGGTCCGCGAGCGGACGGGTGAGGGCTCCGTCGCCGGCACCGATCTCGAGGATCGGGCCGCGGGTCTCGCGGACGAGCGCGACGATGCGCTCGACGGTGGGCAGGTGGACGAGGAAGTTCTGGCCGAGCTCATGTCGGCCGCCGGGGGTGGGATGCTGAGGCATCGCGGTGCTCCTGGGAAGAGGAAGGAGCACCCGGGTGCGGGCGGATCACCGCAGAGGTGGGTGGAGTCGCGTCGCCCGGGTGCTGTGGGCCCGGGGGAGACGGCGCGGATGCGGATCGGCGCCGTCAGGCGCGGCGCTCGCGGCAGATGAGTCGACGCGCCGTGGTCGGCGCGGTGCAGAGAGTTCCCATGCGCGGCAGGCTATCACGGTCCGGCAGCATCCGCGCGGCCCGGCATCCGCGCGGCCCGTAGTCACGGGTCGATTCCGCGGGATCGATGTCGCAGAACTGTTACAGCGCTGCCGGGAACGGGTGTCGAACTGCTCAGTAGGGTGAGGTCATGGCAGATCTCACGGGTACATGGCGCGGCCGGCTCGACCGCTCGGGGCGCGTCGTCATCAAGACCGGCCGGATGGGACTCGGGTGCGTCACGATGATCGCGCTCGGCTTCACCCTCGCCGGACTCCTCATGATCCTCGGTTCGTCCATGTGGTCGTGGGAGTGGATGATCGGCATCCTGTCCGTCGGCTTCTTCGGCGTCCTCGGCCTGCCGCTGTTCGCGAGCCAGTTCGTCAATCCCGACCGGCTCATCGTCAGCCAGTCCGGCGTCGAGCTCAAGCGGGGCTGGCCGAACTCCCGGACGAACCTCGGGCAGCTCGCGTGGTCGGGGATCACCGACATCGAGACGGTCGAGGTGCCCGCGGGCTCCGGGACGTCCTCCCACACGGTGCTGCGCCTCACCCCGGAGGCCTACGCCCACATCGAGAGCCGCGACTCCGATCTCATGGCTGCGCTCCGGAAGACCGAGAGGGACCTCATCGATGGACCCGGGATGGCTCTGCCGACCACCCTCAAGGGCGGAGCGGAGCCGATCACCGCGTTCCTCCGGGAGACGTGGCAGCGGTTCCGCTGAGCGCTCGACCCGGGGTCGCCGCGCGACGGATCAGGTCGCGCGACGGATCAGGTCGTGCGGCAGATCAGGACGCGCGACGGATCAGGACCGGGCAGCGTGCGACCCGGTCGACCCCTCGTCGCCGGGGGGCGGCTTCCCGCCGTCGGGAACAGCTTTCCCGTGACCGTGCGCAGCGGCACCGTCGGTGCCCTTGTGGACGTCGCCGTGCTTGCGACCGATCGGCAGCAGGTGGACGATGCCGACGACGACGAGGCCCCACAGCAGTCCGAGGACGAGCGAGAAGAACGTGTTGATGAGCCACGCGAGGAACGGGCCCATCACCGCGACCCCTGCGACGAGGCCCTCGATGCCGTGGACGAAGGCGTACGGCGCGTGGAAGCCCAGATCGTCCATCCCGACGAGGATGATGTGGCCGCCCACCCAGAGCATCGCGAAGGTGCCGACGAGCGAGATGAAGTCGAGCACGTGCGGCATGCCCGCGACGAGGAGCCGGCCGAACTTCTGCGAGCCCTCCGATTCCTTCTGCGCGAGATGGAGGCCGATGTCGTCCATCTTGACGATGAGGCCGACGACGCCGTAGACGAGCAGCGTGATGCCGATCGCGACGACGACGAGGATGATCGCGCGGCTGAGCAGCGTCTCGTCGGCGATCTCGTTGAGGGAGATCACCATGATCTCGCAGCTGAGGATGAAGTCGGTGGTGATCGCCGACTTGACGACCTTGTCCTCCGCGTCCTTGCCCTGGGAGACCGCGGGCTCGCCCTTCTCCGCATGGTGGCCGCGGATCTTCGCCCACACCTTCTCCGCGCCCTCGAAGCACAGGTAGGTGCCACCGAGCATGAGGATCGGGGTGAGGATCCATGGCACGAACTGGCTGAGGACGAGGAGCACCGGGACGATGATGAGGAGCTTGTTGCGCAGCGAGCCCTTGGTGATGCGCCAGATGATCGGGAGCTCGCGCGAGGGGTCCGCGCCGGTGACGTACTGCGGGGTGACCGCGGCGTCGTCGATGACCACGCCAGCGGCCTTCGTGCTCGCCTTGGCAGCGCCTGCGGCGACGTCGTCGACGCTCGCGGCCGCGATGCGGGCGAGTGCCGCCACATCGTCGAGGAGCGCGACGAGACCGCCGCTCATCGGGCGGTCCTCGGGGTGCGGCCGGTGCGGGGTGCGGGGGCGGTCGTGCTGCGCGACGGGTTCGACATAGGCTCAAGCGTAGACGAAGGAGGAGACATGGCAGACGTGACCCCGTGCCCGTGCGGCGGGATGCCCGCCGGAGCCGCGTTCGCGGAGTGCTGCGGCCCCGCTCTGCGCGGGGAGGTGTGGCCGGAGACCGCCGAGGCGCTCATGCGCTCGCGCTACACCGCGTTCGCCCTTCGGCACGACGACCACCTGTTCCGCACGTGGCATCCGCGCACGCGCCCGGCCGATCCGAGCGCCGACCGGGTGACGACCTGGACCGGTCTCGAGATCGAGGAGGTCGCCGGCGGCGGACCCGAGGACGAGGTGGGCACGGTGACCTTCACCGCCCGGTTCCGCGATGCGATGGCCCAGGGGCGGATGCACGAGAAGTCGCGCTTCGTCCGCCGGGCCGGCCGCTGGATGTACCTCGAACCGATCGAGTGACGCGCGGGCGGCGGAGCCGCAGCGCAGTTGTGCGGGGTCAGCGCAGTCCGAGGAACTCCTGCCAGGCCGGCAGCTCGCGGCGCGCCTGGGACAGGCCCCGGCGGTGGCTCGCGGCGAGCTTCGAGAGATCGCGCTCGCCGTTGCCCACGGGCATGACCTCGGGGGCGAAGACGTACGCCCGGCCCTCGCGCTCGAGCTCGAAGATCCGCTCGCGGGTCCGGTTGTAGCGCTCCCAGCGGGTGATGAGCGCCTCGGCGATCGCCGGGTGGCGGCGGAAGTACTGCCGGTAGAACCACGGGAACCGCTGCGGCTCCTTGCGGTAGGCGCGCTCCTGGGTGAGTACGATGAAGAACTTCTCGTAGCCGTCGGCCTGGGCCTGCGAGAGCGCGATCCCGCCGTCGACGCCGAGCGCTCCGTCGACGTAGGTCCGCTCGCCGATCGTCACCGGCGGCATGATCACCGGCATGGTCGACGACGCCCGCACCCGGACCATGAGGTCGGGCATCTCGCGGACGTCGGAGCGGGAGAAGAACACCTCGTCGCCGGTCTCGGCCTCGAACGCGCCGATCCGGAAGTCGGCCGGGTTGTCCGCGAACGTCCGCCAGTCGAAGGGGAGCGCCTGGTCCGGCAGACCGGTCTCCTCGTAGATGTACTTCGCATTGAAGAGCCCCTCGCCGCGGAGCATCGTGCGCATGTCGCCGAACTTCGGGTCGGCTGCGAAGTCGACGAAGGAGCGGCGGGCGCGCCGGGCGTCCTGGGACAGGTAGTTCGCGAGGTTGCTCGCCCCCGCGGAGATCCCGGCGACGTAGTCGAAGCGGATGCCCGCTTCGAGGAGGACGACGACCACCGCCGAGGTGAGCGAGGCGCGCATCCCTCCGCCCTCGAAGATCAGTGCGGTGTCGGAGAGGTTCGGGGCGAGCGGCCCGCCCGGGGTGTGGTGCTCGGAGTCGGGGACCGGGGACGCGGCGGCGTGCTCGCCGGTCGCGCTCACCGGCGCCGCCTGCGCCCGGTGCCGAAGATCCCGCGCGCGATCTCCCGGGCGGCGGTGCGGGTGAACTGCTTGAATGCCTGGGACCCGACGACCTTGGTCAGCATCGACTCCTCCCGCTCCGGGGCCCGGTCCGCGGTGCGCGAGCGCGGAGCGCGACCCGGGGCCGGGATGCGGTTCGGGGTCTCGCCGCGCGTGGGCGCCGGCGGCATGTCCGCGGGCTGCGGGTTCGTCGCCGACTCGTCCGGGGTGCGCGGCGCGTTCGCCGGATCCGCGCCTCCTTCGGCGGCACCCGCCGCGCCCTCCGCGTAGCGGGCGGCGAGGATCTCGTGCGCGGACTCGCGGTCGACCGCCTCGCCGTACTTCTGCCACAGCGGGGAGGACTCGACCATGCCGGTCATCACCGCGGCGTCGGTGGGACCCATGCGGGACGCCGGGGCGAAGATCCGGGTCGGGGCGACCGGAGTGGGCGAGCCCTCGGGGTCCATCACCGTGACGACCGCCTCGCCGGTGCCGAGCCCGGTGAGCAGGGCGCCGAGGTCGAAGTCGGTGATGGGGAACGTCTCCACCGTCGCCTTGAGCGCCTTCGCGTCCTTGGGGGTGTGGGCGCGCAAGGCGTGCTGGACGCGGGATCCGAGCTGCGCGAGCACCTCGTCGGGGACGTCGGCGGGGGACTGGGTGACGAAGACGATGCCCACGCCCTTGGAGCGGATGAGGCGCACGGTCTGTGCGACGGAGTCGAGGAACGCCTTCGAGGCGTCGCGGAACAGGAGGTGGGCCTCGTCGAAGAAGAACACGAGCGCGGGCTTCTCCGCGTCGCCGACCTCGGGCAGGGTCTCGAAGAGCTCCGCGAGGAGCCACATGAGGAAGGTCGAGAACAGCGCGGGGCGGTTCTGCACCGCCGGCAGCTCGAGCATGGAGACGATGCCGCGGCCGTCCTCCGCCGTGCGGAGGAGGTCGGCGATGTCGAACTCCGGCTCCCCGAAGAAGACGTCCGCGCCCTGCGCCTCGAGATTCGCGATCGAGCGGAGGATGACGCCCACGGACGCGCTGCTCACCCCGCCGATCGCCTTGAGCTCCGCCTTGCCGTCGTCGGAGGTCAGGTGGGTGAGCACGGCCTTGAGGTCGGCGAGGTCGAGGAGTGCGAGGCCCTGGGTGTCCGCGTAGTGGAAGAGCAGGCCGAGCACGGACTCCTGGGTGTCGTTGAGCTCGAGCACCTTCGACAGGAGGAGCGGTCCGAACGAGGTCACGGTCGCTCGCAGCGGCACCCCGGTGCCCTCGCCGCCGAGCGCGTAGAACTCGACGGTGCTCGCCGCCGGTGCCCAGTCCTGACCGTTGGCCGCCGTGCGGGCGAGGAGCTTCTCCGAGCCGTCACCGGGGCTCGCCATGCCGGACAGATCGCCCTTGATGTCGGCGGCGAACACCGGGACGCCGGCGTCGGAGATCGCCTGGGCGAGCACCTGGAGGGTCACGGTCTTGCCGGTGCCGGTGGCCCCGGCGACGAGCCCGTGGCGGTTGAGCATGCCGAGCGGCAGCCGCACGCGGGCGTCGGTCACCGCGGTGTCGCCGTCGAGCGCGGAGCCGAGGTCGATGGCGGGGACGTCGAAGGTGTAGCCGGTGCGGATGACGTCGAGGGCAGCCGATGAATCGCTCATGCGGTCATTCTGGCACAGGACCCGGACACGGGCGGCGAACGGCGGCGGGGCCTCAGAACACGGCGTCGAAGGCCTGCGCCGCGGCCTGTCCGAAGAGCACGAACTCGACCCGGGCGACGTCCGGCCATCGTTCGTCGGCGTCCTCGGCGGTGAGCGCCCGGTGTGCCGCGCGGGCGACCTCGGCGGCGTCCCAGCCGTACACCCCGGCACCGATCGCGGGGAACGCCACCGAGTGCGCTCCGATGCGCTGCGCCTCGTCGAGGGAGGCGGAGAAGCACGATTCGAGCACGCTGACGTCGGTCTGGCCGGCGTGCCGGTTGGGGCCGACGGTGTGGATGACCCACCGCGCGGCGAGGTCGCCGGCACCCGTGGCGACCGCTCGGCCCGGCGGCAGGCCGTCGGGCAGCGTCGAGTCGCGCAGCTCCCGGCACTCGGCGAGGAGCGCGGGTCCGGCGGCGCGGTGGATCGCGCCGTCGACCCCGCCCCCGCCGAGCAGCGAGGAGTTCGCCGCGTTGACCACGGCGTCGAGGGTCGAGGTGGTGATGTCTCCGGTGCGCAGGGTGATCTCCATGTCCCGAGCCTAGCGAGCGGGGAGGCCGAGGGGGAGGGGCGCGGAGGGCTGCGGGTCTCAGCCCGGTTCGGCCATGAGGGTGAGGATGCGCGCGGCGCCGGACGCGTCGTAGTCGACGTGGAGCATGCCCGTGTCGAGCTCGAACACCTCCCACCGCGTTCCCGGCCGGGTGCGCGGGGACGGATCGCCGAGGGCCTCCCACTCCGGCAGCCGGACGGTCTCCGGCTCGGTCTCCCCGGCGGCCATGGAGTCGCCGAACTGCTCGCGCATCTCCTCCGGCCCCGGCCGTCGGTGCCACCCGGCGACGAGCCAGGAGGGGACGACGATCCCGTTGAAGCTGCTCGTCCGGTCGTAGACGAGGCGGACGCCGATCGAGGTGAGGACCCCGCCGGCGAACACGAAGTCGACGCCGGAGTTGACGAACTCCCAGCACACATCGGCATCGAGGGCGCGCGTCACCGGGTTCTCCTCGACGACGAGCATCGCCTCGAGCACGGCGACGTCATTGCTGCGTCGACCGATGGCCCGGCTCAGGGCGGAGAGCGATCCGGCGGCGACCATGGGACCAGTGTGTCACCGGGAGGCGGTGGGCGAGGGGAGGCGCGGTGCGGTGTCGCGCGCTCGGCGCGCCCGGTGGAGGCCGAGGAACAGGAGCACGATGAGGACGACGTCCACGGCGTCCCCGCCGTAGTACATGAACTGCGCGCCCATGCGGGCGTCGGCCGCCTCGACCCCCGCCGGCGGATGGGCGTAGAGGTGCTTCGCGAGGATCGAGTGCGCGGCGATGAAGGCGATGAGCACGGCGGCGCGGAGCCGGAACGGGGCGCGGTGGGGGTCGGGGTCGATGCCGACGATCGACGCGGTGAGGAGGTAGCCGGAGGCGAACACGTGGACGTGCACGAGGACGTGGACGGTGAGCGAGGCGTGCATGAGGGGGAACAGGCCCGTCGAGTACAGCACCCATAGTCCGCCGGCGTTGAGCACGGCCGCGGTCACCGGGTAGCCGATGAACCGGACGTACGGCGACCGGAGCGCCCGCGCGAGCAGGCGCGCCCGCTGCTGCGGCAGCCCGCGGAGGAGTGCCGTCACCGGTGCGGCGCGTACGAGGAGGAGCGGAGCGATCATGCCGACGAGCAGATGGGCGAGCATGTGCGCGGTGAAGCTCGCGTGGCCCGCGCGTGCGATCGGACCGACGAGTCCGGCACCGGCGCACGCCAGGCCGAGGACGAGGAGCACCGTGCGGTGGGCGGGCCACGGACGGCGATGCCGCCCGGAGCGGAGAGCGAAGAGATACCCGATCCCGGCGCCGAGGAGGACGACGGCGACGACGGATTCGACCACGACCCAGCCGCTGAGCGTCGCCGCAGTCGGGCCGTGGTCGTGTCCGGCGAGGGTCATCGGGTGCGGCGGGCCGAGCGCGTGCCCCACAGGACGAGCCCAGCGGCGACGAGCAGAAGCACCGCCGACCCGATCCACACGAGGTCGTAGACGAGGAGGTCGACGCCGTAGCGGATCTGGTGGATGCCGAGGATCTTGTGGTTGACGACGCCGTCGAAGAGCTGGAAGGCACCGACCCCGCCGAGCACCGCCCCGGCCCAGCGGCCCCAGCGCACCGGCGACCTGCGGTGGATGTCGGCAAGGAGGAAGACGCCGGCCACGGTGATGAACCAGGCGAATGCGTGGAAGAACCCGTCCGCCGCGAGCGCGATCTCCGGGGTGGACAGGTCGTAGAAGTGATGCCACTGGAGGCCCAGGTGGAAGACGAAGAGGTCGATCATCGCGGCCGCGATCCCGCAGCCGAACAGGAAGCCCGAAGCCAGGGTGCGACGATCGGTGGCGGTCGGGCTCGCGGTCCCGGTGGCCGGTCCTGCTGTCATGCTCCCGCTCCTCCGGTCGTGGGCCGCGCGGAGTCGTGCGCGACCCGTCCATTGTCCGCCCCGGGGCCCCGGTCCGACAATGGTCTCGAACAGGTTTCCTTGCGGGAATCCGGATCGCGGCCGCGTCACGATTCCATGACGATGGCGGCCCGGCGCGTGTGCGCGACCGGGGAGCGCGGCGCCCGCATGCCTACACTGACCGCAGCTGTCCGGCTTCCCCCCCCCGGTTCGACTGGAAGGACATCATGTCTGTTCGCACGCCCGCATTCCGCCCTCGCGGCCGCACTCTCGCCGCCGCCGTCCTCGGACTCGGACTCCTCGCGGGCTCCGCGGTTCCGATCTACGCCGCGCCCGGCCTCAACGGGCACGCGCAGGACAGCACCCCGTCGGCCGGCCCGACCGCGGAGCCCGGGAAGGGCCTCGCCGCCGGCGACACGGCCTTCGTCGACGTCAAGGTCGCGACGCTGTGGACCGCGCCGAGCTCGCCGCGCGGCATCGACGACCCGGCGCTCGGCAATCCGGTGCGCCTGGGTGCCTGGGACCGGGCGCTGAGGCAGACGGAGGTGCGCCGCGCGCTCACCGGGAAGACGCAGACGCAGGCGCTGCTCGGCGACGAGGTGCGCATCCTCGAGACCCGGGGTGCGTGGGTGCGCGTGGCCGTCGCCGGGCAGGAGGAGCCCGGCGAGGAGCACGGGTACCCCGGCTGGGTGCCCGCCCGGCAGCTCGTCGAGAACCCCGATTTCGACCGGGCGCTCGAGACCCGGGACACCGCCGTCGTCACCGCCGCCTCGACCGAGGTCACCGATCGACCCGACGGGGACGCGATCGAGCAGCTCCCGTTCACCGCCGAGGTCCCGGTTCTCGCCCGCTCCGGGGACCGGGTGCGCGTCGCCCTGCCCGACGGGTCGAAGGCCTGGGCGGACGCCGCCGATGTCGACGTCCTCCGGTCCGGGTCAGGGCCGGCGGCACCGAAGCCCTCGGAGATCGTGTCCACCGCCCGGTCGTTCCTCGGCACCCCCTATCTGTGGGGCGGCACCTCGCCGGCGGGCTTCGACTGCTCCGGCTTCACCTGGGCGGTGTTCCGTGCCCACGGCATCGACCTCCCGCGCGACTCGGGACCGCAGTCGGAGGGTGGAACCGCGGTGCGGACGCAGGACATCGCCGTCGGCGACCTCCTCTTCTTCGCCGGCCGCGGCGGCCGCGGCGCGGTCCACCACGTCGGCATCTACATCGGGCACGGGAAGATGATCCACTCCCCGAACGCCTCGAAGGACGTCGAGATCGTCGACTGGCGCGCCTGGGACCGCAGCGGGCAGTTCGCCGGGGCCCAGCGCTACCTCTGATCCGGTGCGCCGATGAACCGGCACGCGGATCCGGCGGCGCCCTGGGCCTTCGTCGTCAACCCGGTCCACGCGGCCGGTCTGCGCCGCCTCGCCGAGGCGAGCTCCCTCCTCGACGCCCGCGGCATCCCGTACTCGGTGTCCCGGACCACGCGGGTCCGCGAGGGCGCTGAGCAGGCGGCGGCGGCGGTGCGCTCGGGAGCGGCGCGGCTCGTCGTCATCGGCGGCGACGGGACCGTCCGCTCGACGGTCCGCGGCCTGCTCTCCGCGGACTCCGGCGCGGCACCGGGCACCGTCCCGCTCCTCATCGTCCCCACCGGCACCGCCAACCTCTTCGCCCGGAATCTCGGGATCCGGCCCGGACCGGTGCAGCCGGCGCGGCTGTTCTCCTCCCGGTGCCGGTCGGCCGATGTCGGCACCGCCCGGGTGCGGAACCGCTGGGGCCGGGAATCGTCCGAGGTGTTCCTCGCCGCCGCCGGGCTCGGCGAGGACGCGCGGACCGTCATGGCGCTCACCGACCGCCTCAAGCACCGTCTGGGGTGGCCGGCGTACCTGCTCCGCGGTGCCCGGTTCCTCCGGTCACCGGGGATCCGCGCCCGGGTGCGGATCCCCGGCGGGGAGCTCGACGGACCGGTATGGAGCGTGCTCGCGGGGAACATCTCCCGCGCTCCCGCCGGCATCCGCGTGTTCCCCCACGGCGGTCCCGGCAGCGGCGATCTCGAACTCCTCGTGTGCACCCCGCCGACACTCGCCGGGTGGTCGGCGATCGCGGCCTACGGACTCGGACTGCGCTCCGGCGTGCCGGCCGACCTCGCTTATCACCGGACCCCGCGGGCCCACCTCGTCCCGGCGTCGCCGACCGCGGTCCACCTCGACGGGGAGCCGTTCCCGGAGGCGGTGGAGATGGATCTCGGGATCGCCGCGGGCGCGCTCAGCGTCGTCGTGTGAGCGCGGGCCGCCGTGTCGGTGGGGAGCACGGTGCAGGTTCGGGAGCGCTGTGCAACCCTCAGACTGCGGCGGCGGCCGCGCGCCCGGCCACCCGGCCGGAGAACAGGCAGCCGCCGAGGAAGGTGCCCTCGAGCGAGTTGAACCCGTGCATCCCGCCGCCGCCGAATCCGGCGGCCTCGCCCGCGGCGTAGAGGCCGGGGATCGGCGTGCCGTGCTCGTCGAGCGCCCGTGCCTGCAGATCGGTGTGGAGGCCGCCGAGGGTCTTCCGGGTGAGGACGTGGAGCCGGACGGCGATGAGCGGGCCGGCCGCCGGTTCGAGGATCCGGTGCACCGGCGCCACCCGGATGAGCCGATCGCCGCTGAAGGCGCGGGCCTGCCGGATCGCCGCGAGCTGGGCGTCCTTGCCGAAGGGGTTGTCGACCTGCGCATCGCGCGCCTCGACGATCCGGCGGATCTCCGCCGGATCGAGGACGCGCTGGGAACCCGGCCCCGCCCCGGTGAGTGCGTTCATCCCGGCGACGAGCTCCTCGAGGGAGTCGGCGACGACGAAGTCCTCCCCGTGCTTCTTGAACGCCTCGACCGGCGGGGTCGCCCCCGGCCGCGCCCGCCCGAGCGTCTGCCGGATCGACTTCCCGGTGAGATCCGGATTCTGCTCCGAGCCCGACAGTGCGAACTCCTTCTCGATGATGCGCTGGTTGAGGACGAACCACGAGTGCTCCGCGTCGATCTCCCGCAGATGTCTCAGCGTCGCCCGGGTGTCGTCACCGGGGAACAGCGGCACGGGCAGCCGGCGGCCGCGGTCGTCGAGCCACAGCGAGGACGGTCCGGGGAGGATCCGGATGCCGTGTCCCGCCCACACCGGATCCCAGTTGCGGATGCCCTCGGTGTAGTGCCACATCCGGGTGGGGTTGAGCAGGTGGGCGCCGGCGGCCTGGGCGATCGGGATCATCCTCCCGTCGACGTACTCCGGCACCCCGGAGACCATGGTGCGCGGGGGAGCGCCGAGGTCGGCCGGCCAGTTCTCGCGGACGAGCGCGTGGTTCGCCCCGATGCCGCCGGAGGCGATGATCGTCGCCCCGGCGCGGATCGCGAACTCCCCGACGGCCTCACGGGTCGACGCGACGCCGCGCGGGCTCGTATCGGGAGCGAGGACGGAGCCGCGCACCCCGGCGACCGCGCCGTCCTCGCGGACGAGCGCGTCGACCCGGTGCCGGAAATGGACATGCAGGGATCCCGAGGCGATGAGCTCCTTGGCCCGGGCGACGAACGGTGCGACGATCCCGGGCCCGGTGCCCCAGGTGATGTGGAAGCGGGGCACGGAGTTGCCGTGGCCGTCAGCGGTGCCGTCGCCCCGCTCGGCCCAGCCCACCACGGGGAAGAACCGGTGACCCATGTCGTGGAGCCACGCGCGCTTCTCCCCGTGGGCGAAGTCGAGGTACGCCTCGGCCCAGCGGCGCGGCCACCCGTCGTGCTCCTCGAACCCGGCCGAGCCCATCCAGTCGGCGTGCGCGAGAGCGGGGGAGTCGCGGATCCCCATCCGGCGCTGCTCGGGGGAGTCGACGAGGAAGAGGCCGCCGAACGACCAGTACGCCTGTCCGCCGAGGTCCTGCTCGCCCTCCTGGTCGACGAGGACGACGCGCGCTCCGGCGCGGGCCGCCTCGGTCGCGGCGACGAGGCCGGAGAGACCGGTGCCGATGACGAGGACGTCGGTGTCCATGGTGCCTCCTGGTGCGGTGCCGCTCGGGCCGCCGCGCTCGACAGGGCACCAGCATACGGTCAGGTGAGGAGGAGCAGGCTGAGCGCCATGACCGCCATGCCGGCGACGAGGCCGTACACCGCGTGGTGGTGGTGGCCGTAGCGCTCCGCGGTGGGCAGCAGCTCGTCGAAGGAGATGAAGACCATGATCCCGGCGACCGCAGCGAACACGAGGCCGAACAGCGTCGGGGTGACGAAGGGTGCGAGGACCGCGAAGCCGATGAGCGCACCGGCGGGCTCGGCGAGGCCGGCGAGCGTGGCGTAGCCGAGCGCGCGCTTCCGCGAGCCCGTCGCATAGTGGACCGGGGCGGCGACGGCGATGCCCTCCGGGATGTTGTGGATCGCGATCGCGATCGCGATGGGGATCGCGATCTCCGGGCTCTGCAGTCCGGAGAGGAAGGTCGCGAACCCCTCGGGGAAGTTGTGGAGGGCGATCGCACCGGCGGTGAAGAGGCCCATCCGCAGCAGTGCGTGCTCGCGACGGTGCGCCGCGAGGCGATCTCCGGGCACCTCGTGGGGATTCACCGCGTCGGGGACGAGCCGGTCGATGATCGCGATGAGGGCGATGCCGGCGAAGAACCCGGCGGCCGTGAGCCAGCCGGCGGCGGACTGCGAGTGCTCCTCGGTGAGGGATTCCGTGGCCTTGGGGAGGATCTCGATCATCGACACGTAGACCATGACGCCGCCGGAGAACCCGAGGGCGGCGGCGAGGAAGCGCTTCGACTCGGCCCCGCCGAGCACGGCGACGACACCGCCCACCGCGGTGGCGAGGCCGGCGCCCAGGGTGAGCGCGAAGGCGAAGAGCACGTTCTCCATGCTTCCTCCTCGTCTTCGCGCCGGGGTCGGTGCCGGGTGGGGCCGACCGTGCACTCCCAGTTCTAGCGAGCGCCGCGGCGGGCGACAAGTCGAGATGTGCGCAGGTGAGCAAGTGTGCCCGGATGACGGGAGGGTGAATTCTCCTCCCCTCGATCCGCGGGTGTCCGACCCGGGCGCGGCAGCTCGTAGGATTGGGGAGGTCGACCTGCGAACCGGGTCGACCGGACGCGGCGGATCGACGAGAGGACTCACGGGTGGACGAGGACAGCAGCGCACCGGACGACCACGGCCGGTTCTCCCTCAACGAGGACTGGACCGCGACGATCATCGGGCTCGTGCTCCTCGCCGCGTGCCTCCTCGGCATCATCGGCCCGGAGATCATCCCGTGAGCCGGGCCGACGCCGCGCCCGGCACCGACGCCGCGCCCGAGGCGCCCGCCCGTCGGACGTCCACGGGCCGCCGGGCGCTGTGGACCGGCATCGGTGCGATCATCGTGTTCGGCCTCGCGGGCCTCGTGCAGTACCTCACCGACGCCGTCCCCGCGCTCGCCGCGGGGACGTGGTTCGGCGACATCGCGGAGTCGATCGAGTACCCGATCTACGCGATCGCGCTCGGCTTCCTCGCCAACGCCGTCCTCTCCCTGTGCGGGATCCGGGACCGGATGGAGGCCGCGTTCCGCACCGAGCTCTTCATCAAGATCGGACTCGTGCTCCTCGGCGCGACGATCAACTTCGCGATCTTCGTCAAGGCCTTCGGCCCGGCGGTGATCCAGGCGGTCTGCCTCATCGCGATCGTCTTCGCATTCACCTGGTGGTTCGCCGGCGTGCTCGGCCTCGACGACCGCCTGCGGGCGCTGCTCGCCTCGGCGCTGTCGATCTGCGGCGTGAGCGCCGCGGTCGCCGCCGCCGGCGCGGTGCGGGCGAAGAAGGAGCAGCTCGCCTACACCGCGACCCTCGTCATCGTGTTCGCGGTGCCCTCGATCTTCCTCCTGCCGTGGCTCGCCGGCCTCCTGGGTCTGCCGCCGGCGGTGACCGGTGCCTGGATCGGCGGCAACATCGACACCACCGCGGCGGTGACGGCCGCGGGCACCGTGGCCGGCGAGCAGCCGCTGCAGATCGCCTCGATCGTCAAGGTCACGCAGAACGCGCTCCTCGGCTTCGTCGCGGTGCTCCTCACCCTGTACTTCACCCTGCGCGTCGATCGCAGGGCAGGCGCCGGCGAGGCACCGGCGTCCGGGGCCGCCGCGGATGCCGGGGCACCGCGGCCGCGGGCCTGGGCGATGGTGTGGGACCGGTTCCCCAAGTTCGTCCTCGGGTTCCTCTTCGCCTCGATCATCGCCACGGTCCTCGGCGCCACCATGGACCCCGCGGTCCTCGAACCGCGCCTCGATGCGGCGAAGGAGCTCCAGGTGTGGGCGCTCAGCCTCGCGTTCGTGTCGATCGGCCTCGAGTTCACGGTCTCCTCGGTGCGGGAGGCCGGCTGGAAGCCGATCCTCGTCTTCACCGCCGCGACCCTCGTCAATCTCGTCGCCGGGCTCGGCCTCGCGCTTCTGCTGTTCAGCTCGTTCGAGTTCTGACCGGCGCCGCCTCGGATGCCGTTGCGGGGAGCACACCCGCCGCGCTGAGGAAGAGGGTATGGATCCGCGGGTCCGGGGTGAGCTCCGGATGGAAGCTCGCGGCCATGACGTGCCCCTGCCGGACGAGGACGGGCACGCCGTCGTGCTCGGCGAGCACCTCGACGCCGGGGTCCGTCCCGGTGATCTGCGGTGCGCGGATGAACACCGCCTCGACGGTCCCGGCTCCTCCGTCGCCCGCGAGCCCGCGGACGGCCAGCGGGGCGACGAAGGACTCCCGCTGCGCGCCGTAGGCGTTGCGGCGGACGGTGACGTCGAGCGCGGGGACCCGAGCGAAGCCGGAGAGCGCGGCGGCGTCCTCGACGTCACGGGCGAGGAGCACGAGCCCGGCGCACGTGCCGAACACCGGCAGGCCGGCCGCGGTGCGCTCCGCGAGCGCGGGGAACAGTCCGCTGCCGGCGGCCAGGCGCACCATCGCGCTGCTCTCCCCGCCCGGCAGCACGACGGCGGCGAGGCCGTCGAGATGCTCCGGGCGGGTGACGCGGCGGGTCGCGGCGCCGAGTGCGGTGAGGACCTTTCGGTGCTCGGCGACCGCGCCCTGGAGCGCGACGACGCCCACGCAGGGGCGGTCGGACGGAGTCACCAGCCGCGCTCGGCCAGGCGGTGCGGAGCGGGGAGCTCGGACACGGTGATGCCGACCATCGCCTCGCCGAGCCCGCGCGACACCCGGGCGATCGTGTCCGGGTCGTCGAAGTGGGTGGTCGCCTCGACGATCGCGCGGGCCCGCTTCTCCGGGTCCCCGGACTTGAAGATCCCCGATCCGACGAACACCCCGTCGGCGCCGAGCTGCATCATCATCGCCGCGTCGGCGGGGGTGGCGATGCCGCCGGCGACGAACATCACCACCGGCAGCCGGCCCGCGCCGGCGACCTCCTTGACGAGCTCGTAGGGCGCTCGCAGCTCCTTGGCGGCGACGTAGAGCTCGTCGGCGCTCATCGCCGCGAGCCCGCGGATCTCCCCGGTGATCGTGCGGATGTGGCGCATCGCCTCGGACACGTCGCCGGTGCCCGCCTCACCCTTCGAGCGGATCATCGAGGCGCCCTCGGTGATCCGCCGGAGCGCCTCGCCGAGGTTCGTCGCACCGCACACGAACGGCACCGAGAACCCCGACTTGTCGATGTGGTTGACGAAGTCTGCCGGCGAGAGCACCTCGGACTCGTCGATGTAGTCGACCCCGAGGGTCTGGAGCACCTGGGCCTCGACGAAATGACCGATCCGCGCCTTCGCCATGACCGGGATCGACACGGCGTCGATGATGCCGGCGATGAGGTCGGGATCGCTCATCCGCGCCACTCCGCCCTGGGCGCGGATGTCGGCCGGTACGCGCTCGAGCGCCATGACGGCCACGGCGCCGGCGGCCTCGGCGATCCGGGCCTGCTCGGGGGTGACGACGTCCATGATCACCCCGCCCTTGAGCATCTGGGCGAGTCCGGTGTTGAGCAGGGGCTGGGTCGCGGTCATGCGGGGTTCTCCTCGGTGGTTCCGGTGGGTGCGGGATGGGTCACCGTCACCGTAAGCGGCGAACTGGTCTGCCGGCAGGGCCAGAAGTCGATCACATCAATGGGCCAGATGTGGTGTCATGGTTCCATGAGCCGCGCCCCGGAACTCCATCTCGAGATCGATCGGACCAGCGACGTCGCCCTGCCGGTGCAGATCATCCGGGGCATCCGCGCCGCCGTCGCGGGCGGGCGCCTCACCCCGGGGGACCGGCTGCCGTCGGCCCGTGCGCTCGCGGCGTCGCTCGGCACCGCGCGCGGCACCGTGGACAGCGCCTATGCCCAGCTCGCCACCGAGGGGTACGTCGTGCAGCGTCCGCGGAGCGGAACGGTCATCGATCCCGATCTCCCGGCGACCGCCCTCGCCCGCCCTCCGGCGCCCGTTCCCCGACCCCGCGCGCGCCGCCGCCCGATCCGGCTCGATCTCCGCCCCGGCGGCGGCGGGGACTCCCCGTCCACCGATCCGCAGTTCCGCGCGGCCTGGCGCCGGGCCCTCGACCTCCCTCCCGGGCCGCCGGACCCGCTCGGAGAGCACCGGCTGCGCGAGGCGATCGCCGAGCACCTCCGCACGATGCGCGGCATGGTCGTCGACGCCGCCGAGGTCGTCGTCACCGCCGGCTCGCGCGACGGGCTCGCACTCGTGCTCGCGGCGACCGGCGTGACCCGGGTCGCGGTGGAGGACCCCGGATTCCCCGGATTGCGCCGGGCCCTGCGCGGCGTCGAGGCGGTGCCCGTTCCCGTCGACGAGCTCGGCCTGTCCCCGCACGGTCTTGCCCGGGCGGTGCACCCGGGGGACGCAGGCGTCGGGAGGGCGATCGCGGAGGACTGGCCGGCCGCGGCGCTCGTCACCCCGAACCACCAGTTCCCCTACGGCACGGCGATGCCGGTGGGGCGCAGGGTCGAGCTGTGCGGCACGGCGGCCGACGCCGGCGTGCTCCTCCTCGAGGACGACTACGACAGCGAAGCGCGCTACCTCGGCCCCGCGGTTCCGCCGCTGTTCGACTCCGCGCCGGGCGGCGGGGTCGTCCACCTCGGGACCTTCTCCACCGTGCTCACCTCCGCGGTCGGCACGGGATACCTCGTGGCCCGGGGGCGCGCCGGCGACCGGATCCGCGCCGCCCGCGAGAACCTCGGGCCGGCGGTGTCCCCGCTGCTCCAGACCGCGGTCGCGGAGTATCTGACCTCCGGCGGGCTGCGACGCCGGATCACCCGCGGTCGCGCTCGCCTGCGCGCGGCCGAACCGGTGGCCGCGGAGTACGCGGGGCTGCCCGGACTCGTCCGGCGCGGACGCGATCTCGTCATCGAGACGGATGAGTCCGGCGCCCGGAACGCGCATCGGCGGCTCGCCGCCCACGGGATCGTCGTCGGCGACCTCGCCTCCGGCTGGTCGGGGGAGGCCGGTCGGCACGGCCTCGTCGTCGCGCGGTCCGCGGCGGCTCCGGAGCGGCTGCGCGAGGCGCTCGCACTCATCGCGGAGAGTCTCGGGGAGGGCGCCGGCACCCCCGGACGGGTGCGCTGGGCCGACCCCGGCCCTGTGACAGGATGAGGCCATGGACGACAGCACAGCCGCACCGGCAGGAGACCCCCAGCCCTCGCACGCCGTCGAGATCACCCGGGTGGCGGAGAACCGCTACCGGGCGGTCGGCGCGAGCGGCACGACCCTCGAGTTCGGCCGCGGCGAGGGCCTCCTCACCCCGGTCGAGCTGCTGCTCGCGGCGATCGCCGGCTGCTCGGCGATCGACGTCGACACCGTGACCTCGCGACGCACCGAGCCGACGCGCTTCACCGCGCGGGCGAGCGGGACGAAGATCGACGAGGACGGGGCGAGCCGCCTGGCCGACATCGGGGTCGATTTCGACCTCGCGTTCCCCGACGACGAGTCCGGCCGCACCGCGGCGGGCATGGTCGAGCGCCTCGTGCGGCTGTCGCACGACAAGCACTGCACGGTGTCGCGCACCGTCGAGCACGCGACCCCGGTGCGGATCACCTCGCGCGCGGAGGTCGGGGAGGCGCCTGTCTGCGACGGGTGATCAGTCGACGCTGATCTCGCCCATCTCGTCCCAGCCGTCGCCCTCGATCTTGCGGGAGATGATGCGCGGGGTCTGCTGCAGGTACTGCGGGAACTCCTCGCGCATCGCGGCGAAGTGCGGGCTGCCCACGTGGGCCCCGGCGGCCTCGTCGTCGGCGAACGCCTCGACGAGAACGTACTCGTTCGGGTTCTCGACGCTGCGCGACCAGTCGAACCACATGTTGCCGGGCTCGGCCCGGGTGGCCTCGGTGAAGGGGCGGGAGATCTCCGGCCAGCGGTCGGCGAACGCGTCGGCGACGAGGAATTTGACGACGATGAAGTACATGGGTCCTCCAGGTTTCGGTGGTGATGCGGTGGATCAGGGGGTCGGTTCGGCCGGGGGTCCCTCGACGCCCGGGCTCGTCTCGAGCGGACGGCCGGAGGCGACCCATTCGGTCATCGAGCCGTCGTACACCGCGACGTCCGGGCGTCCGAGCCGTGCGGCGCTGAAGGCGACGAGGGTCGCCGCGATCCCGCCGCCGCAGTAGGCGATCGGCCGCTCCGCGCTGTCGAGCGTCCCGGTCGGTGCGAGCACGGCGCGGGCGCGCTCCTCCGGGACGAGCCGGTGATCGCGCTCCTCGTCGTAGAGGTCGCGGAAGTGCGCGTGACCGCTGCCGGGGATGTGCCCGGGACGGCCGTAGGGGCGGGTGCGTCCGGAGTAGGCGTCGGGATCGAGCGCGTTGACCACCGGGGTGCCCGCGCCGCCCGCCGCCTCGACCGCGGCGGCGTCGGCGAGGAGCTCGGGCCGCCGATGCGCGGTGAAGGTCCGCGGGCGCGGTGCGACCGCACCGGATTCGACGGGTAGTCCGGCGGCGCGCCAGGCGGGCAGCCCGCCGTCGAGGAGCGCCACCCGGCCGTGGCCTTCGAGCCGGAGGTTCCACCACAGCCGGGTGGCCCACTCGTTCTCTCCGTGGTCGTAGACGACGACGTCGACGCTCCCGTCGATCCCCAGCCCGCCGGCCGCCGCGGCGAACCGATCGCTGTCGAGAGCGGTGAACCGCACCGGTTCGGGAGCGGTGAGCACGTCGAGGAGGTCGGCGAACACCGCCCCAGGGATATGGGCGTCGAGGTGGGTCGACCGCCCGGATTCCGGGCGCACCCCGGTGGCGGTGCGGACGAGGAACGTCGTGACGTCGACGACGAGCACCTGCGGATCGTCGAGGTGCGCGGCGAGCCACGCGGGGTCGACGAGGATCCCGGGCAGGGACGACTCGGCGGGCGGGAGGGTGCGCACGGCGGGAGCGGACATCAGCGGTCGAGGATGCGCTCGACCTCGGCGAGCGAGCGGTTCGACTTCTTGAGCCGGTGGGAGAGCACGGCGATCCGCACGGAGCCGGCGATCCCGGCGATGAGCACCCCGGCGATCGCGGCGAGCAGCATCGCCACGCCGAGCGGCAGGCTGAACTGCCAGGAGAAGTACTGGAACTGCGCGGAGACGTTGTTCTGGATGATGAAGACGAGGAGGAGGACGAGGATGAGCGCACCGAGGATGAGCGCGATCCACACGCCGGCGGACACCCCGGAGGAGCGCTTCGGCTCCGCGGCCGGACGGCGGGTCCGTTCGTCGCTCCGCCGGGCCGGCGGGTGCGCCTCGGGCTCGGGGTACCCGGCATCGGAGTAGCCGGCGTCGCCTGCGGGCCGGGGGGCGCCGGCGGGCTCGGGGGAGCGGTAGGGATCGGTCACTGCACTCACGTCCTTCGTCGGTCGGCTCTCGGCGTTCCGTCCCGCAGGCTCGCGCCACGGCGGTGCGGGACCCGCCTCGTCATCGATTGTCGCACGTCACGGCCGTGCCGAGAACGCAGAATTCTGCGGTTCCGGTCTCAGGAACCGCAGGATTCTGCTGGGCGAGGGCGGGTCAGACGTCCTTCTTCTCGAGCCCCTTCATGATGTCGTTGAAGGTCTGCGAGGGGCGCATCGCCTCCGTCGTCTTCTCGACGTCGGGGTTGTAGTACCCGCCGAGGTCGACCGGCGAGCCCTGCACCGCGAGGAGCTCCTCGGCGATCGTCGACTCGTTCGCGCGGAGCTGCTCGGCGACCTGGGTGAACGCCTGCGCGAGCTCGGCGTCGGCGGTCTGCTTCGCGAGCTCCTCGGCCCAGTAGAGGGCGAGGTAGAAGTGGCTGCCCCGGTTGTCGAGCTCGCCGACCTTCCGCGACGGCGACTTGTTCTCGTTGAGGAAGGTCTCCGTCGCATCGTCGAGCGTGTCGGCGAGGATCCCGGCGCGCGCGTTGTCGTCCGAGGTGTGCAGGTGGCGGAAGCTCTCCGCGATCGCGAAGAACTCGCCGAGCGAATCCCACCGGAGGTGGTTCTCCTCGGTGAACTGCTGGACGTGCTTGGGCGCGGAGCCGCCCGCGCCGGTCTCGAACAGTCCGCCGCCGGCGATGAGCGGGACCACGGAGAGCATCTTCGCCGAGGTGCCGAGCTCGAGGATCGGGAACAGGTCGGTGTTGTAGTCGCGGAGGACGTTGCCGGTGACGGAGATCGTGTCCTCGCCCTTCCGGATCCGGTCGAGGGAGAGCTGCGTGGCCTCCACCGGGCTCATGATCCGGATGTCGAGGCCCTCGGTGTCGTGCTCCTGCAGGTACTCCTCGACCTTGGCCTTGAGGGTGCGGTCGTGCGCCCGGGTCTCGTCGAGCCAGAACACCGCCGGGGTGTCCGACAGGCGGGCGCGGGTGACGGCGAGCTTGACCCAGTCGCGGACCGGGATGTCCTTGGTCTGGCAGGCGCGCCAGATGTCACCGGCCTCGACCTCGTGGCTCATGCGGACCTCGCCGGCGGAGTCGACGACCTCGACGGTGCCGGCCTCGGAGATCTCGAAGGTCTTGTCGTGGCTGCCGTACTCCTCGGCCTTCTGGGCCATGAGGCCGACGTTGGGCACCGAGCCCATCGTCGTCGGGTCGTAGGCGCCGTTCGCCCGGCAGTCGTCGATGACGACCTGGTAGATGCCGGCGTACGAGGAGTCCGGGATCACCGCGAGGGTGTCGGCCTCCTCGCCGTCGGGTCCCCACATCTTGCCGCCGATCCGGATCATCGCCGGCATCGAGGCGTCGACGATGACGTCGCTGGGCACGTGGAGGTTGGTGATGCCCTTGTCGGAGTTGACCTGGGCGAGGGCGGGGCCGTCGGCCATGCCCTGCTCGATGCCCCGGCGGACGCCGTCGGCGACCTCCTGCGGCAGTGCGTCGAGCCCGGCGAGGATCGCGCCGAGGCCGTTGTCCGAGGTCAGCCCCGCAGCTGCGAGCTGCTCGCCGTACTTCTCGAACACCTCGGGGAAGAACGCCTCGATGACGTGGCCGAAGATGATCGGGTCGGAGGCCTTCATCATCGTCGCCTTGAGGTGGACGGAGAACAGGACGTCCTGCTCGCGGGCGCGGCGCACCTGCTCGCGGAGGAACGCGTCGAGCGCGGAGGCCTTCATGAAGGTGCCGTCGACGATCTCGCCGGCGAGCACGTCGAAGGACTTGAGATCGGTGGTGCCGGCGGCCGTGCGCAGGCGGATCGTCACGGTGTCGTCGGAGTCGAAGACGACCGACTTCTCGTTCGCGCGGAAGTCGTCGGCGTCCATGGTGGCGACGTTCGTCTTCGAGTCCTGCGACCATTCGCCCATCGAGTGGGGGTGCGACTTCGCGAAGTTCTTCACAGCTTTCGGGGCGCGGCGGTCGGAGTTGCCCTCGCGGAGCACCGGGTTGACGGCGGAGCCCTTGACGGCGTCGTAGCGGGCGCGGACGTCCTTCTCGTCGTCGGTGGAGGGCTCATCCGGGTAGTCCGGGAGGTCGAAGCCCTGCGACTGGAGCTCGGCGATCGCGGCCTTGAGCTGCGGCACCGAGGCCGAGATGTTCGGCAGCTTGATGATGTTGGCCTCGGGGGACTGGGTGAGCTCCCCGAGCTCGGACAGGGCGTCCGCCATCCGCTGGTCCTCCGGGAGGCGGTCGCCGAACTGACCGAGGATCCGACCGGCGAGCGAGATGTCGCGGGTCTCGACCTCGACACCGGCGGTGGTCGCGAAAGCCTCGACGATCGGCTTGAGCGAGTAGGTCGCCAGCAGCGGCGCCTCGTCGGTGCGGGTGTAGATGATCTTTGCCATGAGGTGCACAACTCCAGATCGTGTTGGGGGGTTTACCACCCGAGTCTACTGTGCACCGGGATCGGTACCATGCTGGAGGGCGTCGGGTTGAGACGTCCCGACACGGGAGAGAGGACGCGCGGACACCGATGGCCAAGCTCTACTTCCGCTACGGCGCGATGAACTCGGGGAAGTCGACCGCACTGCTCCAGGCCGCCTTCAACTACGAGGAGCGCGATCAGCGCGTGCTCCTCGCCAAACCCGCGCTCGACACCAAGGGCGACGACGAGGTCGTGTCCCGGCTCGGGGTGCGCCGGCGCGTCGACTTCCTCATCCGGGCGGGCGAGGACGTCGAGGCGCGCTTCCTCGCCGCCGCCGGGCTCGAGGACCCGGCGGCCCTGCTCACGAGCATCGAGGTGCCCGTCGCCCCCGTCGCCTGCCTGTTCGTCGACGAGGCCCAGTTCCTCGAACCGGGCCAGGTCGAGGATCTGCTGCGGATCGCGGTGCGGCACGAGGTGCCGGTGATGACCTACGGGATCCGCACCGATTTCCGGACCCGCGCCTTCCCGGGATCGGCCCGGCTGCTCGAGATCGCACACACGCTCGAGGAGCTCAAGACGATCTGCCGCTGCGGGCGCAAGGCCCTGTTCAATGGCCGTCGGGTCGAGGGGCGGTTCGTGTTCGACGGCGACCAGGTCGCGATCGACGGCGCCGAGGTGACCTACGAATCGCTGTGCGCCCACTGCTACTTCGCGGAATCGGCCGGGCGCGGCAGCGATCTCGGCTGAGACGGACGCCGCGGTCCCCGTGCCGTGTCCGGGCGACCGGATACAGTGGGGCAATCAGCCGGAACCAGTGTCGACCTCTGGAGTGAAGCGCCATGTCACAGCTCGCCTACTCGATCATCAACGATGCCGACCCCTCCGCCCCCGTCCTCATCCTCGGGCCCTCGCTCGGCACCACCGGTGCGCTGTGGGCCGGGCCGGCCTACCGGCTCGCCGACGACTACCGCGTCGTGACCTTCGACCTCCCCGGGCACGGCCGCAGCCCGCGGATCCCCGGAGTGACCATCGAACGGATCGCCGAACTCGTCCTCGACATCGCCGACGACCTCGGGGCGCAGACCTTCTTCTACGCCGGGATCTCGATCTCCGGCGGCCTCGCCCTCGCACTGGCGCTGCGCGCCCCGGAGCGCGTGCGCGCCGCCGCGGCCCTGTGCTGCGGAGCCCGGTTCGGGGACGCCTCGACCTGGGAGCAGCGGATCGGCGACGTCCGGTCCGACGGCACGCGCTCCCTCGTCCCCGACACCGCGGACCGCTGGTTCGCCGCCGGCTTCCTCGACGAGGACGACTCGACCGGCCCCATCGTGCTCGAGATGCTCGCCGGGACCGACGACGCCGGCTACATCGACTGCTGCGAGGCCCTCGCCGGATTCGACCTCAGCGATGCGGTCGCCTCGATCGAGGTCCCCGTGCTGTTCCTCGCCGGTGCCCAGGACCCGAGCAACCCGCCGGAGTCCATGCGCGCACTCCACGAGCAGGTCGAGGGATCCGCCTTCGCGGTGATCCCGGACTCCGCCCATCTGCCCGTCGCGGAGCACCCCGAGCTCGTCGCCGACCGCCTCGCGGGGTTCTTCGGCGCCCGGCTCGGCTGACCCGGAGTCCCCGCCGGTCCTCCAGCGCACCGCACCCCACCGCCCGCCCGCCCGACCAGCACGACGTCCGACCGAGAGCACGACGTCCGACCGAGAGAGGCCGCCATGTCATCATCCCGCCCCGCCGGAGAGCACGCCGCGCGCTATGCTCCGCTGCCCCGCACCGACACGGAGCGCGATTTCAAGTCCCCCGGTGAGCGTGCCGAGGCCTTCTCCCCGGGAACGACGCGCATCCGCTGGATCGGATTCATCGGCGGACTGCTGCTCGCGGTCCTCCTGTGGGTGATCCTGCCCGCCGACCTCCCGCAGGCGGCCCGCGTCACCGCCTCCGTCGCCGGTGTCATGGCTGTGTGGTGGATGACCGAGGCGATCCCGATCCCCGCCACCGCACTCGTCCCGCTCGTCGCGTTCCCGCTGTTCGGGGGCACCGAGGAGGAGCCGGTGAGCGTGTCCTCGGTCGGTGCGAGCTACGGCCAGGACACGATCTTCCTCTTCATGGGCGGCTTCCTCATCGCGCTCGCGATGCAGCGCTGGAACCTCCACCGCCGGATCGCGCTGTTCGTCCTGTCCCTCATGGGGGAGAGGACGGGGGCGATGATCGCCGGCTTCATGATCGCCACCGGCTTCCTCTCGATGTGGGTGTCGAACACCGCCACCGCGGTCCTCATGCTGCCGATCGGCCTGTCCGTCCTCGTCCTCGTCAACGAGGCGATGGAGAAGGACCCGGAGTCCTCCGGGCTCGCGGGCGACTCGGCGGATCGCACGGGGACCGACGAGGAGGTCGATGTCGACGGTCCCGCCGGTGAGTCGGTGAAATCGAGCGTGCTCCGATCGAACTTCGGCACCGCGCTCATGCTCGGCATCGCCTACGCGGCCTCGGTCGGCTCGCTCGGTACGATCATCGGCACCCCGCCGAACCTCCTGCTCGTCGGCTACCTCGAGGAGAACCACGACATCTCCATCGGGTTCGGCCAATGGATGCTCGTCGGCGTCCCGCTCGCGGTCGTGATGATGGCGATCACGTGGTTCCTCCTCGTCAAGGTGCTCTTCAAGCCGGAGACGGCGCGGATCCCGGGCGGCAAGGAGCTCATCGCCGAGGAGAAGGCGAAGCTCGGACCGATGTCGCTCGGCGAGAAGCTCGTGCTCGCGATCTTCGTCCTCGCCGCGCTGTCGTGGATCATCATCCCGACGGTGTTCGAGGAGCCCCCGATCTCCGACGCCGGTATCGCGATCGTCGCAGGCATCCTCCTCTTCATCGTGCCCGCGGGCGCCGAGCGCGGCGTGCGACTGCTCGACTGGGAGTCGGCGGTCGAACTGCCCTGGGGCGTCCTCCTGCTGTTCGGCGGCGGACTCGCGCTGTCGGCCCAGTTCTCGTCCTCCGGACTCACCGACTGGATCGGCGAGTCGGCGCAGGGCCTGGCCGGCGTGCCGGTGCTGCTGATCGTCATCATCCTCGCCGCGGGCATCCTCATGCTCACCGAGATCACCTCGAACACCGCCACGGCGGCGACCTTCCTGCCGGTGGTCGGCGGTGTGGCGATCGGCCTCCAGGTCGACCCGCTGCTGCTCACCATCCCGGTGGCGCTCGCCGCGACGTGCGCGTTCATGCTCCCTGTCGCTACCCCGCCGAACGCGGTGGCCTACGGCTCCGGTTACGTGACGATCAGCCAGATGGTCAAGGGCGGCGTCCTGCTCAACCTCGTCGGCGTCGTCCTCATCACCCTGGTGACCATGACCCTGGCCACGTGGGTGTTCGGCATCGTCTACTGACCCGGCGGGCGGTCCCGTGCCCGCTGGGCATCCGGGCCGCCCCGCCGCCCGACCGCCTGCACCACCTCTCGACAAGGAGACCTCCGTGCCCCGACTCTTCGAACCGATCACCCTGCGCGCACTCACCGTCCGCAACCGGGTCTGGCTCGCACCGATGTGCCAGTACTCCGTCGAAGCCCGCGACGGTGTGCCCACCGACTGGCACCTCGTCCACCTCGGGGCGCGGGCGCAGGGCGGGTTCGGGCTCATCATCACCGAGGCCGCCGCAGTCGTGCCCGAAGGGCGCATCTCGCCGCAGGACGTCGGGATCTGGAACGACGAGCAGGCGCGCGCGTGGTCGCGCATCGTCGACTTCCTCCGTTCGCAGGGCGCGGCGACGTGCATCCAGCTCGCGCACGCCGGACGGAAGGCGAGCACCCACCGTCCCTTCGTCGGAGAGGCCACCGGCTCGGTGTCGGAGGACGCGGGCGGCTGGCAGTCGGTCGGTCCCTCGGCGGAGGCGTTCGAGGGCCTGGCCGCCCCGCGCGCGATGACGCGCGACGACATCACCGAGGTCGTCGTGGCCTTCGGAACCGCCGCGGCCCGCGCCGTGCACGCCGGCTTCGACTCCGTGGAGATCCATGCCGCGCACGGCTATCTCATCCACGAGTTCCTCTCCCCGCTGTCGAACACCCGCACCGACGAGTACGGCGGCTCGCTCGAGAACCGGGCCCGGCTGCTGTTCGAGATCCATGACGCCGTGCGCGCCGCGCTGCCCGACGACGCTCCGGTGCTCGTGCGGATCTCCGCCTCGGAATGGACGGCGGGCGGGTTCGACATCGCCGAGGCGACGGAACTCGCCGTCCGCCTCCAGGAGACCGGCGTCGACCTCGTCGACGTCAGCAGCGGCGGCAATGTGCTCGCCGACATCCCGATCGGGCCCTCGTACCAGGTCCCGCTCGCCGGGGAGATCGCCGCCGCCGGCGTCACCACCGGGGCGGTCGGCCTCATCACCGAACCCGCTCAGGCCGAGGGCATCCTCACCACCGGGGACGCCGACGTCGTCCTGCTCGCCCGGGCCGCGCTCCGCGATCCGAGCTGGCCGCAGCGCGCGGCCCACGCGCTCGGGGTCGGCTGGCGGAACACCCCCTATCCGCCCCAATACACCCGCGGGAAGTGGTGACGCCGCCCCGGCGCTAGAACCGTCCCGCCCCCATCCGCACCGCAGACACCACCGGAGGAGAACATGGAATCGCTCGCACTCGACGACGTCGTCATCCGCTCGACGTCCGTCTCCGATATGGAGAACAACGTCTACCTCATCACCGCCCGGACGAGCGGGGAGCAGGTGATCATCGACGCGGCCGACGACCTGCCTGCGATCCGCGATCTCGTGGCCGCAGGTGCCGAGGACTCCGAGCACGGCACGCGCGTGACGACGGTGCTCACCACCCATCGCCACTGGGACCACGTGCGCGCCCTGCGGGAGACCGCGGCGGAGAACGACGCCCGGACGATGGCCGGCGAGAACGATGCGGACGCGATCGAGGAGGAATCCGGCGCCCGCATCGACGAGCGGGTCGCCCACGGGAGCGCCCTTGAGTTCGACGGCTTCCGTCTCGAGGCGATCGAGCTCCGCGGCCACACCCCGGGTTCGATCGCCTATGTGCTCGCGGACGCCGGCGGGCAGACGGTGATCTTCTCCGGCGACAGCCTGTTCCCCGGCGGCCCCGGGAAGACGTGGAGTCCCGAGGACTTCGTCTCGCTCATGGACGACCTCGAGGAGCGCATCTTCGGCCGGTTCGGCGACGAGGTCCGGGTGCTGCCCGGCCACGGGGACACGACCACGCTCGGGGCGGAGCGCCCGCAGCTCTCCGAATGGCGCGAGCGCGGGTGGTGAGGTGCCGGTTCAGCCGTTCGCGGCCGGACGTTCGGTGAGCCCCTCGCGCTTCTCGACGCGCTGGCGGAGTGCGAAGAACAGGGATGCGGCCATGATGAAGATCATCGAGCCGATCTCCCCGATGACCTCGAGCAGGGTCAGTCCGTAGCGCACCCGCTCGGGCTAGCCCCACAGCCCCGAGGCCGGGTGGAGCATGTCGAGGATCGCGGCGAAGAACACGAGCGCGGCGAGCCCGGCGACGATGACCCACGCCTGTCGCCTCGCGCGCGCGCCGGTGAAGATCCACGCGATCCCGAGCGCGAGGAGCACCGGGACGCCCATGAGGCCCCACGCGAGGAGCTCCCCGAAGTCCTGGCCCCGGAGTCCCATGCCGGATTCGAAGCCGAGCCCGTCGGCGAGCGCCCCGCCCCAGTTCTCGTGGAGCTCGAGGCTGTCGTCGGCGATGACGACGAGGAACGCGGCGGTGATCGCGTAGTGGATCCATGCCCGGTGCAGGTGGAGAGCGGTGTAGACGAGCGCGGCCCCGGCGATGACGAGCTGGAGGTAGCCGAAGCTCTCCGCGAATCCGCGGTCCCGGTCGGCGTTGAAGAGCGGGTTCGCGAAGGCGGGGAAGATCCCGCGGGTGTTCTCGAGCCGGTGCATCATGTCGATGACGACGAGGACGCCGAGCACGAGCACGGAGATGATGACCGCCGCCCACCACCAGGCCGCTCCCCGTCCGAGCCGGACGCGGACCGCCGCCGGCATCGATCTCAGGCACCGTCCATTCATGATCGCGACACTAGGCGTTCACGATGAGACGAAGATGAGACGGATCGCCGCCCCGCCAGGTCCCCATCTCGTCGAACCCCCTGTCGAACAACAAGGCACCTTGTTACGGTTGAAATGTCGTCGCGCTGCTCGTCGAGCGCACCCTCACCAGCGTCAGGAGAGCACATGAAACCGCAGATCCCCGGGGCCCCGGGCTCCGCGACCCCGTCCGTGGAAGAGCCGACGCAGCCTGCCGGCCCGCTGCCGCAGTCAGCGGATCAGCGCGGCGCCGCAGCCGTGGGCCCGACCGGCGCGCCGCTCGACGGCGCCGACCCCCGAGTCCAGCAGGGGGAGTTCCTCACCACCGCGCAGGGTGCGCGGCTGTCCGACACGGACCACTCGCTCAAGGCGGGGCGGCGCGGACCGACCCTGCTCCAGGACCACCACCTGCGGGAGAAGATCACCCACTTCGACCACGAGCGCATTCCCGAGCGCGTCGTCCACGCCCGGGGAGCCGCCGCGCACGGGGTGTTCGAGTCCTACGGGACCGCGGGGAAGCTCACGCGGGCGCGATTCCTCGCCGAGAAGACGAGCACCCGGGTCTTCACCCGCTTCTCCACCGTCGTCGGATCGCGCGGATCGGCCGACGCCGTGCGCGACACCCGCGGCTTCGCCACGAAGTTCTACACCGACGAGGGGACGTTCGACCTCGTCGCGAACAACATCCCGGTGTTCTTCATCCAGGACGGCATCAAGTTCCCCGACGTCGTCCATGCCGCCAAGCCGCATCCCGACCGCGAGATCCCCCAGGCACAGAGCGCCCACGACACCTTCTGGGACTTCGTCTCCCTCCACACCGAGGCGCAGGCCCACGTCATCTGGCAGATGTCCGACCGGGGGATCCCGCGGTCGCTGAGGATGATGGAGGGCTTCGGCATCCACACCTTCCGGATGATCAACGCCGAGGGCGGGACCTCCCTGGTGAAGTTCCATTGGAAGCCCGAGCTCGGCGTGCACTCCCTCGTGTGGGAGGAGGCGCAGATGATCAACGGCGTCGACCCCGACTTCCATCGCCGGGACCTCGCCGACGCGATCGAGTCCGGGGCCCATCCGCAGTGGGAGCTCGGGGTGCAGGTGTTCCCGGACACCGAGGACCAGATGTTCGAGGGCATCGATCTGCTCGACCCGACCAAGCTCGTGCCAGAGGAGCTCGCCCCGGTCGAGCCGCTCGGCCTCCTCACTCTCGATGCGAACCCGCGGAACTACTTCGCGGAGACCGAGCAGGTCGCCTTCCACCCCGGCCACCTGGTCCCCGGCATCGACGTCACGAACGACCCGCTCCTCCAGGCGCGGATGTTCTCCTACCTCGATACCCAGCTCTCCAGGCTGGGCGGGCCGAACTTCGCGCAGCTGCCCATCAATCGGCCCCATGCGCCCGTCAACGACATGCTGCGCGACGGGATGCACCAGACCGCCGACCACGCCGGGGTGGCGCCGTACCGGCCGAACTCGCTCGACGGCGGGTGCCCCTTCCACGCCGGGGCCGAGGACGGAGCGCTCATCGATTTCCCCGAGGCGCTGCCGGAGTCGCTCAAGCTGCGGGAGAATCCCGCGAGCTTCGACGATCACTTCTCGCAGGCCGCCCTCTTCTACCGCAGCCTCACCCCGGTGGAGCAGGAGCACGTCAAGCAGGCCTACACCTTCGAGCTCGGCAAGTGCTACGAGCAGCCGATCAAGGAGCGCCAGCTGCAGTGCCTGGCGGAGATCGATGCGGGGCTGTGCGCCGCGGTCGCCGCAGGCCTCGGCCTGCCCGCACCGGCCCCGCAGAAGCGGACGGAGTCGGAGGACGGACGGACCAGCCCGGCCCTCTCGCAGGTGGGAGGCAGCTGGCCGACCGCGGGCAGGACGATCGGCATCGTCGTCGACGCGCACACGCGGGCGAAGGACGCCACCGCATTGGCCGAGACGATCGACGAGCAGGGCATGGTGCCACTCATCATCGCCCCGGTCGGCGGGACGCTGGACGACGGCACCCCGGTGCAGCGCACGTACCTCACCGCCCGCTCGGTCGAGTTCGATGCGCTCGTCTTCGCCACCTCGGGGGCGGCACCGGGCCCGGACGCGGAGGGGGAGAAGGATGCCAAGGCCGCCGACCCGACCGGGCTGGGGCCGGTGGATCCGCGTCTCGTCCTCCTCGCCGCCGAGGCCTACCGCCATTGCAAGGCGCTGCTCGTCACGCCCCGGACGCCCGTGCTCGAGGCGGCCGGCATCACCCCGGGTGCACCCGGGGTGGTCCTCGACGATCCCCGGTCCGGGCTCGAGGACCTGTTCGGACTCCTGGCGGCTCATCGCGTGTGGGAGCGGTTCTCCGACTGAGGGTTCGCCGCGCGTGCACGGCAGAGGCCCGGAGCCGACGGCTCCGGGCCTCTGCCGCGTTCGGGTGCGTCGTCAGGGGGTCGGCATGCCGCCGTTGACGTTGAGCGTCTCGCCGAGCACGTAGCTCGACTCCGGCGAGGTGAGGAACACGTAGGCCGGGGCGAGCTCGGTGGGCTGCCCGGCACGGCCGAGCGGCGTGCTCTTCCCGAACTCCGGCAGCGCCTCCTTCGGCTGCCCGTCCGACACCTGGAGCGGGGTCCAGATCGGGCCGGGAGCCACGGCGTTGACGCGGATCCCCTGCCCGGCGAGGGACTGCGCGAGCCCCTTGGTGAAGTTGTTGATCGCCGCCTTCGTCGAGGCGTAGTCGAGCAGGTGCGTCGAGGGCTCGTACGCCTGCACCGAGGTCGAGTTGACGATCGTCGACCCCGGCGGCATGTGCTTCACCGCGGCCTGCGAGATCCGGAAGATCGCGTGGATGTTCGTCGCGAAGGTCTGCGTCCACTGCGCGTCGGGGAGATCGGAGAACTCCTCGACGGCGATCTGCCGCCCGGCGTTGTTGACGAGCGCGTCGAGGCCGCCGAGCGCGTCGACGGCGCGCTTGACGAGCTCGGTGCAGAACTCCGCATCGGAGATGTCGCCGGGGAAGAGGAACGCGCGGCGTCCCGTGTCCTCGATGACCGACTTGATCTCCTGGGCATCGGCCTCCTCCTCCGGCAGGTAGGACAGCGCGATGTCGGCACCCTCCCGGGCGAAGCCGATCGCGACGGCGGCGCCGATGCCGGAGTCGGCACCGGTGATGAGCGCCTTCCGGCCCTCGAGGCGACCCGTCCCGCGGTAGGAGCGGTGCCCCCGGTCGGTCTGCGGGGTGAGCTCCTGGTCGAGACCGGGCTCGGGCTGGTCCTGCTTCGGGGGCGAGATCACGGGGAAGCGGGTGACGGGGTTCTGGAAGGTCAGCTGGTCGGTGGTGGAGTGCTGGGTCATGGTCCCTCCTCAGGAGCCGAAGATGCCTACGGCGTAGGCGATGAACAGGAAGACGAGGGCGAGGACCACGAGTGCGATCGCGATGATCGGGCCCTTCGATCCGGGGTCGAGGTGGCCGACTGCGATTCGGGAGGCGTGTCGCCCGGTCGCACGCCGCCGCCGGGTTCGAGGTCCGGATCCCCCTGCGGGGCGGGGTCGAGGTTGGGGTTGTGCTCCGTGTGCTCGGAGTTCATGGGATCGGGGTTGCTGCGCGGGTCGTTCGCGGACATGGGCGTTCCTCTCTGTCGTCGCCGAGGGGACGGTCGCCCCCTCGTGGTGATCATCGGTGGGCGCGTTCGATGCGTTCGTACTCGTCGAGCAGGGAGCGGGCGTGCTCGCCCGCCGCTCCCTCCGCGCGCAGGCCCGTCCGCATCGCCTCGAGCTTTTCCTCGAGGTGGGGCAGCGGGGGCAGCAGCGGCATCGCGGCGTCGGTGCGCGCCTCGACGACCACCGGGGTGCTTGCGGCGAACGCCTCCTCGAGCACCGCGGGGACCTCCGTCGGGTCGGTGATCCGCAGACCGCGCAGGCCGAGCAGCTCGGCATAGCCGGCGAAGTCGAACCGCGGGATGTCCTGCGAGGGGGCGAACCGGGGCTGGGCCTCATACTCCCGCTGCTCCCAGCTCACCTCGGCGAGGTCGCGGTTGTGGAGGACGAGCAGCACGAACCGCGGGTCCTCCCACGTGCGGTACCGCTCCGCCAGGGTGATGAGCTCGTTGATCCCGAGCATCTGCATCGCCCCGTCGCCGGCCACGGCGCACACCGGCCGGGCGGGTGCGACCTCCTTCGCCGCGATGCCGTAGGGGATCGCGCACCCCATGCTCGCCAGGGTGCTCGAAAGATGGGCGGGCACCGAGGTGGGCAGCGGCATCTGGCGGACGTAGTGGTAGACGCAGCTGCCGACGTCGATCGCCACCTGGGCGTCGTCGGGGATCCGTTCGGCGAAGCGCCGGACGACGAGCTCCGGATTGAGCGGGGCGGCGGGGACCTCGGCCCTCTCCCGGCTGATCGTGCGCCAGTTCCGGATGTGCTCCTCGACCCGGGTGCGCCACGATGGAGCGGGGCGATCGCCGAGTCTGTCGAGCAGCGCCGTGATCGTCGGCCCGCTGTCGCCCACGAGGCCCACCTCGACCGGATAGCGGTTGGCGAGCATCGCCGGATCGATGTCGATCTGCACCGCGCGCGCCTGTCCCGGAGCCGGGTAGAACTCCGTCCACGGGTCGTTGGACCCGATGATGAGGAGGGTGTCGCACTCCTGGAGGATACGGGCCGAGGCCGTGGTCCCCAGGTGCCCCATGGTGCCCGCGGCCAGGGGGTGGGACTCGTCGACGTAGGGCTTGCCGAGCAGGCTCGTCGTGATCCCGGCGCCGAGGTGCTCGGCGAGTCGGACGACCTTCTCCTGAGCGCGCGCGGCGCCCCTACCGGAGAGGATCGCGATGCGCTCGCCGGCCTCGATGACGCGCACGGCGGCGTCGAGGTCGTCCTCGCGGGGGAGCACCTGACCGGTGGTCCAGCGCGGTGCGGTGACGACCTCCCCGTGCTCCTGGCCGAGCTCGGGCGCCGGCGCCTGCTGGACGTCGTGGGGCAGGATGACGACGGCGGGCTGCGCGGTGGAGAGCGCCGAGCGGAACGCCCGGTCGATGACCATGGGCACCTGCTCGGGAGCGGCGACGAGCTGGGTGAAGTTCGCGGCGACGTCGCCGAAGAGCGATTGCAGGTCGATCTCCTGCTGGTAGTCCGAGCCGAGCGCGGTCGTGTGCTGCTGGGCGACGAGCGCGACCACCGGGGCGCTGTCGAGCTTCGCATCGTAGAGCCCGTTGAGGAGGTGCACCGCGCCGGGGCCCTGCGTCGAGGCGACGACCCCGACGGACCCGCTGTACTTCGCCTCGCCGACGGCCATGAAGGCCGCGCTCTCCTCGTGCTTCGCCTGGATGAACTCCGGGGCCCGGTCCGCGCGGCCGAGAGCGCCGAGGAGCGGGTTGTTGCCGTCGCCGGGGTAGCCGTAGATGCGCTCGACCTCCCAGGCGAGGAGTCGCTCGACGATGAGGTCGGAGACGGTGCGGTCGGTGTCGCTGGGGGTCATCGTGGTCCTCTCGGTGCGCTCCCGGGCGAGCGGGGGTCAGGACGGGGTGGTCGCCCGCGGGTCGAGGACGACCTTGACACACCCGTCGGTCTTCTGCTGGAACATCGCATAGGCCTGCGGCGCGGCCCCGAGCGGCACCCGGTGGGTGACGAGATCGTCGATGCCGAGCGGGTCGGCCGGGTCCTCGACGAGCGGGAGCAGGTCGTCGATCCAGCGCTTGACGTTGCACTGGCCCATCCGGAGCTGGATCTGCTTGTCGAACAGGGTGAGGAGCGGCATCGGGCTCGCCTGGCCGCCGTACACCCCGCTGAGCGAGACCGTCCCGCCGCGGCGCACGAGATCGATCGCGGCGTGGAGCGCGGCGAGCCGGTCGACGCCGCCGGTCTCCATGAGCTTCCGGCCGAGCGCGTCGGGCAGCAGGCCGACCGCGGCGTGCGCCGCCCGGCCGACCGGGGATCCGTGGGCCTCCATGCCCACGGCGTCGACCACCGCATCGGGCCCGCGACCGGCGCAGGACTCGCGGATCGAGGCGATGCCGTCGGCGGTGGCGCCGACGACCTCGACCCCGTGGCGGGCGGCCATCTCCCGGCGCTCGCGCACCGGGTCGACGCCGAACACCCGGGCGCCGAGGTGGACGCCGATCCGCGCGGCGAGCTGGCCGACGGGGCCGAGGCCGAGCACCGCGAGGGTGTCGCCGGGGCCGATGCCCGCGTACTTCACGCCCTGCCAGGCCGTGGGCAGGATGTCGCTGAGGAACAGATAGCGGTGGTCGGGGAGCTCGGTGCCGACCCGGATGGGGCCGAAGTCGGCGTGCGGCACCCGGAGGTACTCCGCCTGCCCGCCGGGCACGGACCCGTAGAGGCGCGAGTAGCCGAACAGCGCGGCACCGGAGTCGTGCTCCCGGACCTGGGTGGTCTCGCACTGGGAGAAGAGGCCGCGGTCGCACATCCAGCACCGGCCGCACGCGATGGTGAACGGGACGACGACCCGGTCGCCGACGGACAGCCGGGTGTCCGACCCCGCCTCCACGACGATGCCCATCGGTTCGTGGCCGACGATGTCACCGGCGTCCATGAAGGGACCGAGCACCTCGTAGAGGTGCAGATCCGATCCGCAGATCGCCGTCGAGGTCACCTCGATGATGGCGTCCGTGGGATCCCGCAGGATCGGGTCCGGGACCGTCTCGACGGTCATCGTCCGCTTGCCCTGCCATGTCACCGCTCTCATCGCGGTCCTCCTCGTTCGTCGTGTGCGTCGTGCAGGGCCCCGCGCAGCAGGCGCAGCGCGGCGTCCTCAGTCCGGGCGAGGACCTCGAGCGGCTCGCCGTCGAAACGGTGGAGCTCGGTGCGCGTCACCCCGCCGACGCGCACGGCCAGCCAGGTCGTGCCCGGCGGATTGCCCTCCTGCCCACCGGGGCCACCGGCTCCCGACGCGGCGACGACGGCATCGGCCCCGAGGAGCGCGGCGGCTCCCTCGGCCATCGCCGTCACCGCCTGCTCGCTGATCACCGGTCCGCGAGGTACGCCGAGAGCGCGATGCTTGACCTCGGATCCGTAGCTCACGATCCCGCCGGCGAACCACGCCGACGACTCCTCGGCGGCTGCGAGCCGCGTCGCGATCCGCCCGCCGGTGAGCGATTCGGCGACCCCGACGGTCGACCCGAGTGCCCGGGCCGCCGTCGCGATCTCCTGTGCGAGGCCTGCGGCGGAGGTGGTGAGCTCGTCGACCGCGCTCACCGCTCCCCGTCCCCGCTCGTCCCGGACCCGGGGTCATCCGTGTGCGGTTCGAAGGTCTCGCGATCGGCGCGGAGCGCGCGCTCCCGCGCGTAGGCATGCACCGCGTCGAGCACCGCGAGCTGGTCGTCGACCTTCGCCGCGAGCTCGGCGAACACCGCGGGCTCGAGCCCGAGGAGCCCGGCGTTGCTCTCGAGGGTCTGCCAGCCGCCGCGCTTGCCGACGACGGCGCTGCGCATGAGCTCGGCCTCGAGCACGAGGGTCATCGGGGAGCGGGTGAGCATCGTCCCGTTGGCCTTGAGCCGGGCGAGGCGCTCCCCGGCCCAGGACGCCGCCTGCCGGTGGGGCAGCTGCTTGAGCCCGAGCGTGCGGATGAGGCTGCGGAGGAACGCCCGCTCGCCCCGGATCTGCTCGGCGAGCTCGGACAGCGCCGCATACACCGGGGTGCCGGCGTAGGCGCCTGCCATCCGCTCGATCCGCTCGACGCCTGCGGTGGCACCGGTGAGGTGGTCGGAGAGGTAGAGGCCGAGGAGGTCCCGATCGACCGCGCCGTCGATCTGCGGCAGCTCTCCCGAACGGCTGAGCGCGGAGTCGGCGGACGCCTCCGGGAGACGGTGCTCGTCGCGGGGTCGCATGGGCACCGAGGACGTGCCGCGGCCCTCGGCCATCGCGTCGACAAGCTCGCCGAGCGTCTGCGCAGCGGTGTGCGCCGGGGCCCAGCCGAGCTCGGTGCGGGCGCGGGTGCTGTCCATGACGGGGACCTGCATGCCCATGTCGAGCCAACCCGGGTCCGCCGGCACGGCGCCGACCCGGTGGGCTCCGGCGAGCGCGGCGCGCACCCCCGCGGGCGGGACCTCGACGTACCGGCCGTGGTCGACGACATCGGCGAGCTCCTGCGGGCCGAGGACATCGTCGGCGCAGATGTTGAACGCGCCTCCCGCACGGGCGGCGACGGCCGCGGCATAGGCGGCGCCGACGTCCTCGGAGTGGACGGCCTGCACGCGGAGTCCGCGGGGCACCGGCAGCACGGGGAGACGGCCGGCGCGCAGCGCCTGGACCGGTGCGAGGGCACCGAGGAAGTAGCGCTGGATCTCCGAGGCCGCATCGGGCTGGAAGGTGAGCGCCGGGCGCAGCCGGGTGAGGACGACCTCCGGGTGCTCGGCGGAGAACCGGTCGAGCACCCGCTCCTGCGCGACCTTGTCGACGCTGTAATGGGAGCTCGGGATCCCCTGGGTCGGCCAGGACTCGTCGCGCGGTCGCGCGTCGGCGGCGGGGGAGTAGGCCCCGACCGAGGAGGCCACGACGAGGTGGGGCACCCCGGCGGCGACGACGGCCCGGGCGACGTGGGCGGTGCCGTCGACGTTGACGCGCCGGAGCAGCGCGCGGTCGGAGTTCGGCTGGATGAGCCACGCGAGGTGGACGACGGCGTCGACGCCGTCGAAGACGCGGGTGAGCGCGTCGACCGCGTCCGCCGGTTCGACGGCGGCGCCGATGTCGATCGAGTGCCACTCGCAGCCCGCGTACGGTGCGGCCGACCGGTCGGGCAGGCGGCGCGCGATGCCGAGGACGGAGCTCACCTCGTCCCGGGCCCCCAGGGCTCTCAGCACCGCGGTCCCGACGTTCCCGGTGGCTCCGATGACTGCGACCCGCATGCTCGTCCTCCTCGTCATGGACACCGCGGCAGGCGCCCTCGTGACTCCCGAACCTACCCGGTGGAACGGGGTCGAGTCGATGGTTCCGACATCAAGACACCTTGTGATTCTCCTGATCGCTGCAGCGATCTCGCGACCCGGCGAACACCGTCGACGTCGGACTGCTGCGGCGGCGGGCGGTGCTCAGACCATCGTGAGCCCGAGGGCGAACCACCCGAGGGCGAGGCCGAGGACGACGATGTTGGGGACGTTCCACTGCGATTCGGCAGCGGGAGGGTGGATGTGCTCCGAGCTCCCGAACCGTGCATGCGCCTCGAGCACCGCGTCGATCTGCCGGGAGGGGCGCGCGGAGATCTCCCGGCGGCCGTCGGGCCCGCGGGTGAACCGTCGACCGCCCGCGGGCAGGGCCCATGCGGGGACGGGCCGGCCGGTGCGCCGCTCGACGCTCAGTCCCAGGCGCCGGTCGAAGCCGATGATCTCGGACCAGGGGAGGCGATGGGTGCGGAACGGGTTCGCGATCCACAGGCCCTGAGGACTCAGGCGGAGGTGCGGATGGCCGTAGAGGACCCAGGCGAGGACGGCGGGGGCGACGGCGAGCCCGGCGAGTCCGGCGGCACGGTCGGGACGGGCCTGGAGCATGACGGTGACGAGGGCGACGGCGCAGATCAGACCCACTGTCGTGGCGATCACGCGGGACCCGGCGGTGCGGAGCACGGCGGGGTGCGGGGCGAGGGGATCACTCGGGTGCGCGGTCATGTCTCCGGGTCGGTTCGGGGGCGTCTCGAATTGATAACGATACCCCGATTATTCCGCGATACGAGACGTCGGTCACGTCCGGGCCGACTACTGTCTCATCAATTCGTGTTGTGCTCTGCGGCCCGCCGACCGGCGGTGCGGTGCGAGCACGACACCCGGCAGGACCGGCACGGTCCACGACCTCATGAGGGAGCGAACACGGTGAAGAGACGACTTCTGACGACCGGAGCAGGCCTGGCGGCCGCAGCCCTGGTGCTCAGCGCCTGCACTCCGCCCGGCAGCGGCGGCGACGGCGGGAACGGCGGCGGCGACGGCGGCGGTGAGGGCGGCGGCGACTCCGTCATCAACGTCGGCTGGAACGAACCCTTCCGCTCCGTCAACACCATGACCGCCAACGGCAATGCCGTGGCGAACTCGATCGTCACGTACCTGATGAACGACAACTTCAAGTACTACGACGACTCCCTCGAGCTCCAGGACGGTAACCTCGGCTCCGTCGAGCAGGTGTCCGAGGACCCGCTCCAGGTCAAGTACACGTTCGCCGACTCCGCGACCTGGTCCGACGGCACGCCCGTGGACGCGGCCGACCTCGTCCTCGCATGGGCGGCGCAGTCGGGCAACTTCAACACCGTCGAGTCGAACAACGACGACGAGGGCAACGTCAAGGAGAACCCCGAGGGCACCGTCTACTTCGACTCCTCGAGCATCGGTCCGGGCCTCATCAAGGACTTCCCGGAGATCTCCGAGGACGGCAAGGAAGTCACCTTCACCTACTCGGAGCCGTTCGCCGACTGGGAGACCAGCCTCGGCCTCGGGTCCGACGGCATCGGCGTCCCCGCGCACATCGTCGCGAAGAAGGCCCTCGGCACCGAGGACCCGGCGGAGGCGAAGCAGCAGATCCTCGATGCGGTCGAGAACGAGGACGCCGGTCAGCTGTCGTCGATCTCGAACACGTGGAACACCGGGTTCGACTTCACCTCGCTGCCCGATGATCCGGATCTCCTCGTCCACAACGGGCCGTACCAGATGACCGCGTTCGAGGAGGGGCAGTACCTCACCCTCGAGCTCGACGAGAACTACTCCGGCCCGGTCGAGCCGAGCGTGCAGACGATCACCTACCGCTACAACGAGGACCCGATGGCTATGGTCCAGGCGGTCGAGAACGGCGAGGTCGACATCACCCAGCCGCAGGCGACCGCCGACGTCCTCCAGGCCGCGGAGGGCATCGACGGGGTGAACGTCGACACCGGCGACGGTGCGACCTACGAGCACGTCGACCTCACCTACGACAACAACGGACCCTTCGACCCGGAGAGCTACGGCGGCGACGAGGAGAAGGCCAAGAAGGTCCGCCAGGCGTTCCTCATGACGATCCCGCGCGACCAGATCGTCGAGACGATCATCAAGCCCCTCAACGAGGAGGCCGTGGTCCGCGACTCGCTCTACCAGGTGCCCGGCTCGCCGATGTACGACGCGATCGTCGCGGAGAACGGCAGCGACATGTACGCCGAGACCGACGTCGAGGGCGCGCGTCAGCTCCTCGAGGAGGCCGGGGTCGAGTCGCCCGAGGTGCGCTTCCTCTACGGCGCGTCCAACCAGCGTCGTGCCCAGCAGTTCCAGCTCATCAAGGAATCGGCCGAGGAGGCCGGCTTCACGGTGATCGAGGACGGCGACGACAACTGGGGCACCCGGCTCGGTGACGGCACCTACGACGCCTCGCTGTTCGGCTGGCAGTCGACGACCACCGGTGTGTCGAACGCCGATGCGAACTGGCGGACCGGCGCGCAGAACAACTACGGCGGCTACAGCAACGAGGAGCTCGACTCGATGCTCGACGATCTTCTCGCGGAGACCGACGAGCAGGCGCAGCAGGAGGGCATCATCGAGGTCGAGCGGACGCTGCTCGAGGACGGGTTCGGCATCCCGATCTTCCAGCACCCCGAGCTGCTGATCTACCGCGACCGCGTCCAGGGCGCCAGCTCCACCACGGTGTCCCCGACGATGTTCTGGAACTACTGGGAGTGGCAGGTCTCCTGATCACACCCGGTCGGCGGGGCCGTGAGGCCCCGCCGACCACTCCTTCTCGCCGCGCGATCGGGCCCGGCGGCGGCGTCGCAGCCCGCGACGACACCGCCGGGACGGTCGAGCGGCCCCGCACTCGCCGGAAGCTCCCATGCTCACATTCCTGCTCCGCCGATTCCTCTCCTCGGCCCTCGTCCTCCTCGTCGTCTCCTTCGTCATCTATCTCCTCCTCGACGCGGCGATGGACTACTTCTACGACCTGCGATCCTCGACCTCGCCGAACATCGCGGCACTGTACGAATCGCGGACCCGGCTGCTCAACCTCGACACCCCCGTCCTCGTCCGCTACTTCCTGTGGCTCGGCGGCGTGGGCGGCTGCCTCATCGGCTCCTGCGACCTCGGCACCGCCTGGCAGAGCGGCCAAGAGGTCACCTCGATGCTCCCGGGGGCGATCGGCAACACCGTCAAGCTCGTCACCGCCGCGACCCTCGTCTCGATCGTCCTCGGCATCGCCGTCGGCATGGTGTCGGCGATCCGGCAGTACACGGGCTTCGACTACTTCATCACCTTCGTCTCCTTCCTCCTGTACTCCCTTCCCGTGTTCTGGGTCGCGGTGCTGCTCAAGCAGTACGGGGCGATCGAGTTCAACAACTTCCTCAACGATCCGGTGGTCGGCTGGACCCCGATCATCCTCCTCACCGTCTTCGCCGGCCTGTTCTGGATGGCGGCGATCGGCGGTTCGGCGAAGCGGCGGGCCCTCACCTTCGTCCTCGCGGCCGCGGTGACCTTCGCGACGATCTACTTCGTCCTCGCTACCGGTCGGCTCCACAACCCGAGCATCGGCATCGTCGGCGTGGCCCTCACCGGTCTGGCGACCGCAGTCGTCGTGGTCTACCTGTCGACCGGTCTGAAGAACCGCCGCTCGCTCTTCACCGGCCTCACCGTCGCGGTCCTCGGGATCGCCCTCTACATCCCGCTCCAGTGGCTCTTCTACCTCGTCCCGATGAACTGGCTGCTCATCATCGGCCTCGTCATCGTGTCGATCCTCCTCGGCATCGGCGTCGGCCTCGCGTTCGGCGGTCCGGACAAGTGGGCCTCGGCCCGCACCGGGGCGATCACCGCGGTGATCATCTCCGCGGTCGTGTTCTTCGACCGGATCTTCCAGGAGTGGGGCCGCTACTCGTCCCATCCGGCGATCAACAACCGTCCGATCGCGACCATCGGCGCCACCACGCCGAACATCGAGGGGGACTTCTGGTTCCGCAACCTCGACTCCTTCACCCACCTGCTGCTGCCCTCGATCGCGCTCATCCTCATCTCCTTCGCGACCTACACCCGCTACACCCGCGGGTCGATGCTCGAGGTGATGAACCAGGACTACATCCGCACCGCCCGGGCCAAGGGCCTCGGCGAGCGCACGGTGATCATGCGGCACGCGCTGCGCAACGCCCTGCTCCCGCTCGCCTCGATCATCCCGGTCGACATCATCACCCTCATCGGCGGAGCGGTCATCACCGAGACGATCTTCGGTTGGAACGGCATGGGCAAGATGTTCATCGACTCGATGAACCGCAACGAGCTCGAGCCGGTCATGGCCTACATCCTCATCACCGGCATCCTCGCCATGGTGGCCAACCTCGTCGCCGACTTCCTGTACGCCGTCCTCGATCCGCGAATCCGGGTGCACGCATGAGCACAGCAGTGAATACCGACCACGATCCCGACGCCTACGGCGACGGCGAGAACTCCTCGATCGAGCACAAGGAGACCGAGGGCCTGTCCCAGTCGGCCATCGTGTGGCGGAAGTTCATCCGCCACACCGGCGCGATCGCCGGGCTCAGCGTGTTCGGCCTCGTCGCCCTGCTCGCCTTCACCGCCCAGGGAGTCGGACCGATCCCCGGCTGGTGGATCCACGGGCACCAGGCCTCGAACCCGATCCTCAACCCGTCGGGCGCCCCGACCTGGACGCTCGCCGATCCGTTCTCGCCCGGGGTCCACCCGTTCGGCCAGGACGAGATCGGGCGGGACAACTTCGCCCGCGTGATGAAGGGCACCCAGATCTCCATCATGGTCATGCTCATCATCGGCGCGATCTCGATGGTCATCGGCACCCTCGTCGGCGCGCTCGCCGGCTTCTACCGCGGCTGGCTCGACTCGGCCCTCATGCGGATCACCGACGGGTTCATCATCCTGCCGACCATCGTCGTCGGCGCCATCCTCGGCAAGCTCGTGTCGAACTCGAACGCCGTCATGCTCGGCATCGCACTCGGCGCGATCCTGTGGACCGGTCTCGCCCGTCTGGTGCGCGGCGAGTTCCTCGCCCTGCGCGAGCGGGAGTTCGTCGACTCCGCGCGCGTCGCCGGCGCCTCGGACGTCCGCATCATGTTCAAGCACATGCTGCCCAACGCGCTCGGCGTCGTCATCGTCAACACGACGCTCCTCATGAGCCAGGCGATCGTGCTCGAGACCGCGCTGAGCTTCCTCGGCTTCGGCATCCGCTCACCCGAGGTGTCCCTGGGCTCGCTCATCAACGAGTACCAGACGGCGTTCTCGACCCGCCCGTGGCTGTTCTGGTGGCCGGGCCTGTTCATCATCGTCGTGGCGCTGTGCATCAACTTCATCGGCGACGGCCTGCGCGATGCGAACGACCCGCGCCAGAAGAAGATTCCGAGCCAGCGGCAGATGGACCGCGCCGCCAAGCGCGAATCGGAGGCCCCCGCCGCCGGAGGCGTGCGCGGGGACGCCGTGACGAACCCGAACGCCGCCAAGCCGGGCCAGCGCCCGACGGAGGAATGACATGTCGGACACACACACTGCAGCAACCCGCGCCCCGGTGCTCTCGGTGCGCGATCTCAGCGTCCGCTTCTGGGTGGGCGGGGAATGGTTCACCGCCGCCGAGGACCTCGACTACGACGTCCATCCCGGTGAGGTCCTCGCGATCGTCGGCGAATCCGGCTCCGGGAAGTCGCAGTCCTCGATGTCGCTCATCGGGCTGCTGCCGGCCAACGGCAGGGCCTCGGGCTCGGCGCGCCTCGGAGACCGCGAGCTCATCGGCATGCCGCAGTCGCACATGCGCGGCGTCCGCGGTCGGGACATCTCGATCATCTTCCAGGAGCCGATGACCGCGCTCAACCCGGTCTACACCGTGGGCTACCAGATCGTCGAGACCCTGCGCACGCACTTCGACATGGGGCCGAGCGCGGCCAAGGAGCGGGCGCTCGAGCTCATGCGGCTCGTCGAGATCCCGGAGCCGGAGAAGCGCTTCGACTCGTTCCCGCATCAGCTCTCCGGCGGCCAGCGGCAGCGCATCATGATCGCGCAGGCGCTCGCCTGCGATCCCAAGCTCCTCATCGCCGACGAGCCCACCACCGCGCTCGACGTCACGGTGCAGGCGGAGATCCTCAAGCTCATGCGGGACCTGCGCGAGCGCATCGACTCCGGGATCATCCTCATCACCCACGACATGGGCGTCGTCGCCGACATGGCGGACCGGATCCTCGTCATGCGCAACGGGCGCGTGGTCGAATCGGGCACCTCGGCAGAGATCTTCGGCAATCCGCAGCACCCGTACACCCGGCAGCTCCTCGCCTCGGTGCCCCACCTCGGGGCGAACCTCTCCGGCGGCGCGCTCGGCGGCGTCGACCTCGACGCGGTCTCCGCCGACCCCGAGCACGCGGTGGTCGGCAGCGAGGCGGTCGCCGACGACGGCGCGACCGGACCGGACGAGGACGCCGGAACCCGCGAGATCACGCTCGATTCCACCGAGATGCTCGTCCATCCGGGCGGCCGGTGGGAGGGCGGCGGCACGCCGGCCCTGCGCCTCGACGGCGCGAGCATCGAGTACCCCGCGAGCGGCCGGCAGAAGGCGTTCCGCGCCGCGCACCGGATCGACATGGAGATCGGGGCCGGCGAGGTCGTCGGACTCGTCGGCGAATCCGGCTCGGGCAAGACGACGATCGGCCGCGCCGCGCTCGGCCTGCTGCCGGTCGTCGAGGGCTCGATCGAGGTCGTCGGCACCGACATCACCGGGATGAAGAACTCCCAGCTGCGCAAGCACCGCCGCGATGTCGGGATCGTGTTCCAGGACCCGGGCTCCTCCCTCAACCCCCGACTCCCGGTCGGGGAGAGCATCGGCGAGCCGCTGCTCCTCCACGAGGGCCTCAAGGGGCCGGAGCTCAGCCGTCGGGTGGAGGACCTGCTCGACTCCGTCGAGCTGCCGCGCTCGATGCGCAACCGGTACCCCCACGAGCTCTCCGGCGGCCAGCGCCAGCGCATCGGCATCGCCCGGGCGCTCGCCCTCAAACCCAAGCTCCTCATCGCCGACGAGCCGACCTCCGCGCTCGATGTGTCGGTGCAGGCGAAGGTGCTCCGGCTGTTCAGCGAGCTCCAGGAGGAGTACGGCTTCGCGTGCCTGTTCATCTCCCACGACCTCGCGGTCGTCGAGAGCGTGGCCGCGCGGATCGCGGTCATGCGCCACGGGCACATCGTCGAGATCGGCCCATCGTCCGCGGTGATCTCCGCGCCGCTCCACCCCTACACCCGGCGTCTGCTCGCCGCCGTCCCGGTGCCCGATCCCGAGGAGCAGCGCAGGCGGCGCGAGACCCGCGACGCGGTCATCGCCGCGACCACCGAGTGAGGAGCGCCCACCGGGCGGCGACCGGCGGGGCGGTGCGCCGCCCGCCGTCGCTCCGCGGTGTCCGGCGGCCCTATACTGGGCTGTCGGACACCTGGACCGCCCCACCTCTTCCAAAGGGAATCGATGACTGAACTCACCTCACGCCGTGCCGATCGCCGCAACGTCGCGATCGTCGCGCACGTCGACCACGGCAAGACCACGCTGGTCGACGGCATGCTCCGCCAGGCCGGTGCCTTCGGGGACCACGGCGAGGTGCAGGAGCGGGTGATGGACTCCGGCGATCTCGAGCGCGAGAAGGGCATCACGATCCTCGCGAAGAACACCTCGATCAGCTACAGCGGCCCCTCGGCCGCCGGCGAGACGATCGTCATCAACGTCATCGACACCCCCGGTCACGCCGACTTCGGCGGCGAGGTCGAGCGCGGGCTGTCCATGGTCGACGGCGTCGTGCTCCTCGTCGACGCCTCGGAGGGCCCGCTGCCGCAGACCCGCTTCGTGCTCCGCAAGACGCTCGCCGCGAAGAAGCCGGTGATCCTCGCGATCAACAAGACCGACCGGCCCGACGCCCGCATCGACGAGGTGCTCGAGGAGGCGCAGGACCTGCTCCTCGGCCTCGCCGGCGACCTCGTCGACGAGGTCCCCGACATCGACGTCGACGCGGTGCTCGAGGTGCCCGTCGTCTACACCTCCGGCAAGGCCGGGCGCGCCTCGATGCACCAGCCCGCCGACGGCGAGCTCCCGGACAACCCCGATCTCGAGCCGCTGTTCGCGACCATCCTCGAGCACATCCCGGCGCCGGCGTACAACGACGACGGCGTCCTCCAGGCCCACGTCACCAACCTCGACGCCTCGCCGTTCCTCGGGCGCCTTGCGCTGCTGCGGATCTACGGCGGCACGCTGCGCAAGGGCCAGCAGGTCGCGTGGATCCGGTCCGACGGCACGGAGAAGTCCGCGAAGATCACCGAGCTCCTCGAGACCCAGGGCCTCGATCGCGTGCCTGCGGAGTCGGCGTCCGCCGGCGACATCGTCGCGATCGCCGGGATCCCCGACATCATGATCGGCGACACCATCACCGATCCCGAGGACCCGCGCCCGATGCCCCCGATCACCATCGACGATCCGGCGATCTCGATGACCATCGGCATCAACACCTCGCCGCTCGCCGGCCGCGAGAAGGGCACCAAGGTCACCGCCCGCATGGTCAAGGACCGGCTCGACGCCGAGCTCGTCGGCAACGTGTCGCTGCGCGTGCTGCCCACCGAGCGCCCGGACGCGTGGGAGGTGCAGGGCCGCGGCGAGCTCGCGCTCGCGATCCTCGTCGAGCAGATGCGCCGCGAGGGCTTCGAGCTCACCGTCGGCAAGCCGCAGGTCGTCACCCAGGAGATCGACGGCGTCGTCCACGAGCCGCTCGAGCACGTGACGATCGACGTCCCGGAGGAGCACCTCGGCGCCATCACCCAGCTCATGGCCGCCCGCAAGGGCACCATGGAGACGATGTCGAACCACGGCAGCGGCTGGGTCCGGATGGAGTTCAAGGTCCCCGCCCGCGGCCTCATCGGCTTCCGCACCCGCTTCCTCACCGAGACCCGGGGCACCGGCATCGCCAACTCGATCTCCGCCGGGCACACCCCATGGGCGGGCGCGATCGAGCTGCGGAACAACGGCTCGCTCGTCGCCGACCGCGCCGGCGCCGTCACCCCGTTCGCGATGATCAACCTCCAGGAGCGCGGCACGTTCTTCGTCGAGCCGACCTCGGAGGTGTACGAGGGCCAGGTCGTCGGCGAGAACGCCCGCAACGAGGACATGGACGTCAACATCACCAAGGAGAAGAAGCTCACGAACATGCGCTCGGCGACCGCCGACTCGTTCGAGAACCTCACTCCGCCGCGCAAGCTCACCCTCGAGGAGAGCCTCGAGTTCGCCGGCAACGACGAGTGCGTCGAGGTCACCCCCGGCACGGTGCGCATCCGCAAGGTCGTCCTCGACCAGAAGGAGCGGCAGAAGCTCTTCAACGCCCGCCGCCGCCAGAACGCATGACCGAGGGGCCCGCCGCAGCCGGCGCGCGCGTCGCCACCCGGACTCTGTCCGCGGCCGAGGCGCGCGTCCTCTTCGTCCACGCCCATCCCGACGACGAGTCGATCATGACCGGCGGGACGATGGCGCTGCTCGCCGCCTCCGGTGCCCACGTCACGCTGCTCACCGCGACCCGCGGCGAGGGCGGCGAGGTCATCGGGGAGGAGCACGCCGCGCTGTTCGGCGACCGCCCCGGACTCGCGGCCCATCGGGAGACCGAGCTCGCCGCGGCGTGCGCCGCGCTCGGGGTGACCGACCACCGATTCCTCGGCGACGGACCCCGCGGCGGGGCGACCGGCGGACTGCCCGCCCGTCGCTTCGAGGACTCGGGGATGGAATGGGGTCCCGACGGCCACGCGCAGGAGCCGGCCGACATGCCCGCCGACGCCCTGTGCCGGGCTTCGGTCGACGAGGTCGCCGGCTACATCCGGGAGGTCGTCCGCGAACTCGACCCCCACCTCGTCATCACCTACGCCGACGGCGGCGGCTACGGCCACCCCGACCACCGGCACGTCCACCGGGCGACCGTCGAGGCGCTGCGCACTTCTGTGGACGCCGACCCGGGGCGCGGCGCGCACACGCCGCCCGTGCTGCTCTTCGCCGACGTCCCTGCCGACCGCGCCGCCGCCGCCTTCGATCCCACCCGCCCCGGCTTCGATCTCACCGGGTTCGAGCCCGCGAGCTCCGTCCCGACGATCGCCGCGGAGGCCCCGATCGCTGTCGCCCAGGACGTCTCCGCCTTCGCCGGCGCCAAGGCGATGGCGATGGCCGCCCACCGCACCCAGGTCGTCGTGGCCGGGGAGTTCTTCGCGCTCTCCAACGGGGTCGGCCAGCACATCTCCGACATCGAGCACTACACGGCGGCCTCCCACCCCGGACCGGATCCCGATCCCGATGCTCCGTACGAATCCGTGCTCGACACCGTGCGCGTCCCGGTCCATGCGCCCGATCCCCATCCGGTCCCCGGAGCAGGTGCCGGTGCAGGTGCCGGTTCCGGTGCGGTCGCGACCGCCGGAGCGGGGGCCGCGGGCACCCGCGCGGATTCGGCCTCGGGCGTCTCGCCGGAGTCCGCGGGCACCCCCGCGGATCCGGCCGCGCGCCGCCGTCCCGGGATCGGCGGTGCGATCCACGCGCTCGTCGTCGGCCTGCTCATCGGCGCCCTCGGCTCCCTCCAGCACCTCAACGCCTCCGTCGTCGACCTCGCCGGGCAGACCGTCATCCTCCCGTGGGGCCTCGCGATCGCCCTCGCTCTCGCCGCCGCGGGGCTGTGGCACATCGGCACCCTCTACCGGTCGACCGGACTCGTCGTCCTCACCGCCGCGACGGTGTCGGCCATCGGATTCGTGTTCGGGCAGCCGGGGATGCTGCCGGGCAGCGACCTCGTCGTCACCGGATCGCTCCGCAGCCTCGCGTGGCTGTTCGGCCCGATGATCATCGCGGCGCTCTTCGCGTTCACCCTGCCGGCGCTGCGCCGTCGACCGGCATCGGTATCCGATCGCAACCCGCGCTAGCTCCGGCAGGTGACCCTGCTGTAGTAGATTGTGCTCGACCGCCCGCACCACCCTCGTGACAGTGAGTTCCCATGGCCACCCGCTCCGCTCCGCCGAACCGCGCCCGCACCGCCCTCCTCATCGTGCTCGGTGCGGTCGTGCTCCTCGCAGCGGTCTACGCGGTGGCCGCCTTCTTCGCCTCGCGCCAGATGCCGTCGGAGGCCTCGGTGGCCGGGGTCGACATCAGCGGACAGAGCGAGGAGGACGCCGTCGCGACCCTCGAGCGCGAGCTCGCCCCCCGGGCCGAGGAAGAGTTCCGCCTGCAGGCCGACGGGATGGAGGCCGCCGTGGTCCCGGCCGACGCCGGACTCGCGTTCGACCCGCAGGCCACGATCGCGGGCATCACCGACTTCACCCTCGATCCGCGCGTCGTCGTCGAGAAGCTGTTCGGCGACCGCGTCTACGATCCGGCGATCGTCATCGACGAGGACGCGTTCACTCCCGTCGCCCGGACCGTCGCCGAGGACTTCACCGTCGACCCGGTCGACGCCGAGCTCGGATTCGAGGACGAGGAGATCGTGCTCTCCGAGGGGGAGTCCGGCACCGTCGTCACCGAGGACATGATCCGCACGACGGTCGAGGAGCAGTGGCTCCGCACCGCGGACGCGCTCGCGGTCCCGGCCGAGGAGACGGAGCCCGACATCACCACCGCGGAGGCGCAGGCCGCGGAGACCGAGATCGCGCGGCCCGCGCTGAGCGGCGACGTCGTCGTCAGCGCCGCCGAGGAGGACGAGGAGGGGCAGCCCGTGGGCGACGCCTCGGAGCTCGTCGTCTCCCCGGAGATCATCGCCGGCACGCTGAGCTTCGAACCGCACGAGAGCGAGCTGCGCCCCGTGCTCGACGCCGAGAAGCTCCGCACGGAGGTCCTCGACGCGAACCCCGAGGTGGGGTCCGAGGCGAAGGACGCGAGCTTCGAGATCGTCGACGGGAAGCCGCGTGTGGTCCCGGGCGAGAGCGGGATCTCGGTGGACGAGACCGAGCTCGCCGAGGCCGTGCTGCCCGCCCTCACCGCGGACGACCGCACCGCGTCCGTCGCCCTCAAGGAGGCGGAGCCCGAATTCACCACCGAGGAGGCGGAGAAGGCGGAGGTCGACGAGGTGATCTCCGCGTTCTCCACCCGCTACAGCTCGGAGCCGAACCGGGACACTAATCTCCGGGTCGCTTCGGAGAAGGTCTCCGGCACCGTCGTGCAGCCCGGTGAGCAGTTCAGCCTCAACGAGGCGCTCGGCCCGCGCACCGCGGGCAACGGGTACCGGCCCGCAGGCGTGATCTCCGGCGGGCAGATGAAGGAGGACTACGGCGGCGGGGTGTCCCAGGTGTCGACGACGCTGTTCAACGCCGCCTACTTCGCCGGGTTCCAGCTCGACGAGCACCAGGCGCACTCGCGCTACATCTCGCGCTACCCCGAGGGGCGGGAGACCACCCTCGACTACTCCTCGATCGACCTCAGGTTCACCAACGACAGCGACACGCCCGTCGTGCTCGACATGTACCTGGCCGGGGGAGAGGTCCACGCCCGGGTGTTCGGGGTCAAGACCGTCGACGTCGAGTCCTCGTCCTCCGGACGGTTCGCCTTCACCTCGCCGTCGACGATCACCGAATCCGGTCCGCGCTGCACGCCGCAGTCCCCGCGGGAGGGCTGGTCGATCACCATCTCGCGCACGATCACCGACCACGACTCGGGAGCGGTCGTCAAGCGCGACGAGTTCACCACCGTGTACCGGCCGGTGAACAAGGTCGTCTGCGAGTAGCGCCCCGTCCGCGCGAGCGGCGATCCGGGCTGCTCTCCGGCGATCCGGGCTCAGGACCGCAGCGCGTACCAGTAGCGGTGGTGCTCGCGCGCGCCGAGCGTCTCGAACAGTCCGAGCGAGGCGGCATTGCCCGCCTCGACCTCGGCGAGCATCGAGCGCACCCCGCGCTCCGCGGCCGCGGCCGCCGCGGCGACGACGAGGGCCCGTCCGGCGCCGCGCCGTCGGAGCCCGGGGTCGACGACGAGATTCGAGACCACCGCCCACTTCTGGGTGATCGCCAGCCGCACCGCGCCGACGAGCGTGCGCGAGCCGTCGGGGTGGGTCGCCAGCGCGGAGTAGAAGCGATGCTGCTCCGGCGAGGTGAGGAGCGCGGCGAAGGCCTCGTGGCTGTCGGAGCCGACCGGGTGGCCCCACGCGGTGTAATGGACCGGATGCGCCTCCTCGCTCTCGACGATCTCGAGCCCCGGCAGGGCGGCCGCAATCGCCCGTTCGATCCCGCCGGCGACCTCCCGGGTCGCTGCGGTGAGGGCGAGGGTGGCCCCGGACGGGGCGAAGCCCGCCGGGCGCAGCAGCGGTCCGAACTCCGCGCACTGCTCGGCGAGCTCGGTGCCGCCGGCCGCGGAGTAGATCTGGAGGCGCGGAGGCAGGCCGCGCTGCTCGTACCAGCGGGAGACGAGCTCGAGGGTCTGCTCGGGCGGCAGATCGGTGCGGCCGAGCGGGATCGCCGAGCTGCCGCGCTGGGAGACGCCGCCGGAGGACCGGAGCAGCACCCCGGTCTGGGCGAGCGGCACCTCGGCCCCCGCGCCGCCGGCCTCGTGGCGGAGATTCTCCGCGTTGAGCCAGGCGACGTCGGGCGGGAGCCACACGTGTGCGCTGATCCGGCGCAGGTCGAGCGGCGACACGATCTCGTGGAGGCGGCCCGAGCGCTGCGGGGCGGGAGGCACCTCGTGGACGAGGAGGATGTCGGCGGTGGGGATCGTCGTCTCCCCGCGCCGGGTGTCGACGGTGACGGAGTCGTCGTCGGCCCGCACCACGGTGCCGAGCGCGTCGGTCGGCTGCGCACCGGAGCGGTACCGGATGACGACGCGCATGCCGGGGCGGGGAGCGAGCATGTGTGACCTCTGCGACTCGGGGATTCGATCGGCTCCCAGCCTATAAGGGAGTAGGCTGGATGGAGCGCATACCGGCCCGTTCGGTCATGCCCCCGCCGCCGTTCGATGAGGAGACAAGCCCGTGACGTACGTCATCGCCCAGCCCTGCGTGGATCTCAAGGACAAGGCCTGTATCGATGAGTGCCCGGTCGACTGCATCTACGAGGGCGAGCGGTCGCTCTACATCCACCCCGACGAGTGCGTCGACTGCGGCGCCTGCGAGCCGGTGTGCCCGGTCGAGGCGATCTACTACGAGGACGACGTCCCGGAGCAGTGGGCGGAGTACTACACGGCCAATGTCGCGTTCTTCGACGACATCGGCTCGCCCGGCGGCGCCGCGAAGCTCGGCAACACCGGCAAGGACCATCCGATCATCGCGGCCCTGCCTCCGCAGCAGTGAGCCGGGACCGAGGAGCGACACGGTGAACTACGGACTCGATCTGCCCGACTACCCCTGGGACACCCTCGCGCCCTACCGCGCCCGGGCCGCCGAGCATCCCGACGGGGTGTGCGATCTGTCGATCGGGACGCCCGTCGACCCGACCCCGGAGGTCATCCGCGAGGCACTCGCCGCCGGGGCCGACTCCCACGGCTACCCGCAGACCGCCGGCACCCCGGAGCTGCGCGCGGCGATCGCCGGCTGGTACTCCCACTGGCACGGCATCGAGCTCGATCCGGAGACCTCGGTCATGCCGACGATCGGCTCGAAGGAGCTCGTCGCCTGGCTGCCGACCCTGCTCGGACTGCGGCAGCGGGGCCTGCGCGTCGCGTGCCCGGCCGCGTCCTATCCGACCTACGAGATGGGCGCCACGCTCGCCGGCGTCGAGTGCGTGCGCATCGACGCCGCCGATGTCGTGAGCGGTGACGCCTCGCTCGAGGGCGTCGGCCTCCTGTGGCTCAACACCCCGGGCAACCCGAACGGCGAGGTGCTCGATCGGACCGTGCTCGCCGCGGTCGCCGAGCGCGCCCGCGCGGCCGGGACGATCGTCGCCTCCGACGAGTGCTATGCGCTGCTCAACTGGAACGGCGCGGAGGCCACGCCCTCGATCCTCGATCCCGCGGTGACCGGGGGCGACCCCACCGGCCTGCTGTCGGTGTATTCGATGTCCAAGCAGTCGAACCTCGCGGGCTACCGCGCGGCGTTCACCGCCGGGGACCCGGTGCTCGTCGGCGACCTGACGAACTCGCGCAAGCACGCGGGGATGATCGTGCCCGGTCCCGTGCAGACGGCGATGATCGCCGGTCTCACCGACACCGCCCACGTCGAGGAGCAGAAGGAGCGCTACCGGGCACGCCGGGCCGAGCTCCTCCCGGCGGTCGAGGCGTTCGGGCTGCGGGTCGATCACTCCGATGCCGGCCTCTACCTGTGGTGCACGCGCGGTGAGGACTGCTGGGACACCCTCGGCGCGCTCGCCGAGCGCGGCATCGTCGCCGGACCCGGCGCCTTCTACGGAGACGCCGCCCGGCAGCACGTGCGGATCGCCCTCACCGCCTCGGACGAGCGGATCGCGGCCGCCGCTGCGCGCCTGCGCGGAGCCTGATCCGCACGAGCCGCCGGGCGGGCGCTCCCCGGCGCCCGCGCCTCGGGCACGGCGCTGCCCACAGGGTGGGCGCGATTTTCGCTCAGGCGGGGGAGTCGGTAATCTCTACGATGACTGTGAAACAACGCTCAGGATTCTCCTGAGCTGACACCAGAGGAGTGGATATGGCCGAGGATGCAGTGCTGCGCGTCGATGACACGGAGCTCTCCCTCCCCGCAGTGCCGGGGACCGAGGGCACCGCAGGGCTGCGGATCGGATCTCTGCTCAAGGACACCGGGACCGTCACCTACGACCCCGGGTTCGCGAACACCGCCTCGACCTCCTCGGCCGTGACCTACATCGACGGCGACGAGGGCATCCTCCGCCATCGCGGGTACACCATCGAGGAGCTCGCCGAGAAGTCGACCTTCGTCGAGGTCTGCTACCTCCTCATCTACGGCGAGCTGCCCACGCAGGAGCAGCTCGACGCCTTCGACGCGCGTCTGCGCCGGCACACCATCGTCCACGAGGACCTCCGCCGCTTCTTCCAGGCCTTCCCCTACGACGCGCACCCGATGCCCATGGTGTCGGCCTCGATCATGGCGATGTCGACGTTCTACCAGGACAACCTCTCGGTGTTCGACGACGAGCAGATCGATCTCTCGACGATCCGGCTGCTCGCCAAGATGCCGACGATCGCGGCTCTCGCCCATCGCAAGGTCGTCGGCCTCCCGGTGGTCCACCCGGACAACTCGCTCAACATCGTCGAGAACTTCCTCCGGGTGAACTTCGGCTTCCCGTCCGAGCCCTATGAGGTCGACCCGCTCATGGCCAAGGCCATGGACCAGCTCTTCATCCTCCACGCCGATCACGAGCAGAACTGCTCGACCTCGACGGTGCGGATGGTCGGCTCCTCGCAGGCGAACCTCTTCCAGTCGATCTCGGCGGGCATCAATGCGCTCGCCGGCCCGCTGCACGGCGGCGCGAACTCCGCGGTCCTCGAGATGCTCGAGGAGGTCTCGCAGTCCGACGACGGCGCGCAGAAGTTCATGGAGCGGGTGAAGAACAAGGAGCAGGGCGTCCGGCTCATGGGCTTCGGCCACCGCGTCTACAAGAACTACGATCCGCGCGCGGCGATCGTCAAGAAGACCGCGCACGAGATCATCGAGCGGACCGGTTCGGACGAGATGCTCGACCTCGCGATGAGCCTCGAGGAGATCGCTCTCGCCGACGACTACTTCGTCGAGCGCAGCCTCTACCCGAACGTCGACTTCTACACCGGCCTGATCTACAAGGCGATGGGCTTCCCGACGAACATGTTCACCGTGCTGTTCGCGGTGGGTCGCCTGCCGGGCTGGATCGCCCAGTGGCGCGAGATGATCAAGGACCCGGAGACGAAGATCGGCCGCCCGCGCCAGATCTACACCGGCGAGCCCGAGCGGAAGTACGTGCCGATCGCCGACCGCTGATCCTCCCCACACACACTGCAAAATCCGAAGGTTCCTGTGAAGGAAACCTTCGGATTTTGCAGTCTCACGGGGAACGCCCGGGGTGTTTGAGGTGCGCCAACAGGAGCCGAGGATCTCCGTAGTGCGCTGACGAACACCGGCCGACGTGCCCGAGGCGTCCGCAGGATCCCCGAGGTGCGCGGCGCATCTTGTGAGATTGCGAAATCCTGCGGTTCCGTTCTCAGGAACCGCAGGATTTTGCAGTGTGTGGGGGAGGGGAGTGAGGGCTCAGTGGAGGTCGGGGTTGAGCGTGATGCCCTTCGCGGTGCGTGCGATCGCCTCGACGGCGCCGGTGGCCGAGTTGCGACGGAACAGCACGTTGTCCGCCCCGTCGAGCTCCCGCGCCTTGACCGTGCGTCCGCCCTCGTCGACCAGGGAGACGAGCGAGCCCGCGGTGAGGTAGAGCCCGGCCTCGACGATGCAGTCGTCGCCGATGGAGATCCCGATGCCGGAGTTCGCCCCCAGCAGCGTGCCGGAGCCCACCGAGATCCGGTGCTCGTTGCCGCCGGACAGGGTGCCCATCGTCGAGGACCCGCCGCCGATGTCGGAGCCGTCGCCGACGACGACGCCCTGGGAGATCCGGCCCTCGACCATCGCCTGGCCCAGTGTGCCGGCGTTGAAGTTGACGAAGCCCTCGTGCATGACCACGGTGCCGGGTGCCAGGTGGGCGCCGAGGCGCACGCGGTCGGCGTCGGCGATCCGCACCCCGCTGGGCACGACGAAGTCGGTCATCCGCGGGAACTTGTCCACCCCGTAGACGCTCACGTGGCCGCGCGCGGTGAGCTTGGCGCGGGTGAGCTCGAAGTCCTCGACGGCACAGGGGCCGTGCGAGGTCCACACGACGTTCGCGAGCTTCCCGAACAGTCCGTCGAGATCGACCTCGTTGGGGGCGATGAGGCGGTGGGAGAGCGCGTGGAGCCGCAGGTAGCCGTCGGCGGCGTCGGCCGGGGCGGCATCGAGGTCGATCGTGCGCTGCACGACCTCGGTCCGGGTGCCGCGCAACTCATCGGTGCCGACGAGCGCGTCGAGACCGGCGGTCGCCACTCCGGCGGCCGCGTGCTCGTCGGCCTGCTGGGAATCATCGAACAGGGCGGGGGTCGGGTACCAGACGCTGAGCACGGTGTCGCCGTGCACGGTGGCCACTCCGGCGGAGGATACGAATCGTTGAGTCATGCGTCCCAGCCTACTGCGCCGTCCCGCGCGGCCGGTACTAGGCTGGGAGCCATGAGCAGTGATCCGCACGACGCCGCGCCCGCCGCCGACGCCGCGCACCTCATCGCCGCCCTCGGCGACCCCGTCGAACTCACCGCCCGGCTGTGCGACATCCCCTCGGTCTCCGGCGACGAGACCCGCCTGGCGGACGCCGTCGCCGAGGTGCTCGCCCACATCTCCGCCGGCCCCGGGCCGGACCTCGACATCCGGCGCGACGGGGACACGATCGTCGCCGCCACGCGCCTCGGCCTGCCCGAGCGCGTCCTCGTCGCCGGCCACCTCGACACCGTGCCGATCGAGGACAACCTCCCGAGCGAGCGCCGCACCCTCGATGGAGCGGAGGTCGTGTGGGGCCGCGGGGCCTGCGATATGAAGGCCGGGGTCGCGATGCAGCTCGCGACGGCCGCCGCGCTGCGCAGCCCGACCCGGAACGTCACCTGGATCTTCTACGACCACGAGGAGGTCGAGGCGGAGCTCAACGGGCTCGGCCGGGTGGCCCGCGCCCACCCCGACTGGCTCGCCGGAGACTTCGCGATCCTCGGGGAGCCGAGCAACGCCGGGATCGAGGGCGGCTGCAACGGCACCATCCGCGTCGAGGTCACGACCGACGGGGTCCGCGCCCACTCGGCACGGGCCTTCACCGGCGTCAACGCGATCCACCGCGCCGCCGACGTGCTCACGCGGCTCGCCGAGCACACCGCCGAGACCGTGCGCGTCGACGGACTCGACTACCGCGAATCGCTCTCCGCGGTGGGCATCCGCGGGGGAGTGGCCGGCAACGTCATCCCCGACGAGTGCGTCGTCGTCGTCAACTACCGCTTCGCCCCGGCGAAGAGCCCCGCCGAGGCCGAGGAGTTCCTCACCGCGTTCTTCGCCCCGTACCCGGTCCGCGTCACCGACTGCTCCGCCGGTGCCCGGCCGGGCCTCGACCGGCCCGCCGCGCAGGCCTTCCTCGCCGCGATCGGCGGCGAGCCCGCGCCCAAGCTCGGCTGGACCGACGTCGCACGCTTCTCCGAGCTCGGCATCCCGGCGGTGAACTTCGGTCCCGGCAGCGCGCTGTTCGCCCATCGCGCCGACGAGCACGTCCCGTGCTCCGAGGTCGTGTCCGCGACCGCCGACCTCCTCCGCTTCCTCGACCCCGCACAGCGCCTCACCCCACAGGAGACCCCGCTCGCATGACCCCCGACTCCCCGATCTACAACAAGGGCCCGCTGCACCTGCGCCGCGCCCACGTCCCGCGGACCACCACCGACCAGCGCCTCCTCGAGGGCGGCGGACGCTCCGACTGGGTGCATCAGGACCCGTGGCGCGTGCTGCGGATCCAGGCGGAGTTCGTCGAGGGATTCGGCTCGCTCGCCGAGATCGGCCCCGCGGTGTCGGTGTTCGGCTCGGCCCGCCTGGCCGACGGCACACCCGAGTACGCCCTCGCCCGCGAGGTCGCCGCCGAGCTCGCGCGCGCCGGCTACGCCGTCATCACCGGCGGCGGTCCCGGCATCATGGAGGCGGGCAACCGTGGTGCGGTCGAGGCCTCCGGCTCCTCGGTGGGCCTCGGGATCGAGCTCCCGTTCGAGTCCGGGCTCAACAGCTACGTCGACCTCGGGATCAACTTCCGGTACTTCTTCGTCCGCAAGACGATGTTCCTCAAGTACTCCCAGGGCTTCATCGTGCTGCCCGGCGGCTTCGGCACGCTCGACGAGCTCTTCGAGGCGCTCACCATGGTCCAGACGAAGAAGCTCTCCCGGTTCCCCATCGTCCTCATGGGCACCGAGTTCTGGGGCGGGCTCGCCGACTGGATCCGCGGGACGCTCGTCGGGGCGGGCACGATCTCGCCCGAGGACATCGACCTCCTCAAGCTCACCGACTCGCCCACCGAGGCGGTGGAGTTCATCACCGGGGAGGACACCTCCGACTCCGTCGCCGAGGCGCCCGGCCCGGTGCCGCCGGGCACCGTGGTGTCCGGCCACACCGCGACCGACGCGACCGCCGAGCGCCCCGCCGCAGGAGAGGGTACGGGCAAGGTCGACTTCTCTGCCGCCGACGCCTGGTGAGGGCCGGCGTCCGCCGGGCGCGGGAGCGTCCGCTGCTCCGCCCGGGCGGCTCCGCGGTCCGCGGACCCCGGTGTGAGACCATGGGCGCATGCCAGTGTGGATCGTTCTCGGAGTCTGTGCCGCAGTCTTCTTCATGGCCGTCGCCGTCGCGGGTGCCTTCAACCTGTTCGACGGCGGGATGCCCGCCGAGGGCGACCAGCGTCCCCGGCGCCTGCTCCGGTCCGACTTCACCGTCGACGATCTCTCCCGCGTCGCCTTCAGCCCCGCCGTGCGCGGCTACCGGATGGACGAGGTCGACGCGGTGATGAGCGAGATGAGCCATCGCATCCGTCTCCAGGAGGACCGCATCGCCGTCCTCGAGAGCCGACTGCCCGCAGCCGACGGATGAGCGCGGCCGCCCCGCGCCGCGAGCCCGCCGCCGACCCCTCCCCCCGTTCTGTTCGATCCCGCCCGCCCGCAGCGCTGGGCGCGGGAGATCCTCACGCTGCCGGTGTGGCTCCAGGCCCTCGCGGTCTACCTCGCCTCGCGCATCGTCAGCATCGGCATCATGGCCGCGGTGGTGCGCCGCCAGCCGCTGTCCCCGTGGTCGTCCGGACCGACGACCACCCTCAACGACTTCCTCAACTTCTGGGACGCCGACTGGTACCGCCGGATCGCGGTGGACGGATACCCCGACGTCCTCCCGCTCACCTCCGCCGGCACGGTGGGGGAGAACGCCTGGGCGTTCTATCCGCTCCACCCGTGGATCGTCCGCGACATCTCCCGCCTCACCGGTGTCGACTACCAGGTCGTGTCGCCGCTCGTGTCGATGCTGTGCGCCGCGGGCGCCGCGATCGTCGTCCTCCATCTGTTCCGCCGCCGCACCACGCCCGGGCGAGCGCTGTTCGGCCTCGCCGTGCTCTTCTTCTTCCCCGCCTCGGCGGTCTTCAGCACCGGGTACGCGGAGTCGCTCACGCTCCTCCTCCAGGCGCTCGCCCTGCTGCTCGTCATTGAGCGGCGCTACCTCGTGGCGATCCCGGTCGTCGCGCTCATGGATCTCTCGCGACCGATCGGGGTGGCGTTCGCGTTCTTCATGCTCGTCCACCTCATCGACCGCTTCGTACGCCGACGCACGATCCCGTACCCGGCCGGCGAGGTCGTCCGCTCGTGGACGCTCGGCGTGCTCAGCTGCGCGGCCGCACTCGTCCACCCGGCCCACGCCTGGATCCGCACCGGTTCGCTCACCGCCTACACCGACACCGAGGCGGCGTGGAGCGGCGGGCACTCGTCCGTCATCGTCCAGTGGTTCGCCCGCGGGAACGATCTCGTCGGCCCGTTCGGCCCGGTCCTCCTGTTCGCGACGATCGCGCTCATGCTCGCGCTCATCTACTCGCCGGCCGGCCGCCAGATGGGCCGTACGCTCCAGCACTTCTGCCTGGCGTACGGGATCTACATCCTCCTGTTCTTCAACCCGCAGACCTCGACGCTGCGCCTGCTCCTGCCGCTCTTCCCGATCGCGCTGTCGCTCGCGTACCACCGGGCCTGGTCGTACCGGATCGTGCTGCTCGCGAGCTTCGTCATGCTCCAGATCATCTGGGTGGGATTCCTCTGGCACTTCACCCCGCCGGCCGATCTCCCGCCGTGATCGCCCGTGCGGTTCCGCACCGGTTCTTCCGCCTCCGGCGCAGAATGGTGGATAATCGACAGTGACACACTCGGGAATGGAAGGAAGACTCTTCATGGCAGCTCAGAAACCGCGCACCGGTGACGGACCCCTCGAAGTGACCAAGGAAGGTCGCGGCTACGTCGTCCGCCTGCCCGTCGAGGGCGGCGGCCGTCTCGTCATCGAGGTGAGCAGGGACGAGGCCACGAATCTTCAGGACACCCTGGCCGAGGCGCTCGCCCAGTGAGCTGAGCACCGGTGCCCGGAGGGGAGGGAGATCGCTGATCTCCCTCCCCTCCGTCGTCCCCGGCTCAGATCCGGGTGAGGACGAGGAGACCGTCGTCGACGGGGAGGAGCAGGCGCTCGACGTCGGTGCGCTCGGCGACCGAATCGAGCATCCGGCGCACCACCTGGGTGCGCGGGGCGCGGTTCGCCGGCTTCGCCACCGCGCCGCCGAGCAGGGCGTTGTTGATGACGAGGAGGCCGCCGGGGGACAGCCGCTCGATCGCGAGCGGCACGAGCCGGTCGTAGGTCAGGGGTTCGGCGTCGAGGAGGACGAGGTCGTAGGCACCGGCTGCGAGGCGCGCGAGGGCGTCCTCGCCGCGGCCCTGGATCATCCGCACCCGGTGCGGGCGGATCCGGGCGACGCCGATGAGGTCGCGCGCCACCGCCTGCTTGTCGGAGTCGATGTCGATGCTCGTGAGGATCCCCGCGGCGGGCATGCCGCGCAGGAGCGCGAGGGTCGAGACGCCGGTGCCGGTGCCGACCTCGATCGCGCTCGCGGGCCGGGCGAGCCGGGCGAGCAGGGTGAGCGTCCCGGCCGTCGTCGTCGACACCGGGATCGTCGCGTACTCGGCGGAGATCGTGCGCGCGGCGTCCATCACCGGGTCCGAGGGGTTGAACCGGTCGGCGTAGTGGGCGTCGATCGCCCGGTCGTGCGCCATCGGCGGCTCCTCTCTGCGTGTCCGGTGCGGGGTGCCCGTGCGCCGGCGGCGCGTGCGGGACGGCGGTCGCCAGTCTAACCCGGTTCTCCGGGTCGCCGGAGATCCCGGGTCGCCGACTCCCATGCGGCTCGCAGCCGGTGCTCGTCGACCCCCGCCTCGGCGATGCGGGCCCGCCCCGCGGCGTGCGGGATCTCCTCCGCGTCCCAGTGCGCCTCGGCCCGCCGCGTGATGCCCGCGGGAAGCGCCCCGCGCACGTTGGTCACCCGCCACCACGGGACGAACGCGCCGTGCACGGCCATCACCCGGCCGACGAGGCGGGCCGAGGTTCCCGTCACCCGCGCGATCGCCCCGTACGAGGTGACCCGGCCGGGCGGAACGCACTCCGCGGCGCGGAGCACGAGCTCGATCGTGCGCTCGTCCATACGCGGATTCTGTCACAGGCCCGCTGATAGGATGGCGCACATGTTCGGCATCAATGGCACCGAGATGATCATCCTCATCGTCGTGGTGCTCCTCGTCGTCGGACCCAAGCGCCTGCCCGAGTACGCGCAGCAGCTGCGCGATCTCGTCAAGACCGTCAAGCGCCGGGCCGATGAGGCGAAGGCCGACGTCAAGCGCGACCTCGGGGACGACTTCTCCGACGTCGACTGGCGCAAGCTCGATCCCCGGCAGTACGACCCGCGCCGCATCGTCCGCGAGGCCCTCATGGAGGAGGAGGCGGACACCCGCGCCCGGCAGTTCTCCGCCGGAGCCGCCGCAGTCGCCGGGGCCGGGGCCGCAGGGGCCGTCGGCGCCGCGCCCACCGCGCAGGCAGGGCCGCTCGAGCGGTTCCAGGAGCAGGCGGGTCTGCGCGACCGCACGGTCGCGGCGCCCTTCGATCCCGAGGCGACCTGAGCGCCGCCTGACCGTATCGCGATCGGACCGGACCCGTACTGCGGCCGATCCCGGCCGGACGTTCTGCGACCGGGACCGGTGAGGACGATCAGACCGGGGACAGGCCGAGAGAGCGCCCTGCGAGACCGCGGGAGCGGGACGTCAGCTGGGCGGCGATCGATCGCAGCGCCACCGAGGCCGGGGCGTCCGGCGAGGCGAGCACGGCCGGGCGGCCGGCATCGGCGCCCGAGCGCACCTCGGTGTCGAGCGGGATCCGTCCGAGCAGCGGCACGCGCGCGCCGACGGTCCGCGTGAGGTTCTCCGCGACCTGCTCTCCGCCGCCGGAGCCGAACACGTCCATCCGCGAGCCGTCGGGCAGCTCGAGCCACGACATGTTCTCGATGACGCCGGCGACCCGCTGACGGGTCTGCACCGCGACCGCCCCGGCGCGCTCGGCGACCTGCGCGGCCGCCTGCTGCGGGGTGGTGACGACGATGAGCTCCGAACCGGGCAGGAGCTGGGCGACGGAGATCGCGATGTCGCCGGTGCCCGGGGGCAGGTCGAGGAGGAGGACGTCGAGATCGCCCCAGAACACGTCGGTGAGGAACTGCTGGAGCGCCCGGTGGAGCATCGGTCCGCGCCACACCACCGGCTGGTTCGGCGGGACGAACATCCCGATGCTCATGACCTTCACGTCATGGGCGACCTGCGGGATGATCATGTCGTCGACGCGCGTGGGGTTGCCGGAGACCCCGAGCATGCCGGGGATCGAGAAGCCGTAGATGTCCGCATCGACGACCCCCACCCGCAGACCGGAGGCGGCCATCGAGGCCGCGAGGTTCGCCGTCACCGAGGACTTGCCGACGCCGCCCTTGCCGGAGGCGATCGCGTAGATCCGGGTGAGCGAGCCGGGTGCGTTGAACGGAATCTCGCGCGACTGGCCGGCGCCCTGGAGCTTCTCACGCATGGCCTGACGCTGCTCGGGCGTCATCACGCCGAGCCTGACGGTGACCCCGCTGACCCCGTCGAGGGCCCCGACGGCGTTCTCGGTGTCGCGGGTGATGGTGTCCTTGAGCGGACAGCCGGCGACGGTGAGGAGCACGGTCACGGTGACGTGGCCGGCATCGTCGATCTCGACGTCGTCGACCATGTCGAGCTCGACGATGTTGCGCTTGATCTCCGGGTCGAGCACGGTCTCGAGCGCACTGCGGATCTGGTCCAGGGTGGGTGCTGGCATCGGGATGCTAGACGTCCTCTCGGTTCTCGGGTGCGGTCTGTACGGCGTCGCGGGCGGCCTGCGCCGCGGTGGCCTGGGCGGTCGCCTGCGCCTTCTTGACCGCCTTCTTCACGGCGACCTTCTTCACCGCCCGGAGCTCCTCGGCGTGCTCCGCGCGGCGCTCGGCCGCCCGCGTCTCCTCCATCTCCTCGAGGAGGTTGCGCAGCTCGGAGCGGATGAAGTCGCGGGTGGCGACCTCGCGCAGGGCGATCCGGAGGCTGGCGACCTCACGGGTGAGGAACTCGGTGTCGGCGAGATTGCGCTCGGCGCGCTGCCGGTCGTTCTCGAACTCCACCCGGTCGCGGTCGGCGCTGCGGTTCTCCGCGAGCAGGATGAGCGGTGCGGCGTAGGACGCCTGGAGCGACAGGATGAGGGTGAGCAGGGTGAAGTTGAGCGCTCGGGGGTCGAACTGGAGCGGCTCGGGCATGAGCGTGTTCCAGGCGAGCCAGACGAAGCAGAACACCGTCATCCCGATGAGGAACTGCGGCGTGCCCATGAAGCGGGCGAACGCCTCGGACGCCTTCCCGAACGATTCCGGGGAGACGCCGATCGACGGCAGCCGGCGCCGCTTGGCGCGCGGTTCGTCGAGCGAGTCGTCGTCGGTCCTGCTCACCGCGTCCCCTCCTTGATCTCGTCGTCGGCCGCCGCAGCGGCGATGTCGTCATCGGGCGCACGGCGCCAGTCCTCGGGCAGGAGCTTGTCGAGCACGTCGTCGACGGTGACCACCCCCACGAGGTGATCGTTCTCGTCGGCGATCGGGATCGACACCAGATTGTACGCCGCGAGGATGCGCGTGACGTCCCCGAGCGCGGCGTCCGTGCCGAGCGGCTCGACCTCGTCGTCGAGGATCGTCCCGACCGCCACGTGCGGCGGTTCGCGGAGCAGCGCCTGGATGTGGACGAGCCCGAGGTACTTCCCGGTGGGCGGCTCGAGCGGCTGGCGGCACACGAAGACCGCCGCCGCGAGCGCGGGATCGAGGTCCTCGCGCCGGACGTGGGCGAGCGCTTCGGCCACCGTGGTCTCCGGGGCGAGGATGACCGGCTCGGTCGTCATCAGACCGCCGGCGGTGTCCTCGTCGTAGGACAGCAGCGTGCGGACGTCCTTCGCCTCCTCGGGCTCCATCGCGGCGAGCAGCACCTCGGCCTGCTCGTCGGAGAGCTCGCCGAGGAGGTCGGCGGCATCGTCGGGGTCCATCGCCTCGAGGACGTCGGCGGCGCGGTCCATGCCGAGCATCGACACGATCTCGATGCTCGTCTCCTCGGGCAGCTCCTCGAGGACGTCGGCGAGGCGCTCGTCGTCGAGCTCGCGCGCCACCTCGAGGCGGCGCTTGGGGGTGAGCTCGCGGAGCACGTCGGCGAGGTCGGCGGGCTTGGTGTCCTGATAGGCGGCGATGAGCTGGGTCGCCTCCTGGTCCACCGCGGAGTCGACCGGGTGGTCGACGTCGGTCCAGTCGACCTGCAGGGTCTCCCCGCGCCGGCGGAATCCGAAGGCCCCGGGGCGGTCGACCACGCGCCGGACGAACAGGCGGGTGACCTCCCATTCGCGGTTGCGCTGCCGCTCGATCGCGACGTCCTCGACCTGGACGGCCGAGCCGTCGGAGCGCAGACGCAGCTTGCGGTCGAGGAGCTCGCCGAGCACGAGGGTCTCCGAACGGCGCTGCTCGAAGCGGCGCATGTTGACGAGACCCGTGGTGATGACGGCGCCCGCGGCGATCGAGGTCACGCGGCCCATCGGGACGAACACGCGCCGCCGGCCGGGGACCTCGACGACGAGGCCGATCGCCTTGGGCTGCTGGCGCATGGTCGCGCGGTACACGATGACGAGGTCGCGGACGCGGCCCACCTGATCCCCGAGCGGGTCGAAGACCGCGGTGGACGCCAGACGGGCGACGAAGACACGATCAGCTGAACCACTCATCCCACAAGACTACGCCACGCCGATCGGCCATACTGGACCCCATGGCGAAACCACGGACCGAGCTCCCCACGGGCGAGGTGCTCGGCACCTACCGCTCCCACGACGAGGCGAACGCCGCGGTACAGCATCTCGCGCAGCACGACTTCCGGGTGTCCGCGCTCGCGATCGTCGGGCGGGACGTCCGCATCGTCGAGGAGGTCACCGGAATACTCACCTGGGCGGCCGCGGCCGGGCGCGGAGCGCTCACCGGGGCATGGCTGGGACTGTTCGTCGGACTCCTCCTCGCGCTGTTCGGCGGCGACGAATCGCTGACCTCCGGCGCGCTCCTGCCCGGCATCGTCATCGGCGTGGGATTCGGCATGCTCTGGGGCATCGTCCTCAAGGCCGCGGGCCGGAAGAGGTCCTCGGTCATCACGCGGCCGCAGGTCATGGCCGGCAGCTACGAGATCGTGTGCCCGCCCGCCGTGGCCGACGAGGCCCGCGCCATCCTCGCCCGCCGCTGAGTCGGGACGCCCTCGCTCGGTGCGGGCAGCCGGTCGCGCCGTTCAGGCGAGTGCGCGCCAGGCGCGCGCGGTGTCCGGGGCCGATTCGACGAGCGCCGGGGGAGCGGGCACCCCGGCGGCGGTGACGCGGCCGGGTACGGGGTCCGGCTCCGCGCACAGCACCGCGTCGACGATCGCGGCGGAGAGCGCGTCGGCAGCGGCGACGCCCAGCTCGACGAGGACGAGCGGGTCGACGATCGCTTCCCGCCTCTCACCGGTCGCCACCGCGAAGACCGTGTCGCCGTCGAACAGCGTGTGCGAGGGGTGGATCGCGCGCGCGAGTCCGGCATGGGCCGACTGCGCGAGCCGGGCGGTGCGCGCGGGGTCGAGACCGACATCGGTGACGATGCACGCGATCGTCGTGTTGCGGGCGCTGTCGGCGGGGCCGGGCGCGGCGTTCCCGGAGCCCTGCGCGCCGGCGCGCGGAGCGGATGCGGCCGGGGGAACCTCGATGCCGTGGACGGCGAGCACCGAGGCGGCGTGGAGGCGACCGGCGGGGTCGAGGACGCCGCCCATCGGATTCGCGACGGCGAGGGCGGCGACGGTGTGGCCGCTCGGCGTGGTGACGACCGCCTGGCCGAGCCCGCCGCGCACGAGGCCGCGCCTGGTCCATGCCCCGGTGCCGGCGCCGAGGGAGCCGCGCAGGTGCGGCTGGTCCGTGCGGGCATCGCGGTAGGCGGCGTGGCCGTCCGCCTCGTCCGGCGGCGCGCACGGTTCCCCTCCGCGGCCGAGGTCGAAGATCCCGGCCGCGGGCACGATCGGCACCGTCACCCCCGGCAGTCCCGGGGCGGGGAAGCCGCGGCCGTCGGCCCGGAGGCCGCGCTGCACGCCGTGGGCGGTCGCGAGGCCGAAGGCGCTGCCGCCGGTGAGGACGATCGCATCGGCGCCGTCGACGAGGGTGCCCGGTGCGAGGGCATCGGTCTCGTGCGTGGCCGGTCCGCCGCCGCGCACGTCGACGCCGGCGGTCGAACCGGGCGGCGGCACGATCACCGTGGTGCCGGTGAGCCGGCCGGCACCGGTGTGCCACGCGTGCCCGAGCGCGACGCCGGGCACCTCGAGGACGCCCCGGCCGCGACGGAGCACGCTCCGGGCCGGCCCGGCGGTCATCGGGCGCCCTGCACCCAGGCCTCGACCTCGGCCCGGGTGCGGGGGAAGCCGGCGGAGAGGTTCTCGACCCCGTCCTCGGTGACGAGGACGTCGTCCTCGATCCGCACGCCGATGCCGCGGTACTCCTCCGGGACGAGCAGGTCCGCTGCCTTGAAGTAGAGGCCGGGCTCGATGGTGAACACCATGCCGGGCCGCAGCTCGGCGCCGAGGTACATGTCGGCGCGGGCCTGCGCGCAGTCGTGGACGTCGAGCCCGAGGTGGTGGCTCGTGCCGTGGACCATCCAGCGGCGGTGCTGCTGTCCCGTGGGCGCGAGCGCCTCGTCGACGCTCACCGGCAGCAGTCCGAAGTCCGCCAGGCGGTGGGCGATGACCCGCATCGCGGCGTCGTGGACCTCGGCGAACACGACCGGTCGGCGGGTGTGCTCGGCGGCGACGGCGAACGCGGCGTCGGCGGCTTCGAGGACCGCGTCGTAGATCCTGCCCTGGACCTCGGTGAAGGTGCCCGACACGGGCAGGGTGCGGGTGATGTCGGCGGTGTAGAGGGAATCGGCCTCGGCGCCGGCGTCGACGAGGACGAGATCGCCGTCCGCCACCGCCCCGGTGTTCTTGATCCAGTGGAGCGTGCAGGCGTGGTCGCCGGCGGCGGCGATGGTGTCGTAGCCGACGCCGTTGCCGTCGGACCGGGCCGCCTGGGCGAAGGCGGTCTCGATGACCCGCTCGCCGCGGGCGTGGGCGACGGCGCGCGGGAGGCTCGCGACCACGGTGTCGAACCCGGCGCGGGTGATGTCGACGGCGCGGCGCATCTCGCCGATCTCGTACTCGTCCTTGATGAGGCGCAGCTCGGACAGGAACTGGGCGAGCTCGTCGTCCCCGGCGAGGGAGATCTCGAGGTCGGCGGCGACCTGCTCCCGGGCGGTGTCGATCTGCGCCTCGATGACCGTGTCGGCCCCGCGGAGCAGGCGCACGGAGACCGAGCCGAGATCCTTGGTGATCGCCTCGGGCGCCTCGCGGATGTCGGCGCACGCGATCCCGGTGCGTGCCTCCATCGTCGCGAGGTCCTCGCGGGGCCCGACCCAGTACTCGCCGTAGCGGGAGTCGGAGAAGAACTCCTCGGTGTCGGCGCCGGCCCGCGGCCGGAAGTAGAAGGTCTGCTCGTGCCCGTCCTCGGTGGGCTCGAGGACGAGCACCGAATCCGGCTCGGAGTCCTGTTCGAGTCCGGTGAGGTGGATGAAGGCGGAGTGGGCGCGGAACACGTAGTCGGTGTCGTTCGACCGGACCTTGAGACCGCCGGCCGGGATGACGAGGCGCTCGCCGGGGAAGCTGCGGGACAGCGCCTCACGGCGCGCCGGGGTCCAGGCGGCGGCGGGGAGCGGCTGCGCGTCGCCGGCGCTCGCCCGGTCCCAGCCGGAGGCGACGAAATCGCGGAACGCGGCCGACTGCGGGCGCCGGGATCGGGTGTTCACCCGGTCCGCGAGCGGCTGGTCGGGGGTGGTGGGGCCGGTTGCTGATTCCTCGGTCGTCATGCCGCCCATTCTAGGGGCGGATCCGCCGGTGAGGGCGGGTGCGGGGGAGGCGGGGCCTACAATCGGAGCCATGGCGATCGACCTGCACACGCACTCGCGGTACTCCGACGGCACCCAGAGTCCCGGGGAGCTCGTCGCGGAGGCGGCGCAGAGCGGGATCGCCGTGCTCGGCCTCACCGACCACGACACCACGGCGGGGTGGTACGAGGCCGTCGCCGCGGCCCGGAGCGCGGGCATCGGCCTCGTGCGCGGGATGGAGATCTCGTGCCGCTACGAGGGCATCAGCGTGCATCTCCTCAGCTATCTCCACGACCCGGACGCCGCGGAGCTCACCGCGACGGTGACCGATGCGCGCCGCGCCCGCCTCGTGCGGACCCGGACGATGGTCGAGCGCCTCGCCGAGGACTATCCGGTGACCTGGGAGGGCGTGCTCGCCCACGCGGGCGAGGAGGCGACCATCGGGCGCCCCCACATCGCCGACGCACTCGTCGCCGCCGGGGTCGTGGAGGACCGCTCGGCGGCGTTCGCCGGCCTCCTCACCACGCACTCGAAGTACTACGTGTCGCTGCCGACGATCTCGCCGATCGAGGCGATCCGCATGGTCCGCGAGGCCGGCGGGGTCTCGGTGTTCGCCCATCCGCGGGCCTCGATGCGCGGGCGCACGGTGCCCGACTCCGGGGTGCGGGCGATGATCGAGGCGGGTCTCGACGGGCTCGAGGTCGACCATCGGGACAATCCGCCGAGCGCGCGCGTGAAGCTCCGCGACCTCGCGGAGGACCATGATCTCCTCATCACCGGGTCGAGCGACTACCACGGCACCGGCAAGCCGAACCGGCTCGCCGAGCACACGACCGATCCCGCGATGCTCGAGCGCCTCGCGGCCGCCGCCTCGGGCGTGCCGCTCATCGGGGGCTGAGCCCCCCCGCACGCAGACGGCTCCGGGCCGACGACCCTGCTGGATCGTCGGCCCGGAGCCGTCGTGCGTCATCGGGGAGCGGAGCTCAGCCTTCGCGACCGCCCTCGGAGCGCGAGGCGCGGCCCTGCGGCTTGCCGCCGCGGGTGCGGCGCCGCCGGCGTCGGGGCCGATCCTCTCCCGCGCCGCCGTCGCGCGTTGATGCGCGCTCGGAGTCGGTGCGTCCGCCGCCGGAGCGGCGGCTGTCGCCGCGGCCCTCGCCGGACCGGCGTCGGCCGCGTCCGCCGCGGGACGCCTCGGCGTCGCCGTCCTGACCGGCCACCGGCCTGCGACGGCGCAGCCGGCCCTTGGTGCCCGCGGGGATCCGCAGGTCCTCGAAGAAGTGCGGGGAGGTCGAATAGGTCTCCGCCGGCTCGTCGAAGTCGAGGTCGAGCGCCTTGTTGATGAGGCGCCAGCGCGGCATGTCGTCCCAGTCGACGAACGTCACCGCGATGCCGGACTGGCCGGCGCGGCCGGTGCGGCCGATGCGGTGGACGTAGGTCTTCTCGTCGTCGGGGCACTGGTAGTTGACGACATGGGTGACGTCGTCGATGTCGATGCCGCGCGCGGCGACATCGGTGGCGACGAGCACGTCGACCTTGTTCTCCCGGAAGGCCTTGAGCGCCCGCTCGCGCATCTGCTGGTTGAGATCGCCGTGGAGCGGCCGGGCGGTGAACCCCCGGTCGACGAGCTCCTCGGCGAGCCGGTCGGCGGTGCGCTTCGTGCGGGCGAAGATGATGGTCCGGCCGCGCCCCTCGGCCTGGAGCATCCGGGCGACCATCTCGCTCTTGTCCATCGCATGCGCGCGGTACACGTACTGGGTGGTGTTCTTCGCGGTCTTCGTGTGATCGTCGGGGTCCTGCGCGCGGATGTGGGTCGGACGATTCATGTAGCGCCGGGCGAGTGAGATCACCGGGCCGGGCATGGTGGCCGAGAAGAGCATCGTCTGGCGATGGGCGGGCAGCGCGTCGACGATCCGCTCGACGTCGGGGAGGAAGCCGAGATCGAGCATCTCGTCGGCCTCGTCGAACACCGCGGTGTTGACCGAGTCGAGGCGGAGCACCCGGCGGCCGTAGAGGTCGAGCAGGCGGCCCGGGGTGCCGACGACGACGTCGACGCCGGACTTGAGGGCGGCGATCTGCGGGTCGAAGTCCTTGCCGCCGTAGATCGTGATGATCGAGAGGTTGCGCTTCGTCGAGGCGGTGCGCAGATCCTCCGCGACCTGCTGGGCGAGCTCGCGGGTGGGGACGACGACGAGCGCCTGCGGGGCGCGGCCCTCGATCCGGGCGGCGCCCTCGTCGGGCCCGACGGCGCGCTGGAGCAGCGGGATGCCGAACCCGAGGGTCTTGCCGGTCCCGGTCTTCGCCTGGCCGATGATGTCGGCCCCGGTGAGTGCCACGGGCAGGGTGAGCGCCTGGATCGGGAAGGGGGTGGTGATGCCGGAGTCGGCGAGCGCGGCCACGATGGGCTCTGCGACGCCGAGGTCGGCGAACGTCTGCTCCGGCGGGGTCTCGACCTCGTCGACGTCGATGGTCTCGGCTGCGATCTCTGTCATTCCGTACTCCTCACGGTGCTCCCGTCAGGAGCACGTTCTGTCATGGTGCCTCGCGGTAGGCTGACCGCATGTCTGCTGCCGAGCCCACCGCCGATGTCCGGCTGACCACCCTGGCGATCCTCGCGTTCGGGGAGCTCACCGCGGTCGAGCGCGCCGCGGCGGACGCGCAGTCCGCACCGAGCGTCCGGGACCGGGTCGATCTCATCGGCGTCGCGGGTGTCGCCCTGGGCAACTACGAGGCGCTGGCCGCGCGCACGGAGGCGCTCGGCGGCGATATCGCGGTGCTCCTGGAGGACGTCGAGCCGTCGTTCACCGCACTGCGGGAACGCACCCGGCCGCGTGACTGGTACGAAAGCCTCATGAAGGGGTACGTCTTCGACGGGATCAACAGAGATTTCTATCGCGCGGCCCTGGTCAACCTCGATGGGACGAGCGAGCGGGTGGCCACTTCCGTACTCGATGATACACGGCAGTCCGATCACCTCCGCCGTCGGCTCGCGCAGGCGATCAGCGAGCACCCCGAGCTGTCCTCGCGGCTCGCGCTGTGGGGCAGGCGGCTCGTGGGCGAGGCGCTCGTGCGCGGCCGGCAGCTCATCGAGCGCTTCGACCTCGCGGTCGACGACGAGGCCGTGGGTGCGATCTCCCAGCGGGTGATGACGAACCACTCCCGCCGGATGGCCGCCCTCGACCTCGTCGCCTGAGGCGTCCGGGCAGGTCAGCCGATCCCGAATCCGACCCGTCGCTGCTGCTCCTCGCCGATCTCGACATAGGCGAGCGCGGCGGCCGGCACGAGGATCTGCCGGCCCTTGGAGTCGGTGAGTCCGAGCACGCCGGAGCCGGACAGGGCGGAGCTCACCTGCTCGGTGATCTCCTCCGCGGTCGCGGTGCTCTCGATGACGAGTTCGCGGGGTGCGTGCTGCACGCCGATCCTGATCTCCATGTGTCTCCTTCGTCGAATCCGCCGCGCACCGGGAGCCCTGGGCGCGGTCTGGGGTCGGACACCACTCTAGTGCGCCCTCTCAGGACGCGTCGGCGGCTCCGTCCTCGGGCGGATCCGGCAGCGATCCGATGCCGTTGCACAGCACGCCGCCGATGAGCTGGGAGGCGGCGTCGGCCTCGACCTCACCGCTCTCGGCGAGCTCGAGAGCTGCGGCCTCGGCCATGCTCGTGACGGCCCGGGCGAGCAGCCGGGCCTCGGCCGCGGTGGCGGCCGACTCCCGCTGGATGAGCTCGGCGATCCAGGTCGCGGCCCGATCGGACGAGGTGCTCGCGCGCTTGAGGGCACCGGGTTCGTAGGAATCGGCCCGCGCGATGATGAGGAACTCGGCGCGGTGATCGGTGACGAAGTCGAAGTACGCGGAGATCGCGGCGCTCACGCGCTCCTCGTTGTCATCGCTCGAGTGGAGCGCCTCGGTGAGCACGGTGTCGAAGACGGCGTTCGCGGCATCGATCACCGCGAGGTAGAGGGACTGCTTCGAGTCGAAGTGCTGGTACAGCACGGGCTTCGACACGCCCGCGGCGATCGCCACCGCATCCATCGAAGCGGTGCGGTAGCCGGACCGGGAGAAGACCTCCGTGGCGACGGAGACCAGCTGATCGCGGCGCTGCGCCTGCGGCATCCTCTGCGATTTCGTCATCCCCCCAGCTTATCGTCTCGGGAGTGCCGATCGCTCAAATGTCCATACGGGTGTGACCGGGATCTCCCTTCCGCTCGGCCCGTGTCCGTGCCGCGTGTTCCAATGAATGACATGGGAATCAGTCCGGAGGACATCGCACGCGACCTCGTCGAAGGCACCGCAGTGACCGTCGTCGGAGCGCCGGGAACCGGGAAGACCGCGCTCCTCACGGCGGTGCACCGCCACCTCGCGGGGCTGCCGGCCACCGGGCCGGACGACACGCTCGTGCTCACCCCCACCCGGGACCATGCCTCGGACCTGCGCGACCGGATCGCGCCCGACCCCGGGCAGGTGCGGACGGCTCCGGCCGCACGGAGCATCCACTCCCTCGCCTTCGGCATCGTCGCGGCCCAGGCCGCAGTGCGCGACGGCGCCGGCACGAGGTTCGTGTCCGGGGCGGACCAGGACGCACTGCTCGCCGCGCTCCTCGACGGCTACGAGCAGGGCCGTGCGACGCCGCCGGATTGGCCCGCCCGCATGACCGCCGAGGTGCGGCGCACCGCCGGTTTCCGCGACGAGCTCCGCGAGGTGCTCAACCGGGTGATGGAGCGCGGCTGCGCTCCGGCCGACGTGCTGGCGGTCGCGCGGGCCGCTGGACGCCAGGAGTGGACCGCCGTCGCCCAGGTCCTGCAGGACTACGAGGACCAGCTCGCCGTACCGGTGTTCGGCGGCGTCGACACCGCGGCCGTCCTCGCCGAGGCCGCCGCCGTGCTGCGCGAGGAGCGCGAGGCCGGCACCGTCGCCGGGCGGCGCTGGAGCTTCGCGGGGGAGATCGTCCCGCGCTACCTCCTCGTCGACGCCGCGCAGGACCTGCCCGACGCCGCGGTCGCCGTCCTCAGCGGACTGCGCGACCTCGGCACAGGGATCGCCGTCGCCGTGTCCCCGGACACCGGCACCCAGGGCTTCCGGGGCGGTTCGGGCTCCGTCGTCGCCGCGGCCACAGCCCACGGCGCTCCGGTGATCGCCGGACCCGCGGGCCACCGCACCCTCGTCCTCGACGCAGCGGCCGGGCACGTGCGGGGTGCCGGCGCGATCGCCGCGGTGTCCCAGGACTTCGCGCGGCGGATCTCCATGGACCTCGCGCACGGCCACGTCCCGCGCACGGCCGCAGGCGCACCGGACGGGGACTCGCGCGTGCGGGTGGCGCGGTCGAACTCGGCCGCGGAGCGGTCGCGCACCGTGGCCGCGCTGCTGCGCACGTGGTTCCACGATGCGGGGACGGACTGGTCCGACATCGCCGTCATCGGCCGCACCTCGGGGACCGCGGCCGCGCTCCGGCAGGAGCTCGGGCACCTCGGGATCCCGGTCGGCGCGGTCGAGCTCCCGCTGCGCACCGACCCGGCGACCGCTCCTCTGCTCCGGGCGCTCACCGTCGACCTCGGTGATCCGGAGGCCCTCGGCGATCTCATGCGGGAGCTCCTCACCGGGCCGTACTTCGGCGTCGACGCGGTCGCCCTGCGCGGACTCGAGCGGGAAGCCGCGGTCCTCCTCTCCCGCAGCGCGGTCGACACCCCGGACGACGACGGGGCCGCTCGCCCCGCCCGCCCCGGGTCCGTTCTCGTGCGCGCCCTGCTCGACCTGCCGCCGGCCGGGCTGCCCGAACCCCTGAGCACCCTCGCCGCGGTGCTCGACACCGCCGCGGACGTCGCGGAGGCGGACGCGCACACCGCGGTGTGGCGGCTCTGGCGGTCCACCGGGGTCGCACGGGCGTGGCGGGCGCGCGCGCTCCACAGCCCCGGCGATCCGATCAACGACCGCCTCGACGCCGTCCTGCGGCTGATCTCGCTGGCGGAGAAGTTGGGGGAGGACCTCGCGGGCCGGGGGTCGCTGCGGGCGCGATCCTTCGCCGCTCTCGTCATCGACCAGGAGTTCGCGCAGGATTCGCTCGCCGCCCGCCGCACGCGGACCGCGGTCCGGGTCGATTCGCCGGCGGCGCTGGCGCACCGGAGCTTCTCCCGAGTCGTCGTCGTCGACGTCGACGAGGGACAGTGGCCCGACCCGCGCGTGCGCGGCTCGATGTTCGCCACCGAGGCGCTGCTGCTCGGCCTCACCGGGGGAGAGCCGGACCCGGACGCGGGCGCGGAGTACGCCCGCCGGCGGCGCGCGACGATCATCGACGAGGGCCGGCTGTTCCTCAGCGCGATCACCCGCGCCGCCGACGACCTCGTCGTCATGGCCCTCGACGACGGCGACACGTCGCCGAGCGCGTTCTTCGACACCGTGGCCGCCCATCCCGCGGTCGAGGAGCTCGCTCCTCCCGCCGTCGTCCCGGACGACCGCAACGACGCCGGACCGGACAGCGGTGCCGCCTCGGAGCTCCTCCCGGTGAGCGCCCGCCAGGCCGCGGCCCGTGCGCGCAGCCGGTTCGTCGCCGCCGCGGACGGCGGCTCGGACACCCGCGAGTGGGCGGACCTGCTCCTCGCGCTCGCCGCGCACGGAGTGGCGGAGGCGAACCCGGACAACTGGACGGCCTGGCAGGAGGTGACGACGTCGACCCCGCTGCTCGGACCGGAGGACGAGGCCCGGATCTCCCCGTCCGCCGCAGAGGAATTCACCGCGTGCGCCCTGCGCTGGTTCCTCACCCGGCACGGCGGCCGGACCGCGAGCTCGCGCGCGCAGAGCCTCGGCACCCTCATCCATGCGATCGCCGAATCCCATCCCCGCGGCGGCTTCGCGGACATGATCGAGGACTTCGACGCGGGGTTCGCCGAGATCGAGTTCGAGGCCGCCTGGGAGCGCGACCGCGAGTACGCGACCGGCCGCCGGATGGTGGAGAACCTCGATCGGTACCTGCGGGAGTCGTTCGAGCGCCGCCCGGATCTCGAGGTCGCCGTCGAGGTGGGCGTCGACGCGGCCGCTCCGGACGGAGCCCTCGGGGCGCCGTGGCGGATCACCGGCCGGATCGACCGCCTCGAGATCATCCCCGGGCGTGCGGGCGCCCCGGACGGAGTGCGCCCGGTCGACTTCAAGACCGGGAAGACCCCCGTGTCCCGCGCCGACGGCATCACCCATCCGCAGCTCGGGGTCTACCAGCTCGCGCTGCGCGCCGGGGGCGCCGAACGCGCCGACGGCACCCGGATCACCGGCGAGCCCGCCGGGGCGGAGCTCGTCTACCTGCGCAACGCATCACCGACCCAGCGTGAGCAGCCGGCGCTCGACGAGTCCGCGGATCCCGCCTGGGCCCAGACCCTCGTCGCCGGCATCGCCGAGGGCATGCGCTCGGACCGCTTCGTCGCCACCCCCGCACCGGACATCTGCCGCTCCTGTCCGGTGAGATCGTCGTGCCCGGCCTTCGCCGGCGCCCCGGAATCAGGAGCCGAGAGCGCATGACTCCCGTCGCACCGCACTACACCGCACTCCGGCTCGCCGACATCATCGGCGTGCCGCCGCCCACCGAGGAGCAGCAGCGGATCATCGAGGGTCCGCTCGACACGGCGGTGGTCATCGCCGGGGCGGGTTCGGGCAAGACCACGGTCATCGCTCAGCGCGTCGTGTACCTCGTCGCCAACGGGATCGTCGACGCGGAGTCGATCCTCGGCCTCACCTTCACCCGGAAGGCCGTGGGGGAGCTCAACGAGCGGATCCGGAAGCTGCTCCACCGCTTCCGCGAGGCCGAAGGCGTCCGGCGCGGCGCGACGGACCTGCCCGGGATCGACGTCCCCACCGTGACGACGTACAACTCCTTCGCCGCAGGGATCGTGGCCGACCACGGCGTGCGGATCGGTGTCGAACCGGAGTCCCGGCTGCTCGACATCGCCGACGCGATGGCGCTCGCCGGCACCGTGGTCGACGCCGCGACGGACCGGGAGATCCCGCCGAGGATCGCCCGCTCGACCGTCATCGATCAGATCCTGAGCCTCTCCTCGCAGATCAACGAGCACCTGCAGACCCCGGAAGCGGTCATCGACCACCTCGACGACTGCATCGACGGGTTCCTCGTCGGGGAGGCCTTCGCCGCGCTGCTCGCGTCCGTCCGGAGGAAGCGGATCCCCCGGGAGGAGAAGGAGCAGCTCATCGACGAGGCGGCGGCGCTCGCCGCCCGCGCCGGGCTCGGCGAGGCGCCGGCCGGTCCGCGGAGCCTGGCGAGGGCGGAGGACCCTGCTCGCCGCGAGCTCCTCGATCTGCTCGTCGGGCGCGACATCGCCCCGGACCCACTCGTCCCGCTCGTCAGCAAGCGGCGCATCGCGGTCCTGTCCCGTCGGTACCTCGATCTCAAGCGAGCCGACTCGGCCATGGAGTTCTCCGACCAGGTGGCGTTCGCCCACCGGATCATGACCGAGGTCCCTGCGGTCCGGGACATCGAGCGTGCACGCTGGAGGGTCGTCATGCTCGACGAGTACCAGGACACCTCGGACTCCCAGTTCGAGCTGCTCCGCACCGTCTTCTCCGGCCTGCCGGTCATGGCGGTGGGGGACCCCCGGCAGTCGATCTACGGCTGGCGCGGGGCGAGCGCCCGGAACATCGGCGAGTTCCCGCTCCACTTCCGCTCCCCGGACGGCACCCCGGCCCGTGCGCTCTCCCTGAGCACGAGCTGGCGCAACGACGTCGAGGTCCTCGCCGTGGCGAACCGCCTCGCCGCCGAGCTGCCGGACGCGGACCCGGCCGACGCGCTCACCGCGAGCCCCGTCGCCGGGCCCGGACGCGTCGACATCTCCGCCACCCCCGGTGAGCCCGATGCGGAGTACGGCTCTGATCAGTGGGCGGCGCTCGCGCAGTGGATGACGGGGATCGGCGAGGAGGAGCCCGCCTGGACGCGGGCGGTGCTGTGCCGCAAGCGCAGCCAGTTCGCCCCCGTCGTCCACGCGCTCACCGCCGCCGGGATCGACGTCCACATCGCCGGCTCCACCGGCATGCTCGACGACCCGTTCGTCGCCGACGCGCACAGTGCGCTGCAGGCGATCGTCGACCCCGGTGCCGGCGACCACGCCATGCGGCTGCTCAGCGGCACCGTCTGCGGCCTCGGGGCCTCGGACATCGCCGCGCTCGACCGGTTCACCCGCCGGCGCAGCCGTCGCCTGCGCGAGCGGCTCGCGCCTGCCGGTGACGGGGACCGCGGAACCGCTGCACCCGAAGGTGGGGAGGCCGCCTGCCCGGTGGCGGAGATCGAGGACATCACCCTCGTCGAGGGCATCGACGACCTGCTCACCACCACCGCGCAGGCGGAGGCGCGGGCCGTCGGGCTGTCCGCGGCCGCGCTGCGCAGGATCACCCGGCTCGCCGCCGCCCTGCGGTCCCTGCGGCGTTCGACGACGACGATCCCCGGGCTCGTCCGCGAGGTCGTCCGCGAGCTCGACATCGACACCGAGGTCGAAGCCCTGCCCGCCGCCGCGGCGCAGGTGCACCGCGCCTCGCTCGACGCCTTCGTCTCGCTCGCCATCGACTACTCCGCGCAGCATCCGGAGGGCACCGCGCGCACGTTCCTCGACTGGGTCGCCGTCCTCGAGTCGAAGGACGCGCTCGCGAACCCGGAGGGCGAACAGGACCCGGCGGCGGTCACGGTGATGACGATCCACTCCTCCAAGGGCCTCGAGTTCGATGCGGTGGCGATCCCCGACTGCGTGGAAGGGGATCTGCCGACCGGGCTGCGGGAGACGAAGGGGTGGCTGGCGTCCGGAGCGCTGCCGTACCCCCTGCGCGGCGACCGGGTGAAGCTGCCGTCCTTCGACATCGTGGCCCGCGGGGGCTGCTCATCCAAGGAGTTTAAGGAATGGCTCGCCGTGGACGTCCAGCCGCGGCTCACGGAGCACCATCTCACCGAGGAGCGCAGGCTCGCCTACGTCGCGGTGACCCGGGCGAGGTCCCGCCTGTGGCTCGGTGCCGCGCTCTACACGACCCGGGCCGCAGCCAATGAGTTCTCCCCGTTCCTGCGCGAGGCGATGGAGGTGCTCGGCCGCGATGAGAGCGAGCTGCCGGAGGCCGCGGACGACGGCGAGCGCACGGTCGCCCCGATCGTCGGCTTCCCGTGGCCGATGATCGACACCGAGCGCCGCGATCGCCGGCATGCCCATCTCGAGCGGCTGCGCGCGCGACGTGGGGAGCACCCCGACCTGCGGACCCTCGCGGAGTCCGCCGCGGATCCGGAGGTCCGGTCGATCGCCGCCCGGGTGATCGCGCTCGACGAGGCCCGCACCGGCGACGGCGAGGGTTTCACCCTCCCGGCACGCCTGTCGACGTCGGGGATCGTCGCGTTCCTCGGCGATCCGACGGGCTTCGCCGCGAGCACGAGCCGTCCGATGCCCTACGCCCCGAACGAGGCCGCCGGCCTGGGTACGGCCTTCCACACGTGGGTGGAGAACTACTACGGGCAGGCCGCGCTCGGCGACGTCGACGACGAATCGGCCGGGGTCGCGCTGTCCGGGACGGCCCGGCGGCGGCTGGGCGAGCTCACCGAGATCTTCATGGCCTCGGAGTTCGCCCGCCTCGAGCCCGCGGAGATCGAGCTCCCGTTCGAACTCGTCCTCGAGCGCTCCGACGGAACCGCCATCCACGTGCCCGGCAAGATCGACGCCGTGTTCCGCACCCCGGAGGGCATCCGCGTGGTCGACTGGAAGACCGCGCAGGCACCGGGGGAGGACACGCTCGGGACCATGGCGGTGCAGCTCTCCGTCTACGCTCTCGCGCTCTCCCGGATGCCGGAGTACGCCGGCATCCCCGTCGAGGCGGAGTTCTACTTCCTCGGCAGCGACCGGGTGGTGCGCGCCCCGCGGCTGCTCGATGCGGAGGAGCTGCTCGCCGCCCTCGAATCCGGTGCGCACCTCCTCGCCGAGCAGGACCGGGAGAGCGCTCGGATCAGCGGTCCTCGGGGTCGGTGATCCGCTCGGTGGGCACCGAGGCGGCGGCCTCCTCGTCGATGTCGCCGCCCAGCGGAGCCGTCGGTCGGAACACGTCCGCGGCCCGGACCGCAGGGCGGGCCGCGTCACCGGAGGACGTTCCGGCCGAGGTGTTCGAGCTCGCGCCCGTGCTCGCGGGTGCGGTGCCGTCGCCGGGCCGGGAGTCCTGCTGCGCAGACGCGCTCGCGGTGACCGGAGTGTGCGGGTCCGCGGGGTCCGGAGACGAGAGGGGATCCTGAAGATCCGAGTCGTCCTGATCGGGCGCGGTTCTGGTACCAGCGGTGTCGTCCCCGCCGTACGGCCCGCGGGAAGCGGCCGGGCCGGCGGTCAGCGCGGCGAGGGACTGGACGAGCGCGGTGGCATCAGCGAGATCGGCGGGATCGCCGCTCCGGTGGGCTTCGAGGAGCCAGTCGAGAGCGGTGAGCTCGGACCGGAGCTCGGTGCGGCTGCGCAGGCCCGGATCGGAGGCCGTGCGCAGTCGCCGGTACGTGCGGAAGAACGCTTCGACGGCGTCGGGAGCGAGCAGTGCGGTGACGGCCGCGAGGTCCGCGGCGGGGTCGCCGATGTGGAGCGCTCCGAGGTCGGTGACCGCGGCGATCGCGTCCCCGTCGGTGCGCAGGGCGTCCTCCGAGAGCCCGCCGTGGACCGGACACGGGAAGAACCGCCAGGTGGCGACGTTCTCGAGGGAGGACTCCCAGCGGGTGAGGAGCGAGGAGGGGACGTGTCCCGTCGCGGCGCCGGCGTCGAGCGCATCGAGGAGGCGCTGCCGCTCCTCGGCGCTGTCGAGGACCGGCAGGCCGGAGTCGGCGATCTCGCCCGGATCGGCGCTGTGGAGCTCGGCGAGGAATCCGGCGAGGGCGTCGACGAGGGCGGGGGAGTCGGCGAAGGCGATGGTGGAGACGGGGGTGCCGGGCAGCGGCACGCTCACCCGGATCTCCTCCCCGGCGCCCGCGTACTGGTCGGCGGACACCGTCCGGCGACCGATCACCTGGGGGAAGGCGACCGCGGTGTGCGGCAGGAGACCGCGGAGCAGCGCCGCCGCGTAGTCCTCGGCCTCCGCCTCGGCGACTCCGGTCCCGGACAGCAGCGCCGCCACGACGGTGCGGTCCCCGTCGGAGACGAGCACCCTCCGGCCGCGCGGATCCGACAGCGGGAGCCACGACCGGGGTTCGAATCCGTCGACGATCCCGGCGGTGGCGGCAGCGATCTTGAGGTCGAGAGTCTCCACACCCCCAACCTACCCGGGATGCCCGCCCGTGGCGACGAACCGCACGGGCCGCGCCCCGGTGATTCGCGGGACCCGGACGTGTCCGGCGCGTTCGCTATCGTGGAGCGCATGAGACCACTCCCGCTCCTCGAACCGGCCAGCCTGGCGCGCAGCGACGTGCGCCGCAACCACCTGTCCCGCGGCACCGACGGGGATCTCTCGGAGGTGTGGGCCCGCACCGGCACCCGGGGTGTGCTCGCCCACCGGGGCTACGTCCTCATCGCCTCCGGCCGGCTGTTCACCGTCGATGCCGCGGACGCCCCCGCCACCGGCACCCAGGTGTACCTCGGCACCGACGCGGAGGGCACCGACTACATCGGCATCGACCTCGACGACGCCGGGCGTTCGGAGGTGGACTCCCGTCTCGCCGCTGATCGCGACCGCGATGCCGAGGACCTCCTCGACGGTCCGGCGACCGGCATCCACGTCTCCGATCCGACGTGGCTCGACCTGCGGCACGTCGCGACCGAGCTCGGCGATCTCGACATCGGTCTCGCGTGCGCCCTCGTGGCGGTCGGCAACTGGCACCGGACGCACACCCATTCGCCCCGCAACGGATCACCCACCGTGCCGATGCACGGCGGCTGGGTGAGGCAGGACCCGCACACCGGCAGCGAGCACTTCCCGCGCACCGACCCCGCCGTCATCATGGCCGTCGTCCACACCGACGACTCCGGCACCGAGCGCCTCCTGCTCGGGAACAACGCCCAGTGGCCCGCGGACCGCTATTCGCTCCTCGCCGGCTTCGTCGAGCCCGGGGAGACCCTCGAGGCCGCGGTCATCCGCGAGGTCTGGGAGGAGGCGGGGGTCGACTGCGTGCGTCCCGCGTACGTCGGCTCGCAGCCGTGGCCCTTCCCGTCCTCGCTCATGCTCGGCTTCACCGCGGAGGCGACCTCGATGGACACCCGGGCCGACGGCGACGAGATCACCCGGGTGCGCTGGTTCACCCGGGAGGAGCTCGCCGCGGAGGTCGCGGCGAAGACCGTGTGGGTGCCCGGTGAGGTGTCCATCGCCGGGCAGATCCTGTCCGCCTGGCTCGCCGGGGATTCATGACCGCCGGACCACCTGCGGCAGTCGGTGCATCCTCTCCCTCACCCGGTCCGCTGCTCCCGGCCGACGCCGACGCGCTCCTCGAGCACCTCGATCCCGAACAGCGCCGCGTCGCCGAGCACGTGTCCGGGCCGCTCGTCGTCCTCGCCGGGGCCGGGACGGGCAAGACCCGGGCGATGACCCACCGGATCGCGTACGGCGCGGCGACCGGTGCGCTGTCCGTCCAGCACGTCCTCGCACTGACCTTCACCGCCAAGGCCGCCGGCGAGATGCGCTCCCGCCTGCGCGCCCTCGGGGTGCCCGGGGTGCAGGCCCGGACGTTCCACTCCGCGGCGCTGCGGCAGCTGCGCTTCTTCTGGGACTCCTTCGCCGAAGGCCCGTTCCCGGAGCTCCTCGGTCAGAAGTCCGGCATCCTCGCGCGGGCGATGGCGGAGGCCGGCTTCGAGGTCGAGCGGGAGACGGTGCGCGACGTCGCCGCCGAGATCGAGTACGCCGCGGTCTCCCTGCTCGCCGTCGACGACTACGTCGAGCAGGCCGCATCGCGAGAGCTCCCCGCCGGCATCACTCCGGCCGGGATGGAGCAGATCATGCGCTCCTACAGCGAGATCAAGTCCCGCCGCCGGCTGCTCGACTTCGAGGACATCCTCCTCACCCTCACCGGACTGCTCGCGACCCGCGAGGACATCGCCGCGCGGATCCACGGCCAGTACCGTCATTTCGTCGTCGACGAGTTCCAGGACGTCTCCCCGGTCCAGTACGACCTGCTCATGCGCTGGGTCGGACGCCGGGAGTCGCTGTGCGTCGTCGGGGATCCGGCGCAGACGATCTACACCTTCGCCGGTGCCACCGACTCGTTCCTCCACCGACTCCCGTCGCGCCTGCCGGGTGCCCGGACGGTGTCGCTCGTCCGCAACTACCGGTCGACCGAGCAGATCGTCCAGGCCGCGAACGCCGTCCTCGCCCGCACCGGCCGGACGCCCCTCGTGCTCCGCGGCACCGGGCGGAACGGCCCGCCGCCGCGCTTCACCGAGTACGCCGATGACCGGGCCGAGGCCGAGGCGGTGGCCGCGCGGATCGCCGGGGAGATCGCCGGCGGGCGCCGGGCCTCCGACATCGCGGTGCTGTTCCGCACCAACGGCCAGAGCCAGGCCTTCGAGGACGCGCTCGCGCGCCGCGGAGTCGGCTATGTTCTGCGCGGCGGCGAGCGCTTCTTCGCCCGACGCGAGGTCAAGGAGGGCATCGCGCTGCTGCGCGCCTCGGCGGCGACCCGCGGCCCGGGGGCTCTCGACACGGTCGTCGGCGAGGTGCTCGACGCGATCGGCTGGGCACCGCAGCCGCCGGCGGGCACCGGTGCGGCGCGGGAGCGCTGGGAGTCGCTCAACGCCCTCGTCGACCTCGCGGCGACGATCCAGCGGGACTCGGAGCTGCCCGTCCCCCTCCCGGACTTCCTCGCGGAGCTCGCCGACCGGCAGGAGCACCAGTTCGCACCGCCGGTCAACGGCGTCACCCTCGCCTCGGTCCACGCCGCGAAGGGCCTGGAATGGGAGAGCGTCCACCTCGTCGGCCTGTCCGAGGGCCTGCTGCCGATCAGCTTCGCCCGCACCCCGGCAGCGGTCGCCGAGGAGCGACGCCTGTTCTACGTCGCGCTCACCCGGGCCCGCACCGAGCTGTCGCTGAGCTGGTCGCTCTCCCGCCAGGAGGGCAGCCGCGCGCGGCGCTCGCCGTCGCGCTTCGTCGGAGAGATGCAGGGTGCCGGCGGGAAGCGTCCGCAGGCCGTCGGGGGCGCCGGAGCGCGCAGTGCGCGTCCGCGACCCGCTCCGCAGCAGTGCCGCCGCTGCGGCAGGGTCCTCGTTTCCGCGGTCGAGCAGAAGCTCGAGCGGTGCGGGCACTGCCCGGCCGAGGTCGACGAGCGTCTGCTCGCCGCCCTGCTCGAATGGCGCCGTGAGCGCTCCGAGCACATGCGGGTGCCGGCGTACATGGTGCTCACCACCGCGACGGTCAATGCGATCGCCGAGGTCAGGCCGCGGACCGCGGCGGACATGGAGCGGATCCCCGGGATCGGCCCGGTGAAGCACGAGCTGTACGGCACCGAGATCCTCGCCCTCGTCGAGCGGCACGCGGAAACCTGACCCGCGGCCGCCGCGAGCTCAGGCGGACACGTCGACGGTGCCGGCCACCGGGATCCGGCAGTCGCAGGAGTCGTGGAATTCGACCTCCGTCTCCGTCACCGCGCCGTCGGGCAGGGTGACGACGGCATCGACGGGGACAGGCCGTCCGCCGAGCAGATGACTGCGCAGCACGAGCGCGGCGTGCGCCATCGCCAGGGTGCCGAGCACCGGGTCGGTGCGGGCCGGCTGCGGCGCCTGCCGCCACAGGGACCGCCAGGCGAGGAACCAGTCGGCGTCCTCGTCTGTCCGCCGGAGCACCCGGCAGCGGGTGCACGGGGTGACTCCGGGGACCACGACGTGGGAGATCGTCGCGCCGGACTGACCGACGACGACCTGCTGGTGGGTGATCCCGTTCTCGACGAGGCAGGCCGCGGACACCGCGTCCTCCACCCACACCCCGGTGAGCACGACGACGGGGGAGCGGTGGGCGGCGGCGTCCTCGACGCGGTCGATCGGGGACGCCTCGAATCCCGCGGCGACGAGGACGGGGAGGAGCTGTCGGGCGAACGGGCCGGAGACGAGCACCGGAGCGGCGGTGAGGGGCTCCGCGACCTGCGCCGGCGGGATGCCGAGGGTCGCCGCGACCGGGTCGACGTGGACCGTCGGGAGGCGGGTGGTCGAGCGCGGGCCGATCGGCACGAGCGCGCCGGCCTCGTCGAGCAGGGCGAGGAGGGACGAAGCCCGTGCCGCGGAGACGCCGAGGTGCGCGGCGCGGTCGAAGAAGTCGTCGACGCCGATCCCCATCCGGAGCACGGAGACGAGTTCGGTGTCGGGCGGGGTCAGCCCGTCGATGAGGATCGGTTCGTCGATCCCGAACTGCACGCAGCGATCGCTGCGCCACACCACCGGGACCGAATGGTAGAGCTGATACACCGGTCAACCACCTCCTGCTCCGGAGGGTACCGAGGTGCGGGCGGGGTCCGACAGCCCTGGGGAGAACCTGTGGACAACCGCGGTCGGACGGTGCCGGGGAGGACGGGACCGGGCAGGGTCGGAACGGCTGCCGATCATCGGATCCGCATGTGCCGACCGCCCTGCCCGGTGGAGACCCCCAGCCGCGCTCGGTGTGTCATGAGCCTTCCCCTTGCCCATGAAACCCGGGTTTTCCGGGGGTCTGACTCCTCAAAGTATGCGCGGTCGCGCGATGCCGTCAACACCGCTCGGACCCGCCCCTGTGCACAAGCGGGGAGATCCTGTTGATGACTGCGGCCCCGCCTGTGGACGGGCATGTGGAGATCCGGTGCGACGAGGTTCGGACCGTGCTCGATCCCGCCCGGTGGAACCGGCGATTCGCACCCGTGCAGCTCCCCGGAGGGCCGAGGTGCGGTCCGGGCTCGGAAATTTTCTTCGCTCATCGGCGTGTCGCTCATCGCGGGAACCGGCGGGCCGTGTCCGCGCCGCCCTCTAGGGTGGATCGCATGGAAGCAGCAGAGGTCATCGCAGCTCTCGACTCCGGGTCCATCGCCGTCCGCCGTTCGGCCCGGCGGCGGAAGACGATCTCGGTGAGTCGGCAGCACGGTGCCTATCTCGTCGCCGTGCCCGCCCGTTACGACGTCCGGCGTCATGCGGCGGACATCGGAGCGCTCATCGCCCGCCTCGAACGGCGTGCCGCGGCGGTTCCGCGCGGCGATGCGGACCTCGAGGTGCTCGCCGCCGAGCTCAACGACCGCTACTTCGACGACGGTGTGGCCCCGAGCTCCGTGCGCTGGGTGGCGAACCAGCGCCGGCGGTTCGCCTCGGCGACCTCGGCGACGCGGTCGATCCGGGTGTCCGACCGGCTGCGCGAGGTGCCGCGCTGGGTCCTCGAGTCCGTCCTCGTCCACGAGCTCGCCCATCTGCGGGTCCCGGACCACTCCGCGGCGTTCGACGCTCTCACCCGTCGCCATCCGGACACGGACCGGGCGGAGATCTTCCTCTCCGGCTTTTCCTACGGCGAAGCCGCCGCGGGGGGCGTCGGCGAACCGGGGAACTGATCCTCGGGCGTCCGAACCGGCGACCCGCGCGACCCGGGGGCAGTGCGGGCGCTGTGGTGCGCCGTGTCGGGCCGGCACTGCGGGTTGAGCGTCGTCAGTGCTCGGCGGAGCCGGCCGCGGAACGGGCGTCCGCGGTGAGCGCGAACAGCCGGGGGAGTCGATCCGGCAGGTCGGGGAGGATGTTCTCCGGGAGTGCCGCGAGATCGAACCAGGCGACGGCGTGCGACTCCGGCGAGGCGCTCACCTGCGCGTCCGCACTCGCGATCGCGGCGTAGACGACGTCCCGGTGGACGCGGCAGGTGCCGAAGGCCGACGGCAGCGCGTGCACGTGGAGGTCGACCGGTGCGGGGGAGAGCCAGTCCACCGCGGCGAGCCCGGATTCCTCGAGGCATTCGCGCTCGGCGGCCGGGCGGAGGCCCGCGTCGGAATCCTCGATGTGACCGCCGAACTGTCCCCAGGCGTCGGCCTTCCGATGATGGTGGAGGAGCACGCGGCTCGCGGCGAGGTCGAACACGACGCAGCTCGCCGTGAAGTGCTCGGCCCCGCCCGTGCGCCGGAGCGCGGCATCACCGTGCTCGGAGAGGAAGGCGAGTGCCGCCTCGCGCTCGTCGATGCGGTCCGCAGGGGCCGGCCAGGAGCGGAGCTCCCGGTCGGCGAGGTGTGCGCGCATCAGCTCGACGGGCCCGCTGAGCGGTCCTCGCCGTCCTCGGGGCCGCTGTCGTCCGTGCCGTCCGCCGCGGTGCCGGAGCCGCCCTCTCCGGAACCGGAGCCATCAGCTCCGGTCCCGGAGTCGTCGGCTGCATCGGTCCGGGATCCGTCGGCCGGAGCGGATCCGGAATCAGCGGTTCCCGGTCCGGCCTCGTCCGCGAGCAGCCGGGCCAGCGCCTCGTCCATCGAGGAGTCGGAGGTCCATTCCTGAGCACGCCGTTCGCGGTAGCCGAGCGGATCGTCGAGGTCCTGGGTCGTCGGGAGGAGATCGGGGTGGTTGAAGACCGCGTCCCGCGCCTCGGCGCCCTCGGACTGCTCGAGGTAGGAGAAGAGCGCCGCGGCGTCACGGAGCCGAGCGGGCCGCAGGTCGAGGCCGACGAGGTCGGCGAAGGTCCGGTCCGCGCTGCCCTCGGTGGCATGGCGGGCGCGCAGGGCCTCCCGGATCGCGCTGCGCGAACCGAGTGCCTCGCAGGCCTCGTAGGTGACGACATCGGCCCAGCCGGCGACCACCGACAGGAGGTTCTGCACGCTCGCGAGCGCCTGCTTCTGCTCCGCGGTCGGCTGCGGGTGGAACAGCCCCTGCCGGATCTCCTCGCTCATCTCCTGGAGGCGGCTCGGATCCATCTGACCGGCCATGCCCTGGATGCGCTCGAGATCGATCTCGATGCCGGAGGCGTACTTGCTCAGAGCCGTCTCGACATGGCCCGCGAGCCACGGGGCGCGCTTGAACAGCCACAGGAGCGCGAGCTCGCGCACGGCGAGGTAGATCCGCAGCTCGGTGGCCTCGACCCCGAGCTCCGAGGCGGCGCCGGTGATGTTCGCCTCGACGAGCGCTGGCCGCTGGCCCTTGACGAGCGGGAGCCCGTGCTCGGTGCCGCTGAGGACGGAGCCCGACAGCGCGCCGAGCGCCTCGCCGAGCTGCAGGCCGAACATCGAGTCGCTCATCGATGCGAACATCTGGCCGGCGCCGGCGAGCATCGGCTTGAGCTCCTCGGGCGCCTGCTCGGCGATGCTCGCCGACAGCGCGCTCGACATGTTCGACTGGACGGGCTTGACGAGCCGCTGCCAGCCCTCGAAGGTCTGCTCGACCCATTCGCGGCGGGTGAGGGCGATCGCCTCGGGGACGCCGATCGCCGAGGGGGTGACGTTCTCGAGCCAGAGCTCAGCGAGGCGGAACGCGTCGTGGGCGGCCCGGGACACGTCCTCGGTGATCTCCGGGTCCGGCTGGGGGATCCGCTGCTCCGCTGCCCGCATCCCGCCGGCGTTCGAGCCGCCGCCGAGCATCCCCTGGAGCTGCTGCATGATGCCGCCGAGCATCGCAGGGTCGAAGGGGAGTCCTGCGGGGCCGGATGCACCGGAACCGCCGCCGGAACCCTGCTGTCCGAAGGTGCCGCCGAACTGCCCGCCGGGTCCGAAGAACATCCCGAAGATGTTGCCGAGCGGGTCGTTGTTGTCGTCGGGCTGGTCGCCTTCGCGGTTCTTGTCGGTCATGCCGTTCCCTCGGTCGCTGACGGGTGGGTCGAATCTCTTGCTGTGAAGCCTAACGAGGGAAGCTGATCGAACCTTCCGAACCGCGCTCGCGAATCGCCGGTGTTCGCTGTCCGCTGAGTCGGCTCCCGGGACGTCCTGCCGGCCCGCGGTCCCGGGCAGTGCGCGGGGCCGGTCGCGATTGGGCCGCCGTGATCGGGGTGCTCTACACTGCTCTAGAGCCGAACCCGAAAGGAACCCCTGCGTGACTGAGCCTGCCGTGTCCGGCCCCGAGGCACCCGGGAAGCCGCGCCGGAAGCGGGCCGACGGAGCCGTCGTGTCCGGGATCCTCACCTACGCGCTCGTCCTCGTCGCCGCGCTCGTGCCGGTTCCGTACCTCATCCAGATGCCCGGGCCCGTGGTCAACACGCTCGCTCCCGTCGAGGGCGAGGACCTCATCACCATCACCGGCACTGAGACCTACGAGGCCGAGGGCAGGCTCGACCTCCTCACCGTGGCCGTCGCCGGCGGACCCGGCCGCGACCTCAACGCCTCGCAGGTGCTGCGCTCCGTCGTCTCCGCGGAGGACACCGTCGTCCCGACCGAGGCCTACTACCCCCTCACCACCACGCGCGACGACGTCACCGGGCAGAACGAGGCGGAGATGGCCTCCTCGCAGGACACCGCGACGGCCGCCGCGCTCGGCGAGCTCGACATCGACTACCGGACCGTCATCGCCGTCTCCGAGGTCGTCGCCGGTTCGCCCGCGGACGGCCGGGTGGAGCCCGGTGACGTCATCACCGCCGTCAACGGCACGGACCTCGGCGGCGACGAGACCGCCGCGCAGACGGTCGGGGAGACCGTGCGGTCCGCGGAATCCGTGGTCCTCGGTCTCGAGCGGGGCGGCGAGCCCCTCGAGGTCGAGGTCGTCCCCGCGGAGACGCACGGGCAGCCGATGATCGGCATCTCCATGGTCCAGGACTTCGACTTCCCCTTCGACGTGACGTTCAACGTCGACGGGATCGGCGGCCCCTCGGCCGGCACGATCTTCGCCCTCGCGATCATCGACGAGCTCACGCCCGGCGATCTCACCGGGGACCGGGCGATCGCCGGCACCGGGGCGATCACGCCGGCCGGCGAGGTCTCGCCGATCGGCGGCGCGCGCCAGAAGGTGTCCGCCGCCGCCGAATCCGGGGCCGAGTTCTTCCTCTCGCCGGCCGACAACTGCGCCGAGGTGCTCGGCGCCCGCGGCGCCGACCGGATGACCATCGTGCGCATCGACACCCTCTCCCAAGCCCACACCGCGGTCGAGGACATCGCCGCGGACCGCACCGGGGACCTGCCGTCCTGCGAGGACGCGACGACCCGATGATGTCCACCACCGCTATGAAAGGACACGCGTGACCTTCGCCGCCCCACCCGGAGGCCGGACGGCCGGCCGCACGCCGAAGAAGCCCTCGCCCCTCGTGCTCACGATCATCGCCGTCGCGGTGCTGCTCGTGCTGTTCGTCATCTTCGCGCAGGTCTACACCGAGGTGCTGTGGTTCGACCAGCTCGGCGTGCTCTCGGTCTACGCGACGGAATGGATCGCCAAGGCGGTGCTGTTCGTCATCGGCTTCCTCGTCATGGCGGTCCCGGTGTGGTTCTGCCTGCGCATCGCCCACCGCAACCGCCCGGTGTACGCCCCGGTCACCCCGCGCCAGGAGAACCTCGACCGCTATCGCGAGGCGGTGGAGCCGCTGCGGCGCGCCATGACCCTGGCGCTGCCGGCGGTGCTCGGCCTGCTCGGTGGGGTCGCGCTGTCCGCGGCCTGGCAGCAGGCGCTCCTCGTGCTCAACCCCACCGCGTTCGGCACCGCCGACCCGCAGTTCGGGCACGACGTGTCCTTCTACGTCTTCATCCTCCCGATGGTGCGGGTCGCACTCGACTTCATCGGCATGGTCACGCTGCTCGCCTTCATCGCCTCGGTCGTCGCGCACTACCTGTTCGGCGGGATCCGGCCGGGGGAGGAGCGCGGTCTCCACCTGACGAAGACCGCCCGCGTGCAGCTCGCCGTGACCGCCGCGCTGCTCCTGCTCGTCCAGGCCGGGCGCCTCTTCATCCTCCGGTACGAGAACCTCACGAACACTGCGGGGATCGTCACCGGCGCGACCTACACCGGGGACAACATCACCCTGCCGGCGATGCTCATCGTCGCGATCGCGACCGTGGCGGTGGCCGCGCTGTTCGCCGCCAACGCCTTCGCGAACGTCTGGAAGCTGTCGATCGTGTCGGTCATCGTGCTCATCGTGCTCGGCGGCATCGCGATCATCGGCCTGCCGGCGACGGTGCAGCAGTTCCAGGTCCAGCCCTCGGAGCAGAGCCTCGAGAACGAGTACATCCAGCGCAACATCGACGCCACCCGGCACGCCTACGGGATCAGCGAGGTCGAGGTCATCCCGTACACCCCGACCGTCGAGGGAGAGCCCGGTGCTCTCCGCGCGGATGCCGAGACCGCGGCCTCGGTCCGCCTCCTCGATCCCAACCTCGTGTCCGACACCTTCCGCCAGCTCCAGCAGCAGCGGCCCTTCTACGGGTTCCCCGAGCAGCTCGACGTCGACCGCTATGAGATCGACGGCCAGATGCAGGACACCGTGATCGCACTCCGCGAGCTCAACCCGGGGTCGCAGGCGGATTCCTCCTGGCTCAACCAGGCGGTCGTCTACACCCACGGGTTCGGCGTCGTCGCCGCCTACGGCAACCGCCAGGGCAACGACGGCCAGCCGGCGTTCCTCGAGGCGAACATCCCGCCCACCGGCGAGCTCGGCGAGTACGAGCCGCGGATCTACTTCGGGGAGCGCTCCCCGCGCTATTCGATCGTCGGTGCGCCGGAGGGCGCGGAGCCGCGCGAGATCGACTACCCGGCCGACGGGGAGGACGGCTCGGCCCAGGTGTACAACACCTTCGCCGGCGACGGCGGACCCGCTGTGGGGTCGTTCTTCCACCAGCTCCTCTACGCGATCAAGTTCCAGGACGAGCAGATCGTCCTCTCCGATGCGCTCAACGCGGAGTCGCAGATCCTCTACGAGCGCAATCCGCGCGAGCGGGTGCAGCGCGTCGCCCCCTTCCTCGAGGTCGACGGCGATCCCTACCCGGCGGTCATCGACGGGAGGATCCAGTGGATCCTCGACGCGTACACCACCTCGCCGGAGTACCCGTACTCGACGCCGCAGGTCCTCCAGGAGGCGACGCAGGACTCGAACACCGAGCGCGCGGGCACGACCCAGGCGCTCCCGCCCCAGCAGGTCAACTACATCCGCAACTCGGTCAAGGTCACCGTCGACGCGTTCGACGGCTCGGTGGACCTCTACGCGTGGGACGACGAGGACCCGGTCCTCCAGTCGTGGATGAAGATCTTCCCGGATCTCGTGCAGCCGGTGTCGGCGATGAGCGCCGACCTCATGAGCCACGTGCGCTATCCCGAGGACCTCTTCAAGGTGCAGCGCTCGCTGCTCACGCAGTACCACGTCGAGGATGCGAACTCGTTCTACACCGGCCAGGACTTCTGGACGCAGCCGCTCGACCCGACGGTCAACGCCGAGCGTGAGCTCGTGCAGCCGCCGTACTACCTCACGCTGCGGATGCCGACGCAGGAGACGCCGTCGTTCTCGCTGACGTCGTCGTTCATCCCGCGGCAGTCGAACGGGCAGACGCGCAACAACCTCACCGGCTTCCTCGCGGCGTCCGCGGACGCCGGATCCGAGGAGGGCGTGCCGAGCGAGGAGTACGGCAAGCTCCGGCTCCTCCAGCTGCCGCGGAACACGACGTTCCCCGGTCCGGGCCAGGCGCAGAACAACTTCAACACCGAGCCCGAGGTGCAGACGAGCCTCAACCTGCTGCGGCAGGGCGAGTCCGAGGTGCAGAACGGCAACCTGCTCACCCTGCCGGTGGCCGGCGGCCTGCTCTACGTGCAGCCGGTCTACGTCCGCTCGGCGGGCGAGACCTCGTACCCGGTGCTCCAGCGCGTGCTCGTGGCCTTCGGTGAGGAGATCGGCTTCGCGCCGACCCTCGACGAGGCGCTCGACCAGGTGTTCGGCGGCGACTCCGGCGTGCAGGCCGGTGACGCCGGACAGGCCGGTCAGCCGACCGAGGACGGGGAGGCCGGCGGTGCCGGTGACGCCGGCGCCGACCAGCCCGACGAGTCGGTGCAGCAGGCGCTCGAGGATGCCCGGAACGCCATGGAGGACGCCGACCGCGCCCTCCAGGACGGCGACTTCGCCGCCTACGGCGAAGCGCAGGAGCGGCTCCGCCAGGCGCTCGAGCAGGCGATCGAGGCCGAGGAGGGAGCCGCCGGTGAGGAGGCCCCCGCCGAGGGCGAGGACGCGGCTCCGTCCGAGGGCGGGGAGGGCTGATCCGGTCGTCCCGCGAGGGATTCCGGCCGGTCGCCCCGCCGGTTCTGCGGTGAGCCAGATCACCTGCCGTCGATTTGGTGGCCACCCTGCGTTCACGTATAGTTGAGAGCGCATCGCGGGGTGGAGCAGTTCGGTAGCTCGCCGGGCTCATAACCCGGAGGTCGGAGGTTCAAATCCTCCCCCCGCCACGAGAGAAGGCCCCTCACCTGGTCAAACAGGTGAGGGGCCTTCGTCATTCACCCGCGTTGCAGGGCCGATGACGCGCTTATGACACGCTCTGCACGAACGCCTCGTCCGGCAGCGCCTGACATCGCGGGCAGAGGTACACCGAGCGCTCGCCGTGGTCGGCGCGGAGCGGATCGCCGAGGTACTCGCGGACGATGCGGGTCCCGCAGCGTCGGCACGGCCGGCCGAGTCTGCCGTAGGTCCACAGGCCGCCCTCGCGACCGAGCGCCCCGCCGGTGGTCGTCCGCCGCGTCCGGTCCCGGTTGATCCGCAGCAGCCGGCGGGCGAGCTCGACCGTCGCCGCCGGGTCGGGCAGCGCCGACACCGGTGCGCGGGGATGCAGCCGCTCGAGGAAGCAGATCTCCGAGCGGTAGACGTTGCCGATGCCCGCCATGATCCGCTGATCGAGCAGCGCGATGCCGAGCGCGCGCCGGCCCGCCTCCTCGAGGTTCGCCGCCGCCCGCGCGGTGTGCTCGGGTCGCCAGTCCGGATCGAGCAGGTCCGGACCGAGGTGCCCCACGAGCTCGGACTCCCGGCCGGTGGGCACGAGCCGCACCTGCTGCACATCGAGTCCGGAGGCGCTCACCGCGCGGCCATCGGGACGGACGCCCTCGAGGATGATGCGCGCCGTGTGCGGCGCCTTGCCCCGGGCGTCGGCGCGCCCCTCGTCGCGCGGCGAGCGCAGGCGGCCGTCGCTGCGCACGCGCCAGGTCCCGTCCATGACCAGGTGCGAGTGCAGGGTGAGCAGGCGACGCTCCGGTGCGGGTCCGCGCATGCGGATGAGCACGTGCTTCCCGCGCGGCCGCACCTCGAGCACCTCCCAGCCGCCGAGGTCCACCGCACCGTGGCGGGGCACGCGCAGCTCGCCGCGGGACAGGCGCGCACCGGCGAGCGCGGCGTGGAGCACCGCGCACTGCCGGAAGACCGTGTCACCTTCAGGCACCTCGGCCTCCGGTCCGTGCGAGGTCCCCGGCGCGCACGCGCACCGCCTTCGGGGAGCGGTAGGCGCCCGCGTCCCGCAGCGCGGCGATCACGTGCGCGACCCCGGGGGCCGCCAGGCCCTCACCGTTGATCCGCTCGATCGACAGCAGGGGGAGCATGCTCCGCGCGCCGACGGCCTCGACGATGAGCCGGGCGGCGAGCTCGGTGCGCTCGCCGTCGGCCCACCACAGCAGACTCCGGCCGCCGGCGTCGCTGAACGCCGCGGGGGCGCCGTCGATGAGGACGACGAGGGCGCCGGCCCGGCGTGCCGGCCGGGGGAGCGTCCGACTCCGGTCGCCCTCGCGTTCCCCGGTCCCGCCGGCGGCGCCGTCGTCGGCGGGCGGGTGTTCCGTCCCCGGCACCGGAGGCCAGAGCAGGGCGGCACCGTAGGGATTCGCCGGGTCGGTGGCGGCGAGCACCGCCGTGACGGGGGAGCGGCGCGGATCGCGCAGCTCGCGCTCGGCGCCCCGCAGCCGGTCGATCGCCTCGGTCGCGGCGAACTGGGAGGCTCCCAGGCCATCGATGAAGTATCCTCTCCGCGCATCGCCGGCCTCTTCCATCGCCCGCAGGGTCCGGTACACCGCGGAGAACGCACCGGGGATGTCCTCGACGGTGAGGGCACCCCGGGTGAGCACCGCGTGGCGGTCGAGCAGCAGGCCGGAGAGAGCCACCGAGCGCGCGGTGGGCTCGAGGGGTGCCACGGACACCGCGGACCAGCGGCCCGCGCCGATGCCGACCCCGGTCCAGCCCGGCTCCGCGCTCAATGGCCCGGCGCCGTGCGCGACGAACCGGTCGCCGATGCCGCCGGAGCCGGCGAGACCCCCGCTCCGCAGCGCAGCGGACAGCCGGGCCGCCCCGCGCCGGCCCGGACGCGAACGCCGGCGCGCTGACACCCCGCCCGACCGCGCGTTGTGCGCGCCGCCGCCGGGCGCTCCCCGGAGCCATTCGCGGGGGAGTGCTAAGGCGTCGCAGGTCACGAGAGCCGCGTGGGCGAGCTCGGTGAGGGCGGCGGCGAGGTCGGGACCGGTGACGGCGTCGCCCTCGTGCGCGCCGAGGCCGGAGAGGATCTCGGAGAAGCGGAGGGCTCCCGGGGTGCTGCGGAGCAGTGCGAGGCTGCGCGCGGCCAGGCCTCCCTCGGGGAGCTCGCCGGCGCTCTCGGCGAGCCGGTCGGCATCGAGGCTGAGCGGCAGCGAGTCCGTGAGGTGGAGGCGGATCTGCGCATCGCGGGTGCCGAGCCGGCCGTGCGCGGTCCACTGCACCTCGCCGGACTGGAGCAGCCGGTCGAGCAGCGCCGGCTGGTAGTCCCGCACGCGGGCCGGCAGCACCTGCGACTCCCAGACCGACAGCGGCAGGGTCACGCCTGCGAGCTGGTCGAGCACGGTGAGCACGCCGTCCTCCCCGCGCAGAGGTGCCCCGTCGACCTGCTGCCAGCGGGAGAGCAGCACCGCGTAGGCCGCGCCCTCGGCCGGGGTGATCTCCGCCCGGGTGGCCGCGAGGCTCGCGCGGCGGATCCGGGTGAGCACCTCGGGACTCACCCACTCCTGTCCGGTCCGACCCGGGATGAACTCCCCCTGTCGGAGCTCTCCGGCGGCGGCGATCCGTTCGAGCAGGAGCTCGGCGAGGGAGGGGGCGAGGCCCAGGTCCTCGGCCATCTGCGTGCCGGTGAACGGGCCGCGGGTCCGGGCCCACCGGGTCACCACCTGCTCGGCGGCTTGCGGGACGGGCTCGAGGAGGGAACCCGGGAGGCCCGGCGGCAGGCTCACCCCGAGCCCGTCGCGCAGGAGCGCGACGTCCTCGATGATCGCCACCCGCTCGGTGCCCGCGATCCGCAGCCGGATCGCGCGATGCCGGTCGACGAGCGCATCGGCGAGCGCGTCGGCCGTGACGCCGCCGTCGTCCGCGCACCGCTGCGCGATCTCCTCCCGTGAGAGGGGTCCGAGGCGACGCAGGGCATCGGCGAGGTGCTCGGGGGAGCGCAGACGGGACCGCTCATCGAGACCGCGCAGCTGCCGGTGCACCGCGTCGATCGTCGCGGGGTCGAGGAGCTCGCGGAGGCTCGTGGTGCCGAGCAGCTCGGCGAGCATCCCCGGGTCGAGGGCGAGCGCGGCGCTGCGGCGCTCGGCGAGCGGGGCGTCGGCATCGTAGATGAATTGGGCGAGGTAGCCGAACAGCAGGGACCGGGCGAGCGGGGAGGGCTCGGCCGTCTCCGCCTCGTGCACGGTGACCCGCCCGGATTCGAGGCGCCCGAGCAGGTCGAGGAGGGCGGGCAGATCGTAGACGTCCTGGAGACATTCGCGGGCCGCCTCGAGCATGATGGGGAACTGCGGGTGCGGGCTCGCCGCCTCGAGGAGCTGGGCGGCCTGCTTGCGCTGCTGCCACAGCGGGGAGCGGGAGCTCGGATTCCGGCGCGGCAGGAGCAGGGCGCGGGCGGCGGCCTCCCGGAACCGGGACGCGAAGAGCGCGGAGCCGCCGATGCGCTCGCGGACGAGGTGGTCGGCCTCCTCCGGGGTGAACCAGAACAGGTCGGCGCCGGGAGCCTCCTCGCCGTAGGGGATCCGCAGCACGATGCCGTCGTCGGCCGCCATGACCTGGCCGTCGAGGCCGTAGCGCTCCTCCACCCGGGCCTGGACCGCGAGCGCCCACGGGCCGGTGATCCGCTGCCCGAGCGGGCAGTGCAGCACCACCCGCCAGTCGCCGAGCTCATCGCGGAACCGCTCCACGAGCACCCGGTCGGGGCCGGGGACCGCCCCGGTGGACTCGAGCTGCTCGGACAGCAGCGCGGAGATCGCGCGGGCGGCGTTCTCATCGAGTCCGAGCTGCGGCGACTCGGCCATGATCTCGGCCGCGGACCTCCCCGCGTGCCTCGCCATGAAGCCGGCGATCGACTGCCCGGTCTGCAGGGGACGGCCGGCGCCCTCGCCCCGCCAGAACGGGATCCGCCCGGCGAGGCCGGGAGCGGGGGACACCTGCACCCGGTCATGGGTGATCTCCTCGATGCGCCAGGCGCTCGTGCCGAGCGTGATCACATCGCCGCGGCGGGATTCGTACACCATCTCCTCGTCGAGCTCGCCGACCCGCCTGGCCTGGTCGTCCTCCGCACTCGTCATGAGGTACACGGGGAACAGGCCGCGGTCGGGGATGGTGCCGCCGGAGGTCACCACCACCCGCTGCGCGCCGGGCCGCGCCTCGAGCACTCCGCGCTCGCGGTCGAGGACGAGGCGCGGGCGCAGATCGGAGAACGATGTCGAGGGGTAGCGGCCGGTGAGCAGGTCGACCACTGCATCGAAGGCCGACCGTGGCAGGGTGGCGAAGGGGTGGGCACGGCATGCCAGCGCGTACCAGTCCTCGACATCGAGCTCGCCGTCGAGGGCCGCGCTCACGGTGTGCTGGGCGAGGACATCGAGGGCGTTGCGGGGGATCTGCAGGGGTTCGATGCGTCCGGCGAGGGCCTCCTCGACGGTGACGGCTGCCCGCAGCGCGTCGGCCGCGTGGAGGGGGTGGACGATGCCGCGCGAGACGTCTCCCACCCGGTGGCCGGCCCGTCCCACGCGCTGGAGCAGGCTCGCGACCGACAGCGGGGTCTCGATCTGGATGACGAGGTCCACAGCACCCATGTCGATGCCGAGCTCGAGCGAGTTCGTCGCCACCACGCAGCGCAGCGTCCCGGACTTGAGCGCCTCCTCGATCTCGATGCGCCGCTCCTTGGACATCGAGCCGTGATGGGCCCGGACGAGATCGCCGTCCGCGTCCCGGCCCGCCGGTTCCGATCGGTCGGTCGGGTCGCTCCCTGCCGGATCGCCCGCGACCGGATGGCCGTCGGCGGCAGCGCCGCGGCGGGCATGGAGGCGGTTGAGCGCGGTGGTGAGCTTCTCCGCCTGACGGCGCGAGTTGACGAACACGATCGTGGACCGGTGCTCCTCGATCCGGTCGAGCACCGCGCGCTCGACATGCGGCCAGATCGTGCCGGAGACGGCCTCGTCCTCCTCGGCGTCCTCCGGGGGATCGATGGCGGAGAAGTCGCCGACCGGCACCCGGATGCTCAGGTCCCAGGTCTTCGCGGACGGCGGGCGGACGATTGTCGGGAGGTCGGATCCGCCGCGGCCGAGGATCGCCGCGACCTCCTCGGCGGGCTCCACGGTCGCCGACAGGCCGACCCGCTGGGGTGCGCTCCGCTCCTCGTCGCCGGACACCAGGGCGTCGAGGCGGGCGAGGGAGAGCGCGAGGTGCGCACCCCGCTTGGAGCCGGCGAGGGCGTGGATCTCGTCGATGATCACGGTCCGCACTCCCGTGAGGCTCGACCGTGCGGCGGAGGAGAGCATGAGGAAGAGGGATTCCGGCGTGGTGATGAGGATGTCGGGCGGGTCGGTGACGAGGCGGCGCCGCTCGGCGGCCGGGGTGTCGCCGGTGCGCACGCCGATGCGCACCGGTCGGCTCTCCGCGCCCTCATGGGCAGCGGCCTGCTCGATGCCGACGAGCGGGGCCGACAGATTGCGGCGCACATCGGTGCCGAGCGCCTTGAGCGGGGAGATGTAAAGCACCGACACGCTGCGCGCAGGCGCACCGGCCGGTGCCGGATCCGGAGCGGCCGGGGGGAAGAGGAGCGAATCGAGGGCGGAGAGGAATGCGGCGAGCGTCTTGCCGGACCCGGTGGGGGCGATGACCAGGGTGTCGTCACCGCGCCGGAGGGCGCGCCAGGCGCCGTCCTGGGCCTCCGTGGGCTCCCCGAGCGCGCCGCGGAACCACCGGGCGGTCGCCGGGTGGAACAGATCCAGGGCGGAGGGGGCGCGGGAGCTCATCCGTCCATTGTGCCCCGCCGGTCCGGCCGGAGCGGACGCTCAGCGGTGAGATCGCAGTTTCCGGCGGAACCGTTCTCAGGAACCGACGGATTCTGCAGTGTGCGGAGGCGACGATCGGGTGGAGGATGTGTGATGAGGGACACGGCGAGGTCGGGGTGCACGCACTTGCAAGTAGTTGAAGCGTCAACTACATTATCTCTTGTAGTTAAAAACTTAACCAATGAGGAGAACACCATGACCGCTCTGCCCACCAACCTCACCGCCGGCACCTGGAACTTCGACGCCCTCCACTCCGACTTCGGCTTCGTCGCCCGCCACGCCGGTGTGTCGAAGGTCCGCGGCGAGTTCACCGACTTCACCGGCGTCATCGCCGTCGCCGACGAGTTCGAGAACAGCACCGTCGAGGCCTCCGCGAACGTCGCCTCGATCACCACCGGCAACGAGCAGCGCGACGGCCACCTCCAGTCCGGCGACTTCTTCCTCGCCGAGGAGTACCCGCAGGCCACCTTCGTGTCGACCGCGATCGAGAACTTCGACGGCGCCGAGTTCGACCTCGTCGGCGACCTCACCATGCGCGGCGTCACCCTGCCCGTGACCTTCAAGGCCGAGTTCAACGGCGTCGCCGTCGACGGCGACTCCGCGCTCGCCGGCTTCTCCGCCACGACCACCGTCAACCGCAAGGACTTCGGGATGAAGTTCGACGCCGCGCTCGGCGGCGGCGAGCTCCTCGTGAGCGACAAGATCGCCATCAACATCGAGATCGAGGCCGCCAAGCAGGCCTGATCCCCGGGTGGCGCCCGCGGTAGGTCCGCGAGCGCGCCGCCGGACGCCCGAGGCGCCCGCACCGTCGACGGTGCGGGCGCCTCGTGCGTCCGGGGAGGTCGGAGCGCGCCGCAGCGGGCCCCGACGTCCGCTAGCCCCGCGCGGTGAAGGTTCCGTCGGCCACCGCGGCGGCGAGCCGGGCGATGCTCTGCGCTGCGGCGTCGACGTCGTCGGGTCCCTTGCAGAACGAATAGCGGATCGTCGAGCGGTAGTGCTCGGCCGTCGCCGAGCCCGCACGGCACAGTCCGGCCACCGGGATCCCGGTGAAGCCGTACTCGCGGGTGATCCGCTCGTTGAGCGCGAAGGCGTCCTCGTCGGTGAGCGGGGCGAAGTCGACGAGGACGAAGTAGCCCGCCTGCGGGGTGCGGATCTCGAGCCCCGGCACCGCGCGCAGCGCATCGAGGAGCACCGCACGCCGCGCGGCGAGCGAATCGCGGTTCTCCGCGGGGAACGGGGAATCCCCGTGCAGCGCCTCGGCCACCGCGATCTGGAACGGCGACCCGGCCGTGAAGGTGAGGAACTGCTTGACCCCCTGGATCGCCTCCCGCACCTCCGGCGCGGCGATGACCCAGCCGACCTTCCATCCCGTGACGTTGAACGACTTGCCCGCCGAGGACACCGACACCACGCGCTCGGGTTCGTCGACGTGCGCGGCGAGCGCCCGGTGCTCGGCACCGTCGAACACGAGGTACTCGTAGACCTCGTCGGTGATGAGCCAGGCGTCGGCGGCCTGCGCGGCGGTGAAGATCCGCTGCAGGTGCTCGAGCGCGAGGACCGCGCCGGTGGGGTTGTGCGGGGAGTTGACGATGATCGCGGAGGTCGACTCCGAGACCGCGGCGTCGAACGCCTGCCAGTCGGGGGAGAACCCGCCGGCGGCATCGGGCAGCACGGGCACGGTGATCATCGTCGCACCGGCAGCGGCGAGCGCGGCGGGGTACGCGTCGTAGAACGGCTCGAACACGATGACCTCGGAGCCTGCGGGGACGAGGGCGAGGATCGACGCGGTGAGCGCCTCGGTCGCCCCGACGGTGACGAGCACCTCCTCGGGACGCACGACGTGGCCGTACTCGCGGCGACGCTGCTCGACCACGGCCTCGATGAGCTCGGTGTGCCCCTGTCCGGGGGCATACTGATTGAACCCGGCCCGCATCGCCTCACCGGCGGCTGCGACGAGGGACTCCGCGGCGGCGGTCCCCGGCGCCCCCTGCCCGAGGTTGACCGCGCCGTGGGCCGCGGCGAGCTGGGTCATCTGGCCGAAGATCGTCTCGCCCACCGTCCCGTCGGCGCGGACGAGCCCGGCCGCCTCGACCATCCGGTGCCACAGCGGGGCCTGCATGCGATCGGGCATCACAGGTACTCCAGCACCGCGTCGTGGAGGCGGCCGTTCGTCGCCACCGCATTGCCGCCGAACGGGCCGTCGGCGCCGTCGAGGTCGGTGAACCGGCCGCCGGCCTCGAGGACGATGGGGACGAGGGCGGCCATGTCGTAGAGCTCGAGCTCGGGTTCGGCGGCGATGTCGACCGCTCCCTCCGCGAGGAGCATGTACGACCAGAAGTCGCCGTAGCCGCGGGTGCGCCACACGGTGTCGCAGAGCGCGAGCAGGCCCTCCCGGGTCCCGCGCTCCTTCCATCCGGTGAGCGAGGCGTAGGAGAACGAGGCGTCGGACAGCGCATCGACGCCGGAGACGCGGATCTCCTCCGGCTCGCCGCCGTCGACGACGAGCCGGGCGCCGCCGCCTGCGGACGCGAACCAGCGTCGTCCGAGGGCCGGGGCGCTCACCACGCCGACGAGCGGGGTCTCTCCCTCGTAGAGCCCGATGAGGGTGGCGTAGACGGGAACCCCGCGCACGAAGTTCTTCGTCCCGTCGATGGGATCGACGATCCAGCGCCGCGCGGATTCGCCGCGGGTGCCGTACTCCTCGCCGACCATCGCGTCGTCGGGCCGGTGCTCGGCGAGGACCTCGGAGATCATCGCCTCGACCGCCCGGTCGACATCGGTCACCGGGGTGAGATCCGGTTTGGTGGTCACGGTGAGGTCGTGCGCGCGGAACCGGGGGAGGGTGAGCGCATCGGCCCGGTCCGCGAGCGCGAGTGCGAGCTGCAAGTCGTCCATGGGGCCACTGTAGCGAGGCGCGGGTCCCGGTGTCCGCCGGTGATCGCGTGGTGAGAGCGCCTCAGCCGCGGAGGTTGTCGAGGAGGCGTCGGAGCGAGGACAGACGCGCCTGACCCGATTCCCCGGCGCGGCCCTCGGCGACCCAGGCGTCGAGCGCGCAGCCGGCGGAGTCCGCGAGGTGCGCGCAGCCCTTGGGGCAGTCGGCGGTGGCCGGGACGAGCTCGCCGAAGGCCGCCAGCACGTTCTGCGGGTCGACGTGGGCGAGGCCGAAGCTGCGGACCCCCGGGGTGTCGATGAGCCAGCCGCCGGCCGGCAGTGGCAGGCAGACCGCCGAGGACGAGGTGTGCCGCCCGCGTCCGGTCACCGCGTTGACCGCCCCGGTCGCCCGGTCGGCCTGCGGAACGAGGGCGTTCATCAGCGTCGACTTCCCGACCCCGGAGTGGCCCACGAGCACGCTCAGGTGCCCGGAGAGCACGGTCTCGAGGGCGTCGGTGCGCGGTCGGCCGGAGGCGTCGAAGCCGCACGGGACGATGTCCACCCCGGTGGCCCCGAAGCGCTCGCCGATCGCATCGAGCGGGGCGAGGTCGAGCTTGGTCACCGCGAGCAGCGGGGTGATCCCGGCGTCGAAGGCGGCGGTGAGAGTCCGATCGATGAGTCCCCACGAGGGTTCGGGGTCCGCAGTCGCGGTGACGACGACGAGCTGGTCGGCGTTGGCGACGATGACGCGCTCGGTGGGGTCGGTGTCATCGGCGCTGCGGCGCAGCACGGTTCGGCGGGGGAGCACCTCGGCGATGCGGGCGAGCGTCCCCGCAACACCCGAGGTGTCGCCGACGACCCGCACGCGGTCGCCCGGGACGATCGCCTGCCGGCGCAGCCGCGAGGCCCGTACGCAGGTGATCACCGGGGCGTCGGCGGGCGCTCCGGAGCTCCCGTCCTCGAGCACGGCGCGGTACCGGCCGCGATCGACGCCGACGACCATCGCGGTCGGCGCGTCGCTGTGATCCGGTCGGTCCTTGGTGCGCGGACGCGAACCCCGGCGGTTGGGGCGCGGACGGTAGTCGTCCTCGGTGAAGTCTCGGTAGCGGCCCGGCATCGCTCACCCGAGCATCGCGGTCCACAGCGCGGTGAACTCCGGCATCGTCTTGCCGACCGTGGCGACGTCGGCGATCTCGATGCCGGGCACGCGCAGACCGATGATCGCACCGGCCATGACCATGCGGTGGTCGTGGTAGGTGCCCCAGAGGGACCCGTGCGCTGCGCGGGAGCGGATGGTGAGCGAGTCCGGTCCCTCGTCGACCTCGGCCCCGACCGCGGTGAGCTCCGTGGCGAGGGCGCTGAGCCGGTCGGTCTCGTGTCCTCGCAGGTGGCCGATGTTCCGCAGCGTCGAGGTGCCCGGTGCGCACGCGGCGATCGCGGCGACCACCGGGGTGAGCTCGCCGACGTCGCCGAGGTCGAGGTCGACCGGCCGCAGCTCCTCCGGGCCGGTGACGGTGAGGCCGTGCCGGCCGATGTCGGCGGTGCCGCCGAAGAGCTCGACGATCCCGCGCATCGCATCGCCGGCCTGCGTGGTGTGGACCGGCCAGCGCGGGATCGTCACGGTGCCGCCGGTGACGAGCGCCGCCCCGAGGAAGGTCGCCGCGTTCGACAGGTCGGGCTCGACGGCGACCCGCAGCCCGCGCGGGCGCCCGGGCTCGACGACCCAGCGGTGCGGCTCCGGTTCGCTCACCACGACGCCGGCGTCGGCGAGGGTCTCGAGCGTCATGTCGATATGGGGTCGGGACGGCAGCCGCTCGCCCACATGGGTGAGCTCGAGTCCGAGGTCGAAGGCGCTCGCGGCGAGCAGCAGGCCGGAGATGAACTGGCTCGACGCCGAGGCGTCGAGATCGAGGTGACCCCCGCGCACCCCGTCCGGGGCCGCGACGGTGAAGGGCAGCGCATCGGCGCCGGAGTCGGTGCTGACCTCGACCCCGAGCCGACGGAGCGCGTCGAGCACGGTCGACATCGGGCGCGCATAGGCCTGGGGATCGCCGTCGAAGCGGACCTGTCGGCCGATGGCCGCGGCGACCGGGGGGGCGAACCGCATGACGGTGCCGGCGAGGCCGCACTCGATCGTCACGGGAGCGGCGGCCTTCGGAGCGCGCTCGGGGATCGGGACCACCTGCAGCGCGCCGTCGTCACCGGCGGTGATCCGGGCGCCGAGTGAGCGCAGGGCGTCGATCATGAGCTCGGTGTCCCTGCTCAGCAGGGGGTTCTCGACCCGCGAGGGCTCGGTCGCGATCGCCGCGAGGACGAGGAACCGGTTGGTGAGCGACTTGGAACCGGGGACTGCGACGGTGGCCCGCACCGATGCGTCGACGCACGGTGCGGGCCACGACGGGCTGGAGCCGGACGTCACCGCGAGGGCAGGCTCACGGTGTCGAGCGCCTTGGCCGAGGTGCGCTCGACGTTGCGCCAGAGGTCCTCCGCGGCGTGCTGGGCCCGCCACGCGAGCCCGGGCTTGCCGGCGGTGTCGACGCTCGCGAGGAGCGCGCCGCCGAGCATCGAGGTGCGGGCGAGGAGGGTGTTCTTCGACGGGGTGTCGGAGTCCTTGCTCAGCTGCTGGCCGATGACGTCGATGAGGTAGGTGCCGACGAGCACGGTCGAGGAGAGCCGGGGGAAGCGGCCGATCGCGAGCAGCGAGCCCGCTGCGACCTGGGCGGCACCGGTGACCCGGGCGACGGTCTCGGCGTCGACGGGCAGATCGACCTGCTTCTTGACGAGCGACAGGAGCGGGGCCACGGATGCCGCGGCGGCCTGCGGGCGCCGGACGCGGGCGATGCCGTTGCCGATGTAGGCGGACGCGAGCATGGGACGTGCGATGAACCGGACCAGGGACACGGTGTTTCCTTCCGTCAGGGGGTGGCGGTACTCCTGCTGTCCGAGCATAGTCGGTCGCCCGGCGACGTGCGGAACGGCCGCCGGAATATCGGCGGGAGCCGCCGCGTTGGACCGATTGGAGCCGCGGACGCCGTCCCGTGACCGGGTCGGCCCGAGCGGCGGAGAGGACAGTGATGCGGATGGTGGCGCAGATGCTCGATGAGCGCCCGGTGCGCGCGAGGGACGGGGACGCCGTCCCCGCGGCGGGCGCGGGCGTATCATGGACGGTGATGACTGAATCGACATCCCCGACGGTGGACGAGACCGCAGCAGAGACCGAGGCCGAGCGCTCCGCGCGATTCGAGCGCGATGCGCTCGAGTACGTCAACCAGCTCTACGCGGCCGCCCTGCGGATGACCCGGAACCCAGCCGACGCCGAGGACCTCGTGCAGGAGGCGTACACGAAGGCCTATGCCGCCTTCCACCAGTACACCCCGGGCACGAATCTCAAGGCGTGGCTGTACCGCATCCTCACCAACACCTTCATCAACACGTACCGCAAGAAGCAGCGGCAGCCGCTCGAATCGAGCGGTGAGGACATCGAGGACTGGCAGATCCACCGCGCGGCCTCGCACACCTCGTCCGGCGGCCGCTCCGCCGAGCTCGAGGCGCTCGACCGGCTGCCCGACAGCGACGTCACCGATGCGCTGAGCCGGCTCCCGGAGGACTTCCGGATGGTCGTCTACTACGCCGACGTCGAAGGTCTGCCGTACAAGGAGATCGCCGAGGTCATGGACACCCCGATCGGAACGGTGATGTCGCGCCTGCACCGCGGGCGGCGCCAGCTGCGCGAGATGCTCTCCGACTACGCCGCCGACCGCGGATTCGGGAACCGGAAGGAGGCCGACGATGAGTGAGATGCAGAGCATGCCGGCCGGCGGACGCCCCGGCTCGGATCCGCGCCGCCGGGAGGACTGCTGCGCCTCGGGCCGGCAGGAGAGCCTGACCCGGATCTACCACTTCCTCGACGGCGAGCTGTCCGCACAGGAGATCGACGTCATCCGCGAGCACATCGACACGTGCCACGAGTGCCGGGAGGAGTACGCCGTCGAGGCGCTCCTCAAGGAGCTCGTCCGGCGGTCGTGCTGCAAGGACGCTGCGCCCGACGGCCTCAAGGAGCGCATCCGGGCCCGCATCGTCATGGAGCAGACGACGATCACCGTCCGCCGGGTCGACCGGGGCTGAGCACACACGCAGAGGGGCGGGGCCGGGGATCGAATTCCCGGCCCCCCCCCCCTGTCAGCGGCTCAGGCGNCCCCCGCGCAGGGGGGGGGGGCGGGGAATCGAATCCCCGGCCCCGCCCCTCTGTCAGCGTCTCAGGCGTTGGGACGCTTGCCGTGGTTGGCTCCGCGCTTCTTGCGATCGCGGCGCTTGCGGCCTCGCTTGCTCATGTCGTCACTCCTTCTTCTCGACCTGTCCATTCTTCCATACCTGTCCGATGCCGCCAAAGCTCCGCGGCGTCGCGGCCCGCGCGGGTCTCAGGCGAGCGGATCGGGCACGCCGAGCCAGTCGAACCAGCCGCGATGGAGGACGAGCCAGGCGAGGAGGCCGTACCCCTCCTGCGAGGGCAGGCCGCTGCCGGTGGAGGCGAGATCGCGGTGCCACGCCTCGTGCTCACGCAGCGGGGCGAAGGTGTCGACATAGGTGATCCCGCGGCGCAGTGCGACGTCGGCGAAGCCGGCGTTGAGCTCGGCGATCCGCCGGTTGCGGTCGGCGTCGATGCTCGGGGGAGGGCCGACGACGAACGTCTGGACCTCCGCGCCGAGCGCGGCATCGAGGACATTGGCGAGGTTGAGCCGGGAGCGGGCGGTCGAGATGCCCGCGTCGACGTCGTGGGGACCCGGGGCGAGCACGAGTCGGTTCCGGGTCTCCGACCCGAACCGGATCCGGGCCTCGGCCATGCCGCGCTGGCTCAGCCCGACCGAGTCCTCGTCGGCGGCGCCGAGCGCGTAGAACCGGGCGCCGGGCAGTGCGGGCAGGGTGCGCGCGGCGACGCGTCCGGTCCAGCCGAGGCAGCGCCCGTCGCCGTGGCCGGCGACGAGCTCGTCGCCGACCACCACGAGGGTCGTCATCCGATGCTGCGTCACCGGGCGAGGAGGCGGTCGACGAGGTCGGCCTGCTCGAGGTCATGGACCTTCTTGAGGCCGGTCGCCGGCGAGGCCGAGGCGACTCGCGACACGACGCGGATCTCGCGGCCGCCGAGCAGCGGGGCGAGGTTGAGCGCCATGAACGGCCAGGCACCCTGGTTCTCCGGCTCCTCCTGGGCCCAGACGATCTCGACGTCGTCGCCGTAGGGCGCGAGCGCCTCGGCGATGCTCTCCTCGTCGAGCGGGTAGAGCTGCTCGACGCGGACGAGCGCCGTCCGGGTGTCCTCGGACTTGTCGCGCTTGGCCTTGAGATCCCAGTAGAGCTTGCCGGACACGAGCACCACGCGGTCGACGCCCGCGGCGTCGACGGTGGTGTCCTTGATCACCGGTTCGAAGCGGCCTGCCGTGAAGTCCTCGACCTTCGTCGCCGCCGCCTTGAGGCGGAGCATCGACTTCGGGGTGAACACGACGAGCGGGCGCTTGCGCTCGGTGTGGGCGTGGCGGCGCAGCAGGTGGAAGTGCGAGGCGCCGTCGGACGGGTAGGCGACGGTCATGTTGTTCTCCGCGCACAGCTGGAGGAAGCGCTCGATCCGGGCCGAGGAGTGGTCCGGGCCCTGGCCCTCGTAGCCGTGCGGCAGGAGCAGGACCACACCGGAGGTCTGCGCCCACTTCTGCTCGGAGGAGGAGATGAACTCGTCGATGATCGACTGCGCACCCTGCATGAAGTCGCCGAACTGCGCCTCCCACAGGACGAGCGCGTCCTGCCGCTCGACCGCGTAGCCGTATTCGAAGCCCATCGCCGCGTACTCGCTCAGCAGCGAGTCGTAGACCCAGAACTTCGCCTGGTCGTCGGTGAGGTTCGACAGCGGCGTCCACTCGTTCCCGTTGTCGTGGTCGATGAGGACCGAGTGGCGCTGGGTGAACGTGCCGCGGCGGGAGTCCTGGCCGACGAGGCGGACCGGGATGCCCTCCATGAGGAGCGAGCCGAAGGCGAGGAGCTCGGCGAAGCCCCAGTCGATGCCGCCGGAGCGGGACATCTCCTGCCGCTTCTGGAGCAGGCTCTTGAGCTTCTTGTGCACGGCGAAGTCGTCGGGCACCTCGAGATGGGCGTCGCCCACCCGCTCGATGACCTTCTCGGGGACCGCGGTCTCGAAGGTGCTGTCGGCCTCGAGATCGGCCGGGCGCTCCGGGCGCGGGGGCAGCTTCGCGGCCTCCTTCGCCTGCTTCTCGGCCTCCTTGGTCTCGGCGAAGGCGGCCTCGAGCTTGGACTGGTAGTCCTTGAGCGCGTCCTTCGCCTCGTCCTCGGTGATGCACTTCCGGCCGACGAGCGACTCGGTGTAGACCTTGCGCACCGAGCCCTTGGACTCGATGAGCGAGTACATCACCGGCTGGGTCATCGACGGGTCGTCGCCCTCGTTGTGGCCGCGGCGGCGGTAGCACACGAGGTCGATGACGATGTCGCGGTTGAACTCCTCGCGGTACTCGAAGGCGAGCTGCGCCGCCCGGTACACGGCTTCGGGGTCGTCCCCGTTGACGTGGAGGATGGGTGCGCTGATCGTCTTCGCGATGTCGGTGCAGTAGTAGGACGAGCGGGCCGAGGCCGGCGGGGTGGTGAAGCCGACCTGGTTGTTGATGATGACGTGCACGGTGCCGCCGGTGCGGTAGCCGCGCAGCTCGGAGAGGTGCAGGGTCTCCGCGACGACGCCCTGGCCGGCGAAGGCCGCATCGCCGTGGACGAGCACCGGGAGCACGGTGAACCCGGCGTTGCCGGCATCGATCTTGTCCTGCTTGGCCCGGGTGATGCCCTCGAGAACCGGGTTGACGGTCTCGAGGTGGCTCGGGTTGGCGGCGACGTAGACCTTCGTCGTGCTGCCGTCGGGCGAGGTGTACGAGCCCTCCTGGCCGAGGTGGTACTTGACGTCGCCGGAGCCCTGGAAGCTGTCCGGGGACTGCGTGCCGTCGAATTCCCGGAACACCTGGGCGTAGCTCTTGCCCGCGATGTTCGTCAGCACGTTGAGGCGACCGCGGTGGGCCATGCCGATGGTGACCTCGTCCATCCCGGCGTCGGCGGCCTGGCTGAGGATCTTGTCGAGGAGCACGATGGCGGACTCGCCGCCCTCGAGGCTGAACCGCTTCTGGCCGATGTACTTCGTCTGCAGGAAGGTCTCGAACGCCTCCGCGGCGTTGAGGCGGCCGAGCACGTGGCCCTGCTCCTCACGGGTGAGCTCCTCGTGGGGCACCTCGAGCTTGCGCTGGAACCAGCGCCGCTGCTCGGGGTCGGCGATGTGCATGTACTCGATGCCGGTGGTGCGGCAGTACGAGTCGCGGAGCACGCCGAGGATCTTGCGCAGCGGCAGCAGCGGCTCGTCGCCGAAGCCGCCGGTGGGGAACTCCCGCTCGAGGTCCCACAGGGTGAGCCCGTGGTTGTTGATGTCGAGGTCGGGGTGGCTGCGCTGGCGGTACACGAGCGGATCGATGTTCGCCATGAGGTGACCGCGGTTGCGGTAGGCGTCGATGAGCTCGATGACCCGCGCGGTCTTGTTGACGTCGGTCTGATCGCCGGTGTCGAGGTCGGGTACCCAGCGGACCGGGGTGTACGGCAGGCGGAGCGACTCGAAGATCTCGTCGTAGAAGCCGTCCTCGCCGAGCAGGTACTCGTGGACGAGCTTGAGGAACTCGCCGGACCCGGCGCCCTGGATCACCCGGTGGTCGTAGGTCGACGTCAGGGTGAGGATCTTCGAGATCGCGAGCCGGTTGATCGTCTCCTGGCTCGCACCCTGGTACTCGGCGGGGTAGTTGAGCGCGCCGACGCCGATGATGCAGCCCTGTCCCTTCGTCAGGCGGGGCACGGAGTGGACCGTGCCGATGCCGCCGGGGTTGGTCAGGGACACCGTGGTGCCGGCGAAGTCGTCGGCGGCGAGCTTGCCGATCCGCGCGCGCTCGACGAGGTCGTCGTAGGCGTCGACGAACTGCTTGAACGTCAGCGTCTCGGCCTTCTTGACGTTCGGCACGAGGAGCGTGCGCGAGCCGTCCTTCTTGGGGACGTCGATCGCGAGGCCGAAGTTGATGTGCCCGGGGGACACCATGACCGGCTTGTCGTCCTGGACCTCGTAGTAGACGTTCTGGCTCGGGAAGGCCTTGAGTGCCCGGATCACCGCGAAGCCGATGATGTGGGTGAAGGACACCTTGCCGCCGCGCGTGCGCTTGAGGTGGGAGTTGATGACGATGCGGTTGTCGATGAGGGCCTTCGCCGGCAGCGAGCGGACCGAGGTCGCGGTCGGCACGGAGATCGACTGATCCATGTTCTCGGCGATGAGCTTGGCCGGGCCGCGGAGCTTGGTGACGACGTCCTCGACGTCCTCCTGCGGGGCGGCCTTCTCGCGCGTGCCGCTCGACCGCTGCTTCGAGGCCGCGGACTTCGACTCCGCCTTCGGGGTCTCCGACTCGTTGACCGAGGGGGTGACGCCCTTGTGCGAATCGAGCTTCTTCGCCGCGCCGGAGTCTGCGCCCTTCTCGCCCTTCTCCGCATTGCCGGTCTGCGCCTCGGCGGACGACTTCCGACCGCCCGCGGAGGAGGACTTCTTCGTCTCCGACCTCTTCGCCGCGGGCTCCTGCTGCGCGGACGTCTTCTCGCCGGCGCCGTTCGTGCCCGCCGCACCGGATCCGCTCTTCTCGTACTGCTCGAAGAACGGCCACCAGGACTCGTCCACGGAGTTCTTGTCTGACCTGTACTTCTCGTACAGCTCCTCGACCAGCCACTCGTTGGACCCGAAGTCCTCGACGCTGCGGTTGGGGGTGTTCACGGACACGGCGAGAATCGCCTTCTTCCTCATCTGGGGTATCGACGTCCTGCCAAGCCTACCGTGTAGTCCGCACAATTGCGCCTGCACAGTGGAGAATGGAGATATGCGCTTCATCACCGGAACCCCCGCCCATGACCTCACCTATTCGGACGCCTTCCTCGTCCCCAGCCGGTCGGACGTGTCCTCCCGGTTCGACGTCGATCTCGCCTCGTCCGACGGCACGGGGACGACGATCCCGATCGTCGCCGCGAACATGACCGCGGTGTCGGGCCGCCGGATGGCCGAGACCATGGCCCGGCGGGGCGGTCTCGCGGTGCTCCCGCAGGACACGCCGCTGCCGGTCGCCGCGCACACGATCGACTGGATCAAGGCCCGGCATCCCGTCTACGAGACCCCGGTGCGGGTCTCGCCCGACGACACGGTGCTCTCCGTCCTCCACCTCCTGCCCAAGCGGGCCCACGGCCACGCGGTCGTCGTCGACGACGACCTCCGGGTGCTCGGCACGGTGTCGCGCCCCTCGCTCGAGGGCGTCGACCGCTTCACCTCGGTCGGGGCGGTCATGGAGCCGCCGCTCGAACCGGTCGAGGCCTCCCAGCTCCACTCCGTCGAGCGGGCCGACCTCGCCGAGGTCTACGAGCGGATGAGCGAGGCGAGGCGCGACTTCGTGCCGGTCGTCGACTCCGGCGCGCTCGTCGGCGCGCTCACCGCCCAGTCGGTCCTCCGGGCTTCGATCTACACCCCGGCGCTCGACGCCCGGGGCCGCCTGCGGGTGGCGGCCGCGATCGGCGTCAACGCCGATGTCGCCAACCATGCCGCCGCGCTCGTCGAGGCGGGAGCCGACGTGCTCGTCATCGACACCGCCCACGGCCACCAGGAGAAGATGCTCGAGGCGCTGCGCATCGTCGACGGGCTCGACCTCGGGGTGCCGATCGTCGCGGGCAACGTCGTCACCGCGGCCGGGGTCGAGGATCTCGTCGACGCTGGGGCCGACATCGTCAAGGTCGGGGTCGGGCCCGGGGCCATGTGCACCACCCGGATGATGACCGCGGTGGGCCGTCCGCAGTTCTCCGCCGTCGCCGAGTGCGCCGCGGCAGCGCGGGCGCTCGGCGCGCACGTGTGGGCGGACGGGGGAGTGCGCTACCCCCGCGACGTCGCCCTCGCGCTCGCCGCCGGTGCCTCCCAGGTCATGGTCGGATCGTGGTTCGCCGGCACCTACGAGAGCCCCGGCGACCTCCTCGTCGACGCCTCCGGGCGACAGTACAAGGAGAGCTTCGGGATGGCCTCAGCGCGCGCGGTGGCGGCCCGGACGCGCACGGACTCGGCCTTCGACCGCGCTCGCAAGGGCCTGTTCGAGGAGGGGATCTCGAGCGGCCGGATGTTCGTCGATCCGGAGCGGCCGGGGATCGAGGACCTCCTCGACGAGATCACCTCGGGGGTGCGGTCCTCGTGCACCTACGCCGGTGCCCGCACCCTCGCGGAGTTCGCCGAGCGCGCGCTCGTCGGGACCCAGTCCGCCGCCGGCTACGAGGAGGGGCGCCCGCTCGACAAGAGCTGGTGAGGAACGCGGTCGGGCGTTCGCTATGATTCAGCGCATGACCAGTGACAGTCCCGGCCGGCCTCGCGCCGGCAGCCCCGCTCATCTCCCTCCCACTGCACCGCATCCGCGTCGACGACCGTTCCGTCCGCTGCACGAGGGGGACCGTCACTGAGATGGAATGGCTCCTCCTCGCCCTCGCACTGCTCCTCATCCTCGGCACCGGCGTCTTCGTCGCGGCCGAGTTCTCCCTCCTCGCCCTCGACAAGCACACCGTCGACCAGGCGCTCGAACGGGGTGATCGCGGGTCGACCTTCATCAAGAAGGGGATGACCCAGCTCTCCACCCAGCTGTCGGCCGCCCAGGTCGGCATCACCCTGACCACCCTGCTCACCGGCTATCTCATGGAGCCCTCGCTGGGCGTTCTGCTGAGCCCGGTGTTCGAGTCGTTCGGGATGTCCGGCGGCGCCGCATCGACGACGAGCATCATCCTCGCGCTGCTGATCTCGACCTTCCTGTCGATGATCATCGGCGAGCTCGTGCCGAAGAACATGGCGATCTCCGCTCCGCTCGTCACCGGCAGGATCGCGGTGCCGCTCCAGTACGTCTTCTCGGTGATCTTCCGGCCCGTCATCGCCGTGCTCAACGGCACCGCGAACCGGGCGCTCCTCGCGATGGGCATCGAGCCCCAGGAGGAGGGCACCGCAGGACGCTCCCCGGAGGAGCTCACCGCCCTCGTGCGCCACTCCGCCCAGGAGGGCACGATGGCCGAGCAGACCGCCGACCTCGTCACCCGCACCCTGAGCTTCTCCGAGCGCATGGCCGAGGACGTCATGACCCCGCGCACGAGCATGGTGAGCGTCAATCGCGACACCACCGCGGCGGAGATCGTCGAGATCGCCCGCCGCACCGGCTACTCGCGGTTCCCCGTGGTCGGGGACTCGCGCGACGACATCGTCGGCATGGTCCACGTCAAGCAGGCCGTGGCCGTCCCGCTGGCCAACCGCGCCGACGCGTACGCCGCCGGTCTCATGTCCGAGGTCACCGAGGTCCCGGAGACCATGCCGCTCGACCCGCTGCTCATGGAGCTGCGGCTGCACGGCACCCAGATGGCCCTCGTCGTCGACGAGTACGGCGGCACCGCCGGCGTCGTCACCCTCGAGGACGTCGTCGAGGAGCTCGTCGGCGAGGTCGTCGACGAGCACGACCGGCTGCGCGTGAGCGTGCGCCCGGCGCGGGACGGCACGTGGATCGTGCCGGGCCGGATGCGCCCGGACGAGGTCAGCGGCGCCATCGGCATCGAGGTGCCGCAGGACCCCGACTACGAGACCATGGCCGGCTACGTCATGCTCACCCTCGGGCGGATCCCCGAGGAGGGCGACGCGGTGCGCCTGCCCGACGCCCGTCTCGTCGTCGAGCGCATGCACGGCCGCCGGGTCGAACGGCTGCGCCTGACCCCGGACTACGTCACGACCCGGCTCGGGGGTGCGTCATGAGCGACTGGATGGGACTCGTGTGGCTCGTCGTGCTGCTGGCCGCCAACGCCTTCTTCGTCGGCGCTGAGTTCGCCGTCGTGGCCGCCAAGCGCTCGCAGATGGAACCGCGGGCGGCGGAGGGCTCCAAGGCGGCGAAGACCGCCCTCTACGCGATGGAGCACGTCTCCATCATGCTCGCGATCTGTCAGCTCGGCATCACCGTGTGCTCGCTGCTCATCGGCAACTTCTCCAAGCCCGCGATCCATCATCTGCTCGCCGGGCCGCTCGCGTTCCTCGGCATCCCGGTGGCGATGGCCGACGTCATCGCCTTCGTCCTCGCGCTCGCGGTGGTGACCTATCTCCATGTCGTGCTCGGCGAGATGATCCCCAAGAACATCTCGCTCGCGGCCTCACAGCAGGCGGCGATGCTCCTCGCGCCGCCGCTCGTGTTCCTCGCGAAGATCTTCGGGTTCGTCATCCGGCCGCTCAACGCGCTCGCGAACCTCATCCTCCGCGCGATGGGCATCGAGCCGCGTGACGAGGTCAACGCCGCGTACACCGTCGAAGAGGTGCAGTCGATCGTCGTCGAGTCGCAGCGCGAGGGGCTGCTGAGCGACGACACCGGTCTGCTCAAGGGAGCGCTCGAATTCTCCGACAAGTCGATCGGGGACGTCATGGTGCCGATCGACCGGGTCGTGACCCTGCCCGCCGGGGCGACCCCGGAGGACATCGAGCGGCTCGTCGCCCGCACCGGCTTCTCCCGCTACGTCCTCCTCGACGCCGACGGCGAGCCGACGAGCTACATCCACATCAAGGACGTGCTCTACGCGGACGAGCCCGGCGAGTACACGACCGAGATCCCCGCGAAGCGATTCCGGTCGCTCGTCACGCTCACCGCGAGCGACGAGATCGAGGAGTCGCTCGGGGCGATGCAGGACGCCGGCAACCACGTGGGCCGGGTGCTCGACGCCGAAGGCAGGACCAGCGGCGTGCTGTTCCTCGAGGACGTGCTCGAGGAGCTCGTCGGCGAGGTCCACGACGCCATGCAGCGGGTGCCGCGCTCGCACCGCTGACGGCGGTCGGTGCGCCGGCGGGAGTGTTCCGTCGGCGCACCGCCGGAGTCGGCAGGCCGTCGACGCGCCGGAATCACAGTGATACGCAGAATGTGACAAATCGGTCACGACCCGCGTCATTCCGGCGATCGGCGGGGGTCGACGGGGGTGTCGAAGGCCCCTACCGGTCAGAAGGATCACAGGATTGTGTCATTCCGTGATTTTCTCGTTATAGTGTTGTGACAAACCTGGCACACGGTCGGATCTTCCCCTCCACGCAGCCGTGTGCGGATGCAGCCCTGTGCTCGAGCATCAGTGAATATGCAGTCGTCAGTTTGGAGTTGTGGAGTGGGTCAGGAAACCACCGCGCCGGTTCTCGTCCGTCGTCGCGATCTGCGCAAGCAGGAAGAGGCGGCCCGCCGGGCGCAGCGGAAGCCCCCCTTCCGCAGGCCCGTAGTCGCGAGCCCGGTGCAGTCGGTCGCCGCGCACGTCGAGCGCCGCTCGACCGGCACGGTCGGCGCCCGCGCCATCGCCACCCGCGGCTCCGACGGCAGCGCCGTCCGCGCGCTCAAGCGCCGTCGCGTCGCCACGGTCACTGCGATGGCCTCCGTGTCCGTCGCCGGCACCGCGATCGCCGGAGTCCTGCTCAGCTCGAACAGCCCTGACACCGAGGTCGCCGCTCAGGAGATCAGCACCGATGCGCTCCAGGCGATCGGGGCGGAGACGGTCGACTCCGACGTCACCGCCGGTGAGGGCGATCAGACCGCCGGCCAGGCCGATGTCTATGCCGGAGGAGTGCCGAGCACCGAGGATCGCAAGGCGGAGGCCGCCTCCCGTTCCGTCACCCGCACCGTCCTCCCCGGCTGCTCCGGCGAGGCGCCGTCCGGCGAAGCCTCGAACGGGCAGATCCCGGACGAGTGGCTGTGCGAGCTCGGCATCGGCGGCCACAGGCTCCGCGCCGACGCCGCGGTGTCCTTCGCGGAGATGAACGCCGCGTTCAAGGCCGACACCGGCAAGGACATGGCCATCACCGACTCCTACCGCACGCTCGAGTCGCAGGTCTCGGTGGCCGGCCGCAAGCCCGGCCTCGCCGCCCGCCCCGGCACCTCGCTGCACGGCTGGGGCATCGCCCTCGACTTCGGCGGCGGCGCGGCCACCGCCTCGGGCGAGCAGTACGAGTGGCTCGTGAAGAACGCCGGCAAGTACGGCTGGGAGAACCCGGACTGGGCGAAGTCGAGCAAGTACGAGCCGTGGCACTGGGAGTACGTCCCGGCCCGGCAGTCGATCCGCGGCGCCTGAGCCCGGTCCCGACACCGACCGGCGTCGCGTCGGTCACATTCGCGCACTCGGTGCTCGGACTCCGTGACGGAGTGTTAGTATTGTCGAGTCGCCCGCCCGCGTAGCTCAGTGGATAGAGCGTCTGCCTCCGGAGCAGAAGGTCGTAGGTTCGAATCCTGTCGCGGGCACCATTCGCCCCACATCGCATTCTCCCGCGGTTCCTGAGAACGGAACCGCGGGATTCTGCATTCTCGGGCGCGATCCGCGATCCGCGCTCGCCTCAGACGAGGCCGGGGTGTGCGCGCTCGACGGCGATCGCCACTCCCACGCGCGTGTCCACCGCGAGCTTGGGCATGACCCGACCGAGGTGCACCTTGACCGTGGCCTCGGAGACGTAGAGGCGCTCGGCGATCATCCGGTTCGTCAGCCCCGCAGCGACGAGCTCGGCGACCTGCCGCTCCCGTTCGGTGAGCGAGTCGAACAGCCGCCGGGCGGTGTGCTGGGCCCCGAACCGGCCGGAGGAGCCGAAGCGCCGGACGAGGTGGAGAGTCGAGCGCGGGGACAGGATCGCGTCACCGGTGACGACGGTGCGGATCGCGGTGACGAGATCCTCCGGAGCGGTGTCCTTGAGGAGGAAGCCCACCGCGCCGGCCTCGAGAGCGCGGAAGACCGAGTCCTCGGTGTCGAAGCTCGTGAGCACGACGACCTGCGGCGCCCGCACGGAGTCGACGAGAGCGGCGGTGGCGTCGATGCCGTTCATCCCCGGCATCCGGATGTCCATGACGACGACGTCGGGGAAGTGGGCGGCGGCGCGGTCGATCGCCTCCGCGCCGTCCGCGGCCTCGGCGACGACGTCGAGATCGGGCGCCTGCTCGAGGATCGCCCGGATCCCGGCGCGTGCGTAGGGATCGTCGTCGACGACGAGGATCCTCGTGGGTGCGGGTCCGGCGCTCACGTCTCGAATATAGGTCACCGTGCCGGGCCGGTGGGGCCGGCGTCCTCCGGCCACGGCAGCGTCGCATCGACGACGAAGACGCCCTCGGACTCCCCGATCCATGACGTGCCGCCGAGGATGCGGATGCGTTCGCGGATCCCGGCGATGCCCGAGCCGGTGCCCGTCCGCCCCAGCGGTGTCCCCGGGGTGTGCGGCAGCGGGTTCGTGACGCGGATCCGGATCCCGGTGCCGGGAGCGCCGTCGACGTAGAGGGACACCGGTGCTCCGGGAGCGTGCTTGAGCGCATTGGTGAGCGACTCCTGCACGATCCGGTAGACGCTGCGATCGAGCACCGGCGGTGCCGACTCCGTGCGGTCGAGCAGGATGACGGCGTCGACGGTCGTCCCGCCCTCCCGCAGGGAGCGCACGAGTCGGGGGAGTGCGCGCAGCGAGGCGGTCGACGGGGGAGCGGCGGCCACCTGCGCCCGGGACCCGCCCGTGCGCAGGTCTCCGAGGAGTCCGCGGAGGTCCTCGAGCGAGGCGTGGGCCTGTCCGCGGAGCACCCGGGCGGCGTGTGCGAGGGCGGGATCCGAGGAGTGGGTCGCGGTCTCGAGCGCGCCGGATTGGAGGGAGATCACCGAGAGGCGGTGCGCGAGCGCATCGTGGATCTCATGGGCGAGCCGATCGCGCTCCGACTGGCGGGCGAGCTCGTCGGCGAGGTCGGCGTTCTCCCGGTGCGCGGCCGCGATCCGGGTGCGTCCGACAACCGCTTCGCGGCGACTCCGGACGAGGAGCGCGAGGCCGGCAGTCGCCCCGGCGGAGATCAGGGCGATGACGACCACGACGATCGCGATCCCGACCCGGACCTCGATCGAATCCGGAGTGCTCGTGATCCCCAGCAGCCAGCCCATCGCGGTGGAATCGGGGGCGCGGAGGGCGTCGCGCACGGCGGCGATGCAGACGACCGCGGCGCCGGTGATCCCCGCGGCGAGGGCGGGCCGCCGCTCCCACCGGATGAGGGCGTGGAACACCCCGATGAGCACGAGCCAGTAGTCCATGCCCGCGAGGGTGATCACGGTGCCGGCCGCGATCACGACGAGCGGGAAGCGGCGCCGGAGCAGGACGGTGGTCCACAGGAGGGCCGCAAGCAGCGCGATGACGACGCCGATGTCGGTGATCACCAGCGGACCGGAGGTCGCTCCGGGCACCCCGGTGACGGCGAGCATCGCGAATGTCGTCCCGAGGACCCAGAGCGCGATGTCCCAGAGCACCCGGAGGACCGTGTGCGCGCACCGCATGGCAAGGCTTCTCACGGTTCCACCGTAGGACGGGGCACGGACACGGGGATCAGCCGATCGGCTCGCCGGGTCGAGCCGATCGGCTGATCCGCGGGAGGGCGGGCCGGGACGACGATGGGGTGCGCAGGCCCGGCATCCGTCGGCCCGATCCACGTCCAGCGAAGGAGCTCCCATGTCACAGCCGCCGCCCTATCCGCACGATCCCCGGCAGACGCCGGGGCAGCCTGCCGGGGCCGGTCCCGGACCGCAGGGGCCGCCGGCCGCGCCGTACGGGCATCCGATGCCGCCCGGCGCTCAGGCGTCACCCTCGTGGCAGGCTCCGCACCCGTCCGGCCCGGGCGGGTATCCGTCCGGCCCCCACGACTACGGCCCACAGGGCCCGCAGGGCTACGGGCCGTCCGGGCCGCAGGGGAAGCCGAAGCGGAAGTCGGTCCTCAAGCGCTGGTGGTTCTGGGTGCTCGTCGTCGTATTCCTCGCGATCGTCGGGAGCTGTGCCGGGACCGGGGGCGGCGACACCGACCCGGGGACCGCCGCGCCGGACGGCGGCGGTGAGGCCGCCGACCCGGGCGCGCCGGTCGACGACGGCGCCGAGGACCCGGCGGAGGGCGAAGCCGACGAGGCGCCCCCGGCGGAGGAGGAGAAGTCGGCCGCCGTCGGCGAGGCGGTGGCGAGCGGCGACTTCGAGGTCACCGTCACCGACGTCGAGACCGGGGTCGCCTCGGTCGGCGACGACCTGTTCGGGGCCGAGGCGCAGGGACAGTTCATCGTCGTGAGCATGGAGGTGACGAACATCGGCGACTCCCCGGTGACGTTCTTCTCCAGCGATGTCGAGCTCACCGATGACGAGGCGCGGACCTACAGCGCCGACGACGCCTCCGCGATCTACGTCGAGGACAGCAACTCGTTCCTCGAGGAGATCAATCCGGGCAACACCGTCGACGGGATCGTCCTGTTCGATGTGCCGGAGGGGGTCGAGCCGAGCACGCTGGTCTTCCGCGGAGGCCTGTTCGACGAGCCGATCGAGATCGCGCTGGGCTGATCGCGCTCCGGGGCGCGGCACCGGGGCCCCGGCGACCGGGGCCCCGGATCGGTCGACGGCGGCCCGTCCGCTCCCGCGATCAGCGGAGCGGCCGGAGTCGCCGCACCCGAGTCGCACCCGGCGTCCCGCGGGTAATACTCTGGGACGGTGACTCCAGAAGAACTCAAGACGACGATCAGCTCCGTCATCGCCGATCTCAACGCGGAGGGCCTCGGGATCGAGGAGCCCGCGACCATCGTGGTCGAGCGGCCGAAGAACCGCGACCACGGCGATTGGGCCTCGAACATCGCGCTGCAGACGGCGAAGAAGGCCGGTCTCGCCCCGCGCGACCTGGCGGAGCGGATCGCCGCCGGGCTGCGCGCCGACCCGGGCATCGACGCCGTCGACGTCGCCGGACCCGGATTCCTCAACATCACGCTCGCGGCCGAGGCCGCCGGCCGCCTCGCCGCCGACATCGTCGCGGCGGGCAGCGCCTACGGCACCGGCGACGCGCTCGCCGGGCACGTCGTCAACATGGAGTTCGTGTCCGCCAACCCCACCGGGCCCCTCCATCTCGGCCACACCCGCTGGGCCGCTCTCGGCGATGCGATCGCCCGCGTGCTGCGCGCCGCCGGTGCCGAGGTCGCCTCCGAGTACTACATCAACGACGCCGGCTCCCAGATGGACACCTTCGCGAACTCCGTCCTCGCCCGGATGCACGGCCGCGAGGTGCCGGAGGGCGGCTACCCCGGCCAGTACGTCGCCGACATCGCCGAGGCGATCCGCGCCGAGCGTCCGGAGCTCGCCGAGGAGTCCGAGGACCGCGCGCGCGCCGAGGTCCGCGACCGCGCCTATGCGCTGCAGATGGCCGACATCCGCAGCACGCTCGCGGACTTCGGGGTCCGCTTCGACGTGTGGTTCTCCGAGCAGGAGCTCCATTCGACCGGGGCGATCGAGAAGGCCGTGGACCGCCTGCGCGAGCAGGGCCACGTCTACGAGGACGGCGGCGCGGTCTGGCTGCGCACGAGCACCTTCGGCGACGACAAGGACCGGGTGCTCATCCGGGCTGACGGCCAGCCGACGTACTTCGCCGCCGACGCCGCGTACTACCTCGACAAGAAGGATCGCGGCTTCACCGAGAAGATCTACCTCCTCGGCGCCGATCACCACGGCTACATCGGGCGCCTCAAGGCGATCGCCGCCGCCGCCGGCGACGACCCCGAGTTCAACATCGAGGTCCTCATCGGCCAGCTCATCAAGATCAACGGCGCCAAGCTCTCGAAGCGCGCCGGGAACATCATCGAGCTGCGCGACCTCATCGACTGGCTCGGCGCCGACGCGGTGCGCTACTCGCTCGCCCGCACCCCGGCCGACTCGCCGCTCACCCTCGATCCCGAGGTGCTCCGGAGCGCGAGCAACGACAACCCGGTGTACTACGTCCAGTACGCCCACGCGCGCGCCCGGAGCATCGAGCGCAACGCCGTCGCCGCGGGCATCACCGCCGAGGCCTTCGATCCCGGGACCCTCACCGACGGCACGGAGACGGTCCTCCTCGCCGCGCTCGCCGACTACCCGCGGGTGGTCGCGCAGGCCGCGGAGCTGCGCGAGCCGCACCGCATCGCCCGGTACCTCGAAAGCCTCGCCGGGCTGTTCCACAAGTGGTACGACGCGTGCCGCGTGACCCCGCGCGCCGACGAGGAGATCACCCCCGTGCACGCCTCGCGCCTCGTGCTCGACCGGGCGACCGCGACCGTCCTGTCCAACGGACTCGAGCTGCTCGGCGTGAGCGCGCCTGAGAGGATGTAGGCGTGCCCGCTCATATCGCCGGCAGCCTCCACGCCGCGCCCTCGCCCGTCTGGCTGCCCTATCCCGACGACGTCAACGCCCTTATGCCGAGCCTGTGGTCGGCGAACGTCACCAAGGGCGACGACGGCGTGCTCCGGATCGCCGGGCACCCGGTGACCGCGCTCGCCGAGCAGTACGGGACCCCGATGTACGTCCTCGACGTCGCCGACTTCCGCGCCCGCGCCGCGGAGTTCGCGCGGGCCTTCTCCACGGCGTTCGAGCGCGTCGGACCCGGGGCGCGCGGCTACTACGCCGGCAAGGCGTTCCTCTGCACCGCCGCAGCCGGCTGGATCGCCGAGGCCGACCTCGGGCTCGACTGCTGCTCGCTCGGCGAGCTCATGATCGCCCGCCGGGCCGGGTTCGATCCCGCGCTCGTCGGCCTCCACGGCAACAACAAATCCGATGCCGAGATCGCATTCGCCCTCGACTGGGGGATCGGCCGCATCGTCATCGACTCCTTCGACGAGATCCCGCGCGTCGCGGCGGCGGCCGCCGACCGGGGCACCACCGCGCGCGTCATGCTCCGCGTCACCGTCGGGGTCGAGGCGCACACGCACGACTTCATCGCCACCGCCCACGAGGACCAGAAGTTCGGCCTCAGCCTGCAGGGCGGGGACGCCGCCGCGGCGGCCGCGCAGATCATCGACGCGCCGTCGCTCGAGCTCATCGGCCTCCACAGCCACATCGGCTCGCAGATCTTCGACAAGGCCGGGTTCGAGGTGGCCGCCGGTCGGATCATCGGCCTGCGGGCGGAGATCGAGCGCACCCACGGGGTCTCCCTGCCCGAGGTCGACCTCGGCGGGGGCTTCGGCATCCAGTACACCTCGCAGGACACCCCGACCCCGTTCGGCGAGATCGCCGAGCAGCTCGCGGACGTCGTCGGGAAGGCCTGTGCCGAGCACGGCAGCGAGGTGCCCTTCGTGTCGTTCGAGCCGGGCCGCGCGATCGCGGGGCCGGCGATGTTCACCCTCTACCGCGTCGGCACCGTCAAGCCGGTCGACACCGGCAGCGGCGTGCGCTGCTACGTCAGCGTCGACGGCGGGATGAGCGACAACATCCGCACCGCTCTCTACGACGCGGACTACTCGTGCACCCTGGCCAACCGCACCTCGCCCGAGGACCCGGTGGTCGTGCGGGTCGTCGGCAAGCACTGCGAGAGCGGGGACATCATCGTCCGCGACGAGTACCTGCCGGCCGACATCGCCGCCGGCGACCTCGTGGCGGTGCCCGGCACCGGCGCGTACTGCCGGCCGCTCGCCTCGAACTACAACCACGTGCCGCGCCCGGGCGTGCTCGCCGTCGACGGCGAGGACGTCCGCTGGGCGATCCGGCCCGAGAGCTACCAGGACATGTTCGCCACGGATCCGGGGTTCGCCCCGGTCCACGAGAACGGAGAATGAGAACCCCATGAAGTCACTGCGCGTCGCCATGCTCGGATGCGGTGTCGTCGGCACCGAGGTCGCCCGCCGGATCCTCGAGAACGGGGACGATCTCGCCCAGCGCATCGGAGCCCGCCTCGAGCTCACCGGGGTCGCGGTCCGCGACTCCGCCAAGGAGCGCCCCGGCATCCCCGCGGACCTGCTCACCACCGACGCGCAGGCCGCGATCGACGGTGCCGACATCGTCATCGAGCTCATGGGAGGGATCGATCCCGCACGCGAGCTCATCCTCACCGCCCTCGGGTCCGGCGCCTCGGTCGTCACCGCGAACAAGGCCCTCCTCGCCGCCTCCTACGGCGAGCTCATGCAGGCAGCGGACGCCGCCGAGGTGCGCCTCGAGCACGAGGCCGCCGTCGCCGGGGCGATCCCGATCATCCGCCCGGTCGGCGACTCCCTCGCGGGCGATCGGATCACCCGCGTCATGGGCATCGTCAACGGCACGACGAACTACATCCTCGATCAGATGGACTCCGAGGGCTGGGACTTCGACACTGCGCTCCGCACCGCGCAGGCGCTCGGGTTCGCCGAGGCCGACCCGACGGCCGACGTCGGCGGCCACGACGCCGCCGCCAAGGCCGCGATCCTCGCCGCGATCGCCTTCCACACCCCGGTCACCATCGACGACGTCGACGTCGAGGGCATCACCGGCGTCACCGCCGACATGATCGAGACCGCCCGCGCGCAGGGATTCACCATCAAGCTCCTCGCGATCTGCGAGGAGCTCGCGGACTCGCCCGAGGGTCCGGGCGTGTCCGCCCGCGTGTACCCCGCGCTGCTCCCGCGCGACCACGTGCTGTCCGGCGTCGGCGGGGCGTTCAACGCGGTCTTCGTCGAGGCCGAGGCCGCCGGCGAGCTGATGTTCTACGGCCAGGGAGCCGGCGGGGCGCCGACCGCCTCGGCGGTGCTCGGCGACGTCGTGTCCGTCGCCCGGCGCAAGGTGCTCGGCGGACGCGGCCAGTACGAGCGCGCGGTCACCGCCCGCCGCGCGGTGCTGCCGATCTCCGCGATCACCACCCGCTACCAGATCACGCTCGACGTGTTCGACCGCCCGGGCGTGCTCTCCCGCGTCACCGAGGTGTTCGCCGAGGAGCAGGTCTCGATCGAGCTCGTGCAGCAGACCCAGGTCGAGGGCGAGCCGGAGGGCACCGAGCAGCGCGCCAAGCTCGTCATCGCGACCCACTCCGGCACCGACGCCGCACTGCGGCGCACCGTCGACCGGCTCGCCGAGCTCGATGTCGTCAACGCCGTGTCCTCGGTGCTGCGCATCGAAGGCCACTGAGACCGCCGACCCGCCGCACCCGGCACCCCGCAGGAAGGAATCCCATGAACGTTCGTCACCGCCACCAGTGGCAGGGAGTCATCGAGGAGTACCGCCCGCACCTCGACATCGCCGACACCACCGCCGCCGTCACCCTGGGCGAGGGCGGGACGCCGCTCATCCCCGCCGCCGGACTGTCGGAGCGCACCGGAGCCGAGGTGTGGGTCAAGTACGAGGGGATGAACCCGACCGGCTCCTTCAAGGACCGCGGGATGACGATGGCGATCTCCAAGGCCGTCGAGTACGGGGCCAAGGCCGTGATCTGCGCGTCGACCGGCAACACCTCTGCCTCGGCCGCGGCCTATGCGACGAAGGCGGGGCTGACCTGCGCGGTGCTCGTCCCCGCCGGCAAGATCTCGGTGGGCAAGATGAGCCAGGCGGTCGCCCACGGCGCCGAGCTGCTCGAGATCGACGGGAACTTCGACGACTGCCTCACGCTGTGCCGCAAGCTCTCCGAGGCCTACCCGGTGCACCTCGTCAACTCGGTGAATCCCGACCGGATCGAGGGGCAGAAGACCGCCTCCTTCGAGGTCGTCGACCGACTGGGGAAGGCACCGGACATCCACATCCTGCCGGTCGGCAACGCCGGCAACATCACCGCGTACTGGAAGGGCTACCGCGAGTACGCGGAGGCGGGCCTGTCGGACTCGCGCCCGCAGATGTGGGGCTTCCAGGCCGCGGGCGCCGCCCCGCTCGTGCTCGGTCATCCGGTCGACGCCCCGGAGACCGTCGCCACCGCGATCCGGATCGGCAACCCGGCGTCCTGGGAGCAGGCGATCGAGGCCCGCGACGAGTCCGGCGGCATCATCGACGCGGTGACCGACGACGAGATCCTCGCCGCGCACCGGCTGCTGTCCTCGACCGAGGGGATCTTCGTCGAGCCCGGTTCCGCCGCGTCGATCGCCGGACTCCTCAAGCAGTCCGACGCCGGCAGGGTGCCGGCCGGGGCGACGATCGTGTGCACCGTCACCGGTCACGGGCTCAAGGATCCGCAGTGGGCGATCCGCACCGCCGACGGCTCCTCGCTCGAGCCCACCCGCGTGTCCGTCGACGCGGTGTCCGCCGCCCGCGCGCTCGGTCTCGAGGAGGGTTGATGCCCACCGGCACACCCGTCGACCGGACCGTCTCCGATACCGTCGCCCCGGCCGGCCTCGACGTGCTCGTCGAGGTGCCGGCGACCTCGGCGAACCTCGGAGCCGGATACGACAGCTTCGGCATGGCGCTCGACATCCGCGACGCCGTCCGCGCCCGGGTCTCCGCCGAGGCGGTGGACCCCGCCGCCTGCGTGACGGTGATCGGGGAGGGCGCCGACGACCTGCCCCGCGATGCTTCGCACCTCGCGCACCGGGTGGCGAGCGAGATCCTCGCCGCCCGCGGCATCGACCTCGCCGGCCGGCTCTCGCTCGAGTGCCGGAACGTCATCCCGCAGTCGCGGGGGATGGGCTCCTCGGCCTCGGCCGTGGTCGCGGGGATCGCCGTCGCCGACGCGCTCGCCCGCGCGGCCGGGCTGCCGGGGGAGACCGCGGCGAACCGGCTCGCCTGGGCGACCCGCTACGAGGGGCACCCGGACAACGCGGCGCCCGCGCTCTTCGGCGGCGTGTCGATCAGCTTCACCGACCTCGGCGGCGCGGCGCGCTCGGTGTCCCTGCCGGTGGCCGACGACGTGCGCGTCGTCCTCGTCGTGCCGGACACCCGACTCGACACGGCTGTCGCCCGGGCCCTGCTGCCCGAGGTGGTTCCCCACGCCGAGGCCGCGGCGAACTCGGCGGTGGCGGGCCTCTTCGTGCACGCGATCTCCACCGACCCGAGCCTGCTCCTCGAGGCGACGGTCGACCGCCTCCACCAGAACTACCGGCGACCCGCGATGAGTGCCTCGCTCGAGCGGATCGATGCGCTCCGGGCGGCCGGCCTCGCGGCGGTCGTGTCCGGTGCGGGTCCGACGATCGCGGTGCTCGGGACCGGTGCCGACCTCGGTGCGCGCGTGCGGGCGGAGCTCGGCGGCGACGACGCGCGGATCATCGACACCCGGATCGCGCCGATGGGTGCGGTGACGACGGTCGACGGCGCCGTCTGAGCGCCTCTCGGGGCGGCGGGTCGGATTCGCGCTCGGGAACGACGAAGTGTAGGCTGGAGGCGTTCCCACACGAGAACGCGTGAGCTGTCGGATCCGCTCGGATCGGCACCGTCACCGAATCGGATTCGCTGGGAACATTCTTCGTACCGCGTCTGAGTTCTTCAGGGTACTCCACTACAGAGCACGCACTCTCATGCGTGCCGTCCATCGCTGCAGGATCCACGATCTTTCTTCGCTGCAGCCGAACGAGGGAGAAGGAACCTTCGTGACAGAGACCACGAACACCGAAACCGCCGCCCGCTCGGGAAGCCTCACCGCCCTGCGGCTGCCCCAGCTCCAGGAGATGGCGGCGGGTCTCGGTATCAAGGGATACCGCCGCCTCCGCAAGAGCGACCTCATCGAGGCCATCAACGCCGCCGGCAGCGGCGCCCAGGGCTCGGCTCCGGCTCCCGCCCGCCGGTCTGCCGGCCGCGGACGTGCCGCCGATGCACCCGCCGCCGAATCCGCTCCCGCCGCACCCGCCCAGGGAGATGCCGCGGAGAAGTCGGACGAGGCCCAGCAGCGCTCGCGCCGCGGACGCGGTGCCGGCGAGCAGCAGGCCGCCGAGGCGCCTGCCGCCGAGCAGCAGCGCCGGGACGACCGGGAGCCCGGTTCGGGATCCGAGTCGCAGGAGCGCGGCGGACGCGGGGGAGACCGCGCCGAGAACCGGAACGACAACCGCGGCAACGATCGGAAGGATCGCGGCGGCAACGACAACCGCAACGACCGGAACGACAACAACCGCGACCGGAACGACAGCCGGAGCGAGCGCGGCGGCGACAACCGCGGCGACCGGAACGATCGCGGCAACGGCAACGGCGACGATCGCAACGATCGCGGCGACAACGACCGTAACGACCGGGGCGGCAACGACAACCGAGACCGGAACGAGAACCGGAACGACCGCAGCAACGGCAATGACCGCAATGATCGCGGCGGCCGGGGACGCGACCGCGGCGACAACCGGAACGACCGCGACGGCGACCGCCGCGGCCGCAACCGCGGGCGCGACCGCAAGCGCCGCGGCCGCAACGACTTCGACGAGCCGGAGCTCCGGCCCGACGACGTGCTCATCCCCGTCGGCGGCATCCTCGACGTCCACGACAACTACGCGTTCCTCCGCACCACCGGCTACCTCCCCGGCCCCAACGACGTGTACGTCTCGGCGAACATGGTCAAGCGGAACGGCCTGCGCAAGGGCGACGCGATCGTCGGCGCGATCCGCCAGTCCCGCGAGGGCGAGCGCTCCGGCAAGCGCGAGAAGTTCGATGCGCTCGTGCGCCTCGACTCCGTCAACGGGCTGAGCGTCGAGGACGCGAAGCGTCGCGTCGAGTTCTCCAAGCTCACCCCGCTCTACCCGCAGGAGCGCCTGCGGATGGAGACCACCTCGAAGCAGATCTCCGGCCGCATCATCGACCTCGTGTCGCCGATCGGCAAGGGACAGCGCGGACTCATCGTCGCACCGCCCAAGGCGGGCAAGACGATGATCATGCAGCAGATCGCGAATGCGATCACGGCGAACAACCCCTCCGTGCACCTCATGGTCGTCCTCGTCGACGAGCGTCCCGAGGAGGTCACCGACATGGAGCGCGCGGTCCAGGGCGAGGTCATCGCCTCGACCTTCGACCGTCCGGCCGACGATCACACGACGATCGCCGAGCTCGCGATCGAGCGGGCCAAGCGCCTCGTCGAGATGGGCCAGGACGTCGTCGTGCTCCTCGACAACATCACCCGCCTCGGACGCGCCTACAACCTCGCCCAGCCGGCCTCCGGACGCATCCTGTCCGGCGGCGTCGACGCGAATGCGCTCTACCCGCCCAAGAAGTTCTTCGGCGCGGCGCGCAACATCGAGGGCGGCGGTTCGCTCACCATCCTCGCGACCGCGCTCGTCGAGACCGGCTCGCGGATGGACGAGGTGATCTTCGAGGAGTTCAAGGGCACCGGCAACATGGAGCTGCGCCTGAGCCGCAACCTCGCGGACAAGCGCATCTACCCGGCCGTGGACGTCAACTCCTCCGGCACCCGCCGCGAGGAGAACCTCATGAGCCCCGAGGAGACCAAGGTCATGTGGAAGCTGCGGCGGGTGCTCTCCGGCCTCGAGCAGCAGCAGGCCCTCGAGCTCCTGCTCTCCAAGCTCAAGGAGACCGGCTCGAACGCGGAGTTCCTCATGCAGGTGCAGAAGACCACTCCGCTGCCGAAGTCCGCCGCCGACGAGTACTGATCGATGAGCGCAGGGCACTCCGGCGCGGACATCGAATCGATCACCCAGTCGGTGCGGGCCCTGCTCGACGAGCACGCGCGCGTCGAGCAGGAGCTCGCGGATCCGGCCGTCCACCAGAACCCGGGGCAGGCGCGCCGGCTCCCCCGCCGCTATGCGGAGCTCGACCGCGTCGCGACCTGCTGGCGGGAGCTCGAGGAGACCGCCGCGGATCTCGAGGCGGCGGCCGAGCTCGCCGCCGAGGACCCCGGCTTCGCCGCCGAGGCCGAGGAGCTGCGGGCCCGGAGCGCCGAGCTCGGCGACCGGCTGCGTGATCTGCTCGTCCCCCGCGATCCCGACGACGTGCGGGACGCGCTCATCGAGATCCGGGCGGGTGAGGGCGGCGAGGAGTCCGCGCTGTTCGCCGCGGATCTGCTCCGGATGTACCAGCGCTGGGCGGAGTCGCGCGGCTGGTCGACGGAGATCCTCGACCGGACCGACTCCGACCTCGGCGGTTGCAAGGACGTCACGCTCGCCGTGAAGTCGACGGCCGGGGGAGTGTACGGCTGGGTCCGCTTCGAGGGCGGGGTCCACCGGGTCCAGCGCGTGCCGGTGACGGAGTCGCAGGGCCGGATCCACACCTCGGCCGCGGGCGTGCTCGTGTTCCCCGAGGTCGACGAGCCCGACGAGGTCGAGATCGCCGACTCCGACCTCCGGATCGACGTATTCCGCTCCTCCGGGCCGGGCGGCCAGTCGGTGAACACCACCGATTCCGCCGTCCGGATCACCCACGTGCCCACGGGGATCGTCGCGAGCTGCCAGAACGAGAAGTCGCAGCTGCAGAACCGGGAGGCCGCGATGCGGATGCTCCGCGCCCGGATCCTCGCGCAGCGCGCCGAGGAGGCCGCCGCCGCGGCCAATGACGAGCGCCGCGCGCAGGTGCGCACCGTCGACCGCTCCGAGCGCATCCGCACGTACAACTTCCCGGAGAACCGGATCGCCGATCACCGGACCGGGTACAAGGCGCACAATCTCGACCAGGTCCTCGACGGCCAGCTCGATCCCGTCGTCGAGTCCTCCCGCGCCGCCGACCGCGCCCGACGCCTCGACGAGATCGGCTGAGACGGTGTCCGAAGCTCCCGTCGGTGCGGTCCTCTCCGGCGCGGCCGCCCGGCTCGCGCGCGCCGGCGTCCCCTCCCCGGAGGCGGATGCGCGGCTCCTGCTCGCCCACGCCTGGGACTGCGAACCCCGCGATCTCGGGATGCATGCGCTGCGCGGCACCGCGGTTCCCGCCGAGGTGGCCGCCCGCCTCGACTCCGCCCTCGCCGCCCGCGCCCGCCGCGTCCCGCTCCAGCACATCGTCGGCACCGCGCCGTTCCGTCATCTCGACCTCAGTGTGGGACCCGGGGTCTTCACCCCGCGGCCGGAGACCGAGCTGCTCGTCGACGCCGTGCTCCGCGCGGTGAGCGGCAACCCCGCCCCGCGGGTCCTCGACCTGTGCACCGGCTCCGGCGCGCTCGCCCTCGCGATCGCGACCGAGGCGCCCGGCAGCGAGGTCGTCGCCGTCGAGAAGGACGAGCAGGCGCTCCGGTGGGCGCGCACCAATCTCACCGCCCTCGGCGGCGCGCTCGCGGCCGCGGGCAGCCGCTGCACGCTCGTCGCCGCCGATGTCCGGGACCTGCCCGCGCTCGGCCGGTTCGACGTCGTCGTGTCCAACCCGCCCTATGTGCCCGCCGACCGGATGCACGCCGACCCCGAGGTGGCCCGGCACGACCCGGAGGTCGCGCTCTACGGCGGGGGAGACGACGGGATGGACCTCCCCGCGGTCGTCATCGCCGTCGCCGCGCAGGTGCTCCGGCCGGGCGGCGCCCTCGTCCTCGAGCACGACGAGACCCAGGGGGCGGCGGTGCGCGCCGCCATGGCCGCCCACGGCCTCGGCGCCGCGCGGACCTGCCCGGACTACACTGGCAGGGACCGCTGTTCGACAGCCGCACGACCGGAGGAGAGCTGATGTCGCGCACCTTCGACGTCCGCAACGACGACGTCCGCGACCTCGTCTTCGAGGAGTGCGCGCGGGTCGTGCGCGCCCACGGGCTGCTCGTGATCCCCACCGACACCGTGTACGGCGTCGCCGCCGATGCCTTCTCGAAGGACGGCGTGGCCCGGCTGCTCGCCGCGAAGGGCCGCGGCCGCGACATGCCGCCGCCGGTGCTCGTCGGCCGCCCCGAGGCGCTCATGGGGCTCACCGAGATCGCCGACGAACGTGTGCTCATGCTCACCAAGCGCTTCTGGCCGGGCCCGCTGACGATCATCTGCACCGCCCAGCCCTTCCTCGACTGGGACCTCGGCGACACCCACGGAACCGTTGCGATCCGGATGCCCGACGACGAGCGCATCCGCGAGCTCCTCACCGTCACCGGTCCGCTCGCGGTGTCGAGCGCGAACACCTCCGGGTCCCCGGCGGCGACGACCGTCGACCAGGCGCGGTCGATGCTCGGCGACGCGGTCGACATCTACCTCGACGGCGGCCTGGTCATCGGGGGGCGGTCGTCGACCATCGTCGACATGACCTCGACCCCGCCGCGGATCGTGCGCCCCGGGCCGGTGAGCCACGCGGAGCTCGTCGCGGTCGTCGACGATCTGGCGGATGCGGGCGGCTGAGTGCGCGCGTACCTCTTCATCCTGGTGATCTCCGCGATCACCGCCTACCTCGTCACCCCCATGGTGCGGCGCATCGCCGAGCGCGGGCTGATCTTCTCACCCCTGCGCGAGCGCGACGTCCACTCCGTGCCCACGCCCCGCCTCGGGGGAGTGGCGATCTTCGCCGGGGTCATGGTGGGCCTCCTGTTCGCCTCCCAGACGCCCTTCCTCGAGGAGCTCTTCACCCAGCCCGCACCGATCATCGGCATCGCCGGCGCGGCCGCGATGCTGTGCCTGCTCGGCGTCATCGACGACATCTGGGATCTCCACTGGATCGCCAAGCTCGCCGGCCAGACGCTCGCCGCGGGGTTCATGGCGCTCAACGGGGTGGCGATGCTGTCGATCCCGTTCAACGAGGTCATCATCGGCTCGCCCCGGATGTCGGTGATCATCACCGTGCTCGTCGTGCTCGTGACGATCAACGCGGTGAACTTCGTCGACGGCCTCGACGGGCTGGCCGCCGGGGTGGTGACGATCGGCGGCGTGGCGTTCTTCATCTACTCCTACGGGCTCGCCGTCGACACGAGCCCGGACTCCTACGCCAACCTCGCCTCGCTCATCATCTCGGTGCTCGTCGGCGCCTGCCTCGGCTTCCTCCCGCACAACTTCAATCCCGCCCGGATCTTCATGGGGGACTCCGGCTCCATGCTCATCGGCCTGCTGCTCGCCGCGTCGACCATCCGCGTCACCGGCCAGGTCGACCCCGCCCTGCTCGGCCGGGAGCGGGTCCTGCCGACGTTCCTCCCGATCCTGCTGCCGATCGCGGTGATGTTCCTCCCGCTGCTCGACCTCATGCTCGCGGTGGTGCGCCGGATGCTCGCCGGCAAGTCGCCCTTCTCCGCCGACGCCAAGCACCTCCACCACCGCATGCTCAAGCTCGGTCATTCGCACGCCCGCGCCGTCCTCCTCCTCTACCTGTGGACGGCGATCTTCGCCTTCGGAACGGTCTCGTTCCTCATGCTCGACCCCGGCGCGGTGATCACCGTGCTCGTCCTCGCGATCGCCGCGACCCTCATCCTGACGTTCTACCCGCTGCGCGTCCGCCTGCGGGCCAAGGAGGAACTGTGACTGCCCACGACACCGTCCGGACCATCATGCGCGGCATCATCGTGCGCGGACTGCTCATCACCCTCGTCATCGCCGTCCTCGCCACCGCGGTGGGGTACTTCGTCGCCGGGATGCCCGGGGTCTGGGGGGCGCTCATCGGCGCCGCCACCGCTTTCGTGTTCTTCGCGATCACCGCCGTGCTCATGCTCCTCACCGCGGATTCGTCCCCGGTGGTCATGGCCGGCGCCGTCCTCGGCGGCTTCCTCCTCAAGGTCGCTGGCCTCATCGCGCTCACCGCGAGTCTGCGGAACCTCGATTTCTACGATCCCTGGGTGCTCTTCGTCACACTCGCGGTCGCCGCCTTCGCCTCCCTCATCGTCGACGTCGTCACGGTGCAGCGCGCCCGTCTGCCGATCATCGACCCGCAGCCGGGGTCCCCGCGCCGCTGAGCGGCCCGGCCCAGGGTCGCCCCCCCGGTTTGGTGACGCTCCGTCGCGGTTGGTAGAGTGTCTGTGGAATCGCGGTGGAGTGCCTGAATGCTCCCCGAGCCGATTCCGCAGGCGCAGCTCTTCATCTCCCCAACTCCTTCCGGGACCGGGGAGAGCGCCCGTCAGTGTTCGTCAACGGTGGTCGATCGGGTGTCCGGTTCGCCCCGCCGACTCGTCAGGAGCCAGCCCTGTTCACTCCAGCTGCCTTGTCGCCGACAATGCTTCTCGCGGCCTCCGGAAGCGGCGGATTCCACGCCCCCGGCCTCGAGGAGTTCTACCCCCCGGCAGTGCTGTTCGCAGGTACTCCGTTCGAGCTCAACCGGATCATGCTCATCCGGATCCTCGTCAGCCTCGTGCTCGTGCTCCTCTTCGTGTGGCTGCTGCGCAAGCCCACCCTCATCCCGGGCCGCGGACAGTCGATCGCGGAGATGGTCCTCGACTTCATCCGCAAGGGCATCGCGTACGACATGCTCGGCAAGAAGGACGGCGACCGCTTCTTCCCGCTCATCGCGGTGATCTTCCTGTCGGTCTTCGCCCTCAACATCACCGGCATCATCCCGTTCCTCAACATCTCGTCGAACGCGAACATCGGCATGCCGCTCGTCATGGCGCTCGTCGCCTATGTCGTGATGATCGGCGCCGGCATCAAGGCGCAGGGCGGCGGCCAGTACCTCAAGAGCCAGCTCTTCCCGGCCGGCGTGCCCAAGGCGATGTACATCCTCGTCACCCCGATCGAGCTCGTCTCGACCTTCGTCGCCCGCCCGCTCAGCCTCACCCTCCGACTGACGTTCAACATGCTCGTCGGTCACCTCCTGCTCGTGCTGTGCTTCGCCGCCACCCAGTTCTTCATCGTCGAGCTCGGCGGTGCCTGGGCGGCGTTCGGCGCCCTCACGCTCATCGGCGGATTCGCCTTCACGCTGTTCGAGATCCTGGTCGCGATCCTGCAGGCCTACATCTTCGCGCTGCTCACCGCCGCCTACATCCAGCTCAGCGTGTCGCACGACCACTGAGCCGGCCCATGAACCTGTCAATCAACGGCTAGGAACAAGGCCGACCCACCAGTCGGCCTGAAGAAATCGGAAGGAAAAACCCACGTGGACACCACCATTCTCGCCGAGGTCTCCGGCAGCATCTCGACCGTCGGCTACGGCCTCTCGGCCATCGGCCCGGGTATCGGCATCGGCATTCTCGTCGGCAAGACCGTCGAGGGCATGGCGCGCCAGCCGGAGGTCTCCGGTCAGCTGCGCACCACCATGTTCCTCGGTATCGCGTTCGTCGAGCTCCTGGCGTTCCTCGGCGTTGCCGCCCACTTCATCTTCGGCGCCTGATACAGGAAGCAGAGCGATCACATGACCCCGATTTCAGTGCTTGCAGCAGGTGAGACAGCCAACCCCCTGCTGCCGGCGACCTATGACATCATCTGGTCGGCGGTCTGCTTCGCCATCATCTTCCTCGCCTTCTGGAAGCTCGTGCTCCCCAAGTTCAGGACCATCCTGGACGAGCGGGCACAGGCCATCGAAGGCGGCATCGAGAAGGCCGAGCGGGTGCAGGCGGAGGCCGATCAGGCCCTCGCCGACTACCAGAAGCAGCTCGCCGACGGCCGTGCGGAAGCCGCCCGGCTCCGCGCCGAGGCCCAGGAAGAGGGCGCTCAGATCCTGGCTGAGATGAAGCAGAACGCGAACGACGAGGCCGAGCGCATCATCGCGCAGGCGAAGGCGCAGATCGAAGCCGAGCGGCAGGCCGCCATGGTCTCGCTGCGCGGTGAGGTCGGCGGCATCGCCACGGATCTCGCCTCGCGCATCGTGGGCGAGAGCCTGCAGGACGATCGCCGCGCGGCGAACGTCGTCGACCGCTTCATCGCCGACCTCGAGGCCCAGACCCCCGCTGCCCAGCCGGTGAAGGAGTACTGATGCTCCAGTCGAGCAGGAACTCCCTCGCCCGGACGCTGCAGGACCTCGAAGCGGCCCTCGGATCGCAGTCGGGGACCGCACTGGCCGACGGACTGCTCGGGATCGTCTCCGTGCTCGCGGAGAACTCCCGGCTCCGCCGTGCCATGGCGGACTCCGCGATCGAGCCCGAGCGCAAGCGCGGAGTGCTGCAGGCGCTCTTCGCCGACTCCGTCGACGCCCGGTCGCTCGAGATCGCCCTCGACGCCGCGGCCCGGCACTGGGCCCGCGCGCAGGACTACGTCACCGCGCTCGAGGTCGCCGGCGTCACCGCCGTCGCGGCCGGGGCGCAGTCGGACGGACGCCTGGGCGAGGTCGAGGAGGAGCTGTTCCGATTCAGCCGGCTGCTGGAGTCCGATCACGAGCTCGGGTGGGCATTCTCCTCCCCGGCGCCCGCGGAATCCAAGCGCGCGCTGGTGGGCGACCTGCTCGACGCCAAGGCCTCTGCCGACACCGTCCGCCTCGTCTCCCAGGCCGCCGCGCACCCGCGCGGGATGCGGGTCTCGGAGACGCTGGACACCTATTCCGAGGTGCTCGCCGCGCGTCAGCGGCGCTCCGTCGCCGAGGTCACCGTCGCCCAGCCCATGAGCCCCGAGCAGCAGGAGCGCCTCACGGCCGCTCTGTCCGCCTCGTACGGCAGGGAGCTCGTCCTCAACGTGCACGTCGATCCCGAGGTCGTCGGCGGAGTGCGCGTGCAGGTCGGCGATGAGGTGATGAATTCGACGATCTCCGATCGTCTCGCAGACGCCCGTCGCCGGCTCGCCGGCTGACACCTATCCGCCCGCGCACACCGGGCACATTTACACGGTATGGAGCGGTCCACCCGACCACCTCGGGGACGCTCTCGAACAAAAGGAAGCAGGGAAACCAGATGGCGGAACTGACAATTCGCCCGGAGGAGATCCGGGACGCCCTGGGGAAGTTCGTCGAATCGTACAACCCGCAGGGTGGAGACAAGACCGAGGTCGGCAAGGTCATCACCGCGGGTGACGGCATCGCCAGCGTGTCGGGCCTGCCCAGCGTGATGGCGAACGAGCTCCTCCGGTTCGAGGACGGCACCCTCGGTCTCGCCCAGAACCTCGACGAGCGCGAGATCGGCGCCGTCGTCCTCGGCGACTTCGAGGGCATCGCCGAGGAGCAGAACGTCTACCGCACCGGCGAGGTCCTCTCGATCCCGGTCGGTGACGGCTACCTCGGTCGCGTGGTCGACCCGCTCGGCAACCCGATCGACGGACTCGGCGAGATCGCCGCCTCCGGCCGCCGCGAGCTCGAGCTCCAGGCCGCCGGCGTCATGGATCGCAAGGAGGTCAAGGAGCCGCTGCAGACCGGTCTCAAGGCCATCGACGCGATGATCCCGATCGGTCGCGGACAGCGTCAGCTCATCATCGGCGACCGCAAGACCGGCAAGACCGCGATCGCTCTCGACACGATCATCAACCAGAAGGCCAACTGGGAGTCCGGCGACCCGAAGAAGCAGGTCCGCTGCATCTACGTCGCCTGCGGCCAGAAGGGCTCGACGATCGCTTCCGTGCGTCGCAGCCTCGAGGAGTCGGGTGCTCTCGAGTACACGACGATCGTCGCCTCCCCGGCCTCGGACCCGGCGGGCTTCAAGTACCTCGCCCCCTACGCCGGCTCCGCCATCGGCCAGCACTGGATGTACGAGGGCAAGCACGTCCTCATCGTGTTCGACGACCTGTCGAAGCAGGCCGAGGCCTACCGTGCGATCTCCCTGCTCCTCCGCCGCCCGCCGGGCCGCGAGGCCTACCCGGGTGACGTCTTCTACCTCCACTCCCGGCTCCTCGAGCGCTGTGCGAAGCTCTCGGACGAGATGGGCGGCGGCTCGATGACCGGTCTGCCGATCATCGAGACCAAGGCCAACGACGTCGGAGCGTTCATCCCGACCAACGTCATCTCGATCACCGACGGCCAGATCTTCCTCCAGTCGGACCTGTTCAACTCGAACCAGCGTCCCGCGGTCGACGTCGGCATCTCGGTGTCGCGCGTCGGCGGCTCGGCCCAGACCAAGCCGCTGCGCGGTGTGTCCGGCACGCTGAAGATCTCGCTCGCGCAGTACCGCTCGCTCGAGGCCTTCGCGATGTTCGCCTCGGATCTCGATCCGGCGACCAAGCAGCAGCTGGCCCGCGGCGCCCGCCTCACCGAGCTGCTCAAGCAGAACCAGTTCTCCCCGATGCCCGCGGAGAAGCAGACGGTGTCGATCTGGGCCGGTTCCGAGGGCCACCTCGACGACGTCCCGGTCGAGGACGTGCTCCGGTTCGAGTCGGAGTTCCACGAGCACCTCGAGCGCCGCACCTCGCTGCTCGACACCATCCGCGACCTCAAGGACAAGCTCTCCGGTGAGATCATCGGCGAGCTCGAGTCGGAGATCTCCGAGTTCAAGGCCGGCTTCCAGCCGACCGAGGGCGCGGGCGTCCACGCCGGTTCCGAGGAGTTCGACTCCGCGGACGAGGACGAGGTCCAGCAGGAGAAGATCGTCAAGCAGTCGCGCGGCTCGTCCGCGAAGAAGGCCTGACCGGATCCGATGACGCTCGTTAGCGAAAGGAACATCTGATGGGAGCCCAGCAGAGGGTCTTCAAGGCGAAGATCAACTCCACGAAGTCCTTGCGGAAGATCTTCAAGGCCATGGAGCTCATCGCTGCGTCCCGCATCCAGAAGGCGATCGGCCGGGTGCAGGCCGCGAGCCCGTACGCGAACGCCCTGACCCGCGCCGTGTCCGCCGTCGCCACGCAGTCGAACGTCGATCACACGCTCACCACGGAGCCGGTCGACGCCAAGCGCGCCGCGGTCCTCGTGATCGGTCCCGACCGCGGGTTCGCCGGCGCCTACTCGGCGAACGTCATCCGCGAGGCCGAGGAGCTCATCCGGATGCTCACCGACGAGGGCAAGCAGGTCGCCCTCTACACGGTGGGTCGGAAGGCGGAGACCTACTACACGTTCCGCGAGCGCGAGCTCGCGCAGGCGTGGACCAGGTTCTCCGAGTCCCCGGAGGCCGCGCACGCGCGGGAGATCGGCGAGACCCTGGTGTCCTCGTTCCTCACCGATGTCGAGGACGGCGGCGTCGACGAGATCTTCCTCGTCTACACCCGCTTCATCTCGAGCATCGCCCGGGAGCCGGAGTACCGGCGCCTCATCCCGCTCGAGGTCGTCGAGGCGGAGGACGACTCGAGCGTTCCGCAGGCGGACACCGAGCTCACCGCGCCGAGCTTCGAGCAGGATCAGGTGTTCCCGCTCTACGAGTTCGAGCCGAGCGCGGAGGAAGTGCTCGACGCCCTCCTCCCGCGCTACATCGACTCGCGGATCCTCGCCGCGCTGCTCAACGCCTCGGCGGCGGAGCAGGCGGCGCGCCAGCAGGCGATGAACACCGCCGTGGACAACGCCGACGAACTCATCAAGACCTACACCCGGCTGGCCAACACGGCCCGCCAGGCCGAGATCACTCAGGAACTCACTGAGATCGTCGGCGGTGCCGACGCCCTCGCGGCCTCCGGCGGCGAGTGACCGGTCACCTACGAGAGCAGAGAAGAAAGAAGACCATGACTGCCACAGTTACGGAAACCCCCCAGGCCCAGGGGACCGTTGGCCGGATCTCCCGCGTCATCGGCCCCGTCGTGGACGTCGAGTTCCCGCTCGACTCCGTGCCGGCCATCTACAACGCGCTGACCACCGAGGTCACGCTGTCCGAGGGCACCCGCAAGGTGACGCTCGAGGTCGAGCTCCAGCTCGGCAACGGCATCGTCCGCGCGATCTCCCTCCAGCCCACCGACGGCCTCGTGCGCGGCCAGGAGGTCGTCGACTCCGGGTCGCCGATCACCGTTCCCGTGGGCGACGTCACCAAGGGCAAGGTCTTCAACGTCACCGGTGACGTGCTCAACGGCTCGATGATCGATGAGCCCTACGAGATCACCGAGCGCTGGCCGATCCACCGCAGCGCGCCGAACTTCGACCAGCTCGAGTCGAAGACCCAGATGTTCGAGACCGGCATCAAGGTCATCGACCTCCTCACCCCGTACGTCCTCGGCGGAAAGATCGGCCTGTTCGGCGGCGCGGGCGTGGGCAAGACCGTGCTCATCCAGGAGATGATCACCCGTGTGGCCCAGGACCACGGCGGTGTGTCGGTGTTCGCCGGTGTCGGCGAGCGCACCCGTGAGGGCAACGACCTGATCTTCGAGATGGACGAGTCGGGCGTGCTCGACAAGACCGCGCTCGTGTTCGGCCAGATGGACGAGCCGCCGGGCACCCGCCTGCGCGTGGCGCTCACCGGTCTGACGATGGCGGAGTACTTCCGCGACGTGCAGAACCAGGACGTGCTGCTCTTCATCGACAACATCTTCCGCTTCACCCAGGCCGGCTCCGAGGTCTCCACGCTGCTCGGCCGCATGCCGTCCGCCGTGGGCTACCAGCCCACCCTGGCCGACGAGATGGGTGTGCTCCAGGAGCGCATCACCTCGACCCGCGGCAACTCGATCACCTCGATGCAGGCGATCTACGTGCCGGCCGACGACTACACCGACCCGGCACCCGCGACGACGTTCGCGCACCTCGACGCGACGACCGAGCTCAGCCGTGACATCGCCTCGCGCGGTCTGTACCCGGCCGTGGACCCGCTCGCCTCGTCCTCGCGCATCCTCGACCCGCTGTACGTGGGCCAGGACCACTACGACGTCGCGACCGAGGTCAAGCAGATCCTCCAGAAGAACAAGGAGCTGCAGGACATCATCGCGATCCTCGGTGTGGACGAGCTCTCGGAGGAGGACAAGCTCACCGTGCACCGTGCGCGCCGGATCGAGCAGTTCCTCTCGCAGAACACCTACACCGCTCTGCAGTTCACCGGTGTCGAGGGATCGACCGTGTCGATCAAGGACACCATCGAGGGCTTCCGCGGCATCTGCAACGGCGACTTCGACCACATCCCGGAGCAGGCCTTCTTCAACGTCGGCGCGATCGACGACGTGCTCCGGAACTACGACGAGCTGCAGAAGAAGGGCTGATCCCCGATGAGCCTCAACGTCACTGTGGTGGCCGCCGAGCACGCCGTCTGGTCCGGTGAGGCCAAGCGCGTGATCGCCAAGACCACCGAGGGCGAGATCGGGATCCTGCCCGGCCACGAGCCCGTCCTGGGCATCGTGGCCGACGGCCAGGTCCGGATCGTCACCGCGGACGGGGAGCACCTCACGGCGAATGCCGAGGGCGGCTTCCTCTCCGTGGAGAACGATCGGGTGACTGTCGTCGCCGATCAGGCCGAGCTCGTCTGAGCTTCGTCTACACTGTCAGACGTGAACCCTTCGACCCTACTGATTGTTCTGCTCTCATCGGTAGGGCTGGCGATCCTCCTCGTGGCGCTGTTCACCATGCGCCGGAGGTCCCTCGCCAGGCTGTCGGGTGCGTTCGACTGCTCGACCCGCGTGGGCGACGGATCCCGTCGCCCACGCTGGCGTCTGGGCGTGGGCGTCTTCACCGTGACCGCTCTCGAGTGGTACCCGGTCTTCAGCCTCGGTCGTCGTCCGGTCTTCGAGCTCCCGCGCTCGGACCTCGAGATCACCGACCGGCAGCAGCCCGATGCGAACGAGCAGCACGCCGTGCTGCCGGACGCCCAGATCATCACGTGCCGGTACGGCGTCCACGGGGGAGACCCGCACGACGTCCTGCTGGCCCTCGACACCGAGGCGCTGTCCGCGTTCTCCTCCTGGCTCGAGTCAGCGCCTCCCGGATCCAATCTCACGATGGGACGTTTCACCTGATGCAGGTCTTGTCCGTGCGCGGCCCCGCAGTGCTCGACGGCACCGTCGAGGTGCGCGGGGCGAAGAACAGCGTCCTCAAGCTCATGGCGGCGACGCTGCTCGCCCCGGGGCGCTCGCGCATCACCAATGTGCCGCGCATCCTCGACGTGTCGATCATGTGCGAGCTGCTCCAGCGCCTCGGCTGCGGGATCGCCTACGACGCCGCCGCCGGGACCGTCGAGATCGACGTCCCCGAGCAGACCGGCATCCAGGCCGACTACGAGCTCGTGCGGGCGATGCGCGCCTCGATCTCGGTGCTCGGCCCGCTCACCGGTCGGCTGCACGCCGCCCACGTGGCGCTGCCCGGCGGGGATGCGATCGGCTCCCGCGGCCTCGACCTCCACAAGGCCGGCCTCGAGCAGCTCGGCGCGACGGTGCACCTCGACCACGGGTACTTCATCGCCGAGGCGCCGGACGGCCTGCGCGGCGCGGAGATCCACCTCGCGTTCCCCTCGGTCGGGGCGACCGAGAACCTCCTCATGGCGGCCACGCTGGCCACCGGCCGGACCGTCATCGAGAACGCCGCCCGCGAACCCGAGATCGTCGACATCTGCCGCATGCTCGAGGCGATGGGCGCGCGGATCGGCGGGATCGGGACCTCGACCCTGACGATCGACGGGGTGGAGCGGCTCTCGCCGGTCGACCACCGCTGCGTGGGCGACCGGATCGTCGCCGGGACCTGGGCCTTCGCCGCCGCGATCACCGCGGGGGACGTCACCGTCGAGGGCGTCTCGCTCGACCTCCTCCCGATCGTCGTGGACAAGCTCCGCGACGCCGGGGCCGAGGTCACGGAGACGCCGACGGACAACCCCGGCGGCGCGTTCCGCGTGCGGGGTGCCGCACGTCCGCACAGCATCCGGGTCGCGACCCTGCCGTTCCCCGGTTTCCCCACCGACCTGCAGCCCTTCGTCATCGCGCTCAACGCGGTCGCCGACGGAGTGGGCCTGCTCACCGAGAACCTCTTCGAGGCCCGCTGGCGGTTCGTCAACGAGCTCGCGCGCCTCGGGGCCGAGGTGTCGATCGACGGCAATCATGCCCTCATCACCGGCGTCGAGCAGCTCTCGGGCGCCGAGGTCGAGGCCTCTGACATCCGGGCCGGCGCGGGACTCGTGCTCGCCGGGCTCGCCGCGCACGGCATCACCCAGGTGTCCGGGGTGGATCACATCGACCGCGGATACGAGTACTTCGTCGAGAAGCTCCAGGCGCTCGGTGCGCAGGTCGAGCGGGTGGAGAAGCCCGACCTCCTCGACTTCGACCGCCCGTGAGACCTCAATTTCCGAAGGTTCCTGAGAGCGGATCCGCAGGAAATCGCAATCTCAAACCGCCCCCGCGCGGGTTGGTGAGCCCGGCGGGCCCTCCTCGGGCGCCTCGGTGGTGCGGTGGCCCGTTTCCGGCTCCGTCTCCGGCTAGGGATTCACGGTGCATCGCGCGACGCTCGGCCTGCGGGCACTCACCGTCCGAGCACGTCCCAAGGTCACAGGCGACGGCCTCGGGCACTCCCCGTCCACAGGCGCACCGGCTGCCTGGCAGGCGCCTCGGCGGATGCCTAGCGTGCGGGCATGGCCACACATCGCATTCCGCTGTTCCTCCATCCCGACGACCACGATGCCTACGACCTGTCCTCCTTCGCCGTCACCAGCCGAGGTCCCGTGGCCGCGCCGCACCACGGGGTCAGGGAGCATCCCGAGTGGCGGAAGACGATCGAGATCCCGGACTGGGCGGACGAGGAGTGGAAGTCCGTCCACCTGCGGCAGCTCGGTCTGCAGTTCATCCGACCCGACTGCGCCGCCAGCCACACGTCGGCTGCAGTGCTCCACGGCATGGCGATCCCGAACGAGCACCTCCGTCACATCCACGTGACCTCGGCGATCGGCGTCGTGCCGGTGCGCCGCAGGGGCGTCCGGGGACATTCGGCCGAGATGCTCGACGTCGACACGGCCTGGGACCTGCGCCTCGTCGCCCGCGACCAGACGCTCCGGCAGATCGCCGGGATGCTCACCGTCGCGGACATGACGGTCGCACTGGACTGCCTGCTCGGCGGGTGGCACGGGGAACCGAGCGCCACCGTCGAGTCGTTGAGAGCCGTCGCCGAGGCCCCGGTCCGGTACCGCGGCAGGGCAACCTTCCTCGCCGCCCTCGAGCGGGCGCACCCGGGCGTCGATTCGCCGCGGGAGTCCTCGCTGCGTCTGCTCCTCGTCGATCACGGTCTCCCGGAGCCCGTGGTCCACCCTCCGGTCTTCGTCCAGGCCCTCGGCAGGGTCATCCACCCGGACCTCGGCTACGTCGAGCAGAAGATCGCGATCGAGTACGATGGGGAGCACCACCGGACCGATGCCCGCCAGTGGGCGATCGACATCGAGCGCCGCCAGGCGTACGAATCCGAGGGATGGAGGCTGATCCGGGTGACGAAGTCCATGCGGGAGGCGGACGTCGTGGCGCTCGTCGCCGCTGCGCTGGGCATGCCCGCGCCCGGGATCATTACCGCGAACAGCGGCTCCGGATCCTGGATCTGAGATTGCAGAAACGTGCGGATCCGCTCTCAGAAACCTTCGGAAATTGCGATCTGTCAGGAGAAGAGGGCGAGGTGGTCGGGGGTGACCGCGTCGATGCTGTCGGCGTACTCCGTGTGCTTCTGCACCCAGCTCTTGACGTAGGGGCACAGCGGGACGATGCGGTAGCCCTGGGCCACGGCCTGCTCGATCGCACCCCGGGTGAGCTGCGAGGCGAGCCCGCGGCCCTCGAACGAGTCCTCGACGACCGTGTGGTAGAGGATTCGCTGGTCAGCCGACCCCGACCGGGATTCGACGTCGCGGTAGGCGGAGAACCCCGCCTGCTCGCCGTCGACGGTGATGTCGTAGCGGTGCTCCGACCGGTTCTCGGTGACTTCGATCGCGGGATCGCTCATGACTGCCTCCTCGGCTTGATGCGGACACGGGGGAGCGGGGGTGCCGGGATCGGATCCGGCTGGTCGTCGGGGAAGTCGCCGAACCGCGGTCCGTCGACACCGTCGTCGAGCGCTCCGGCGTCCGCGGGTGCGTCCTGCGCGGGCGCTTCGTCGCGGCCGATCTCGGCCTGCCACGCGCGGCGGAAGGCGACGATCTCGTCATGGGACCGCCCGATGAAGTTCCACCACATGACGATCGACTCGCCGAAGGGCCGGCCGCCGACGAGGATCGCCCGCACGGGCGCCTCGGCCCCGGCGGTGAGCCGGAGCGCAGGTGCGCCCGGCGGGAGGTAGGCGAGCTCATCCGTGCCGAGCGTCTGCTCGTGGTCGCCCGCGCTGAGGGAGAGCTCACCGGAGTCGAGGAGCACCCCGTGCTCGTCCTCCGGGTCGAGCGCGATCTCGACGGTCTGCCCGGGGTCGACGACGACCTCGGCGGCGTGCGCGGCGACCCGGGTCTCGACCGGGGAGACCTGGCCTGCAATCCTGCCGAGGTAGATGAGCACGCGACCGCCGGGCACCTCGGCCCAGGTCGGCACGAAGTGCTGGGACTCCGCCATCCCGCTGCGGAGGGCGTCGGGCAGCGCATACCAGAGCTGCACCCCGTGGAGCCTCTCCGTGGTGTCGGACGAGAACTCCGAGTGCGAGATCCCCGAGCCGGCGATCATGAGGTTGACCTCGCCGGGGCGGACGACGTTGGAGAACCCCGTCGAGTCGATGTGCTCGATCTCCCCGTGGAACAGCAGGGTGACCGTCGCGAGCCCGGTGTGGGGGTGGCGCGCGACCTGCATCCCGCCGGTCGCCGCGACGTCGTCGGGACCGAAGTGGTCGACGAAGCACCACGGGCCGATGAGGGAGCGCTTGCGCTGGGGGAGCGTGCGCCGCACCGTCATCGCCCGGAGGCCTCCGAGGGGGACCTCGCGGGCGGTGATGATGTCGATGGCCTCGGCGCATTCGACGTGCGCGCACTCGTACTCGGCGGGGTCGATCTCCGGGTTCGTCATGGTCGTCTCCTCGATCTCGTCGCGGTGCGGGTCACGGTGCGGGCGGTCGCCGCGCAGGGCAGGTGCCGCGGGTGCTCAGAACAGGCGGGTCTCCGGGTCGTCCATCCCGCGGAGCGCGTCGTAGTCGAGGACGACGCAGCGGATGCCGCGGTCCTCAGCGAGCGCGCGGGCCTGGGGTTTGATCTCCTGGGCGGCGAACACCCCGCTCACCGGGGACAGGAGAGGGTCGCGGTTGAGGAGCTCGAGATACCGGGTGAGCTGCTCGACGCCGTCGATCCCGCCGCGGCGCTTGATCTCGATCGCGACCGAGGCCCCGAGGGCGTCCTTGGCGAGGATGTCGACGGGCCCGATCGCGGTCATGTACTCCCGGCGCACGGTCTGGAAGCCGGTGCCGAGCGATTCGATGTGCTCGGCGAGGAGCTCCTGGAGATGCGCCTCGACTCCGTCCTTGACGAGGCCAGGATCGACGCCGAGGTCGTGCGCGGTGTCCGAGTGCACCTGCGCGATGGAGATGACGAGCCGGTCGTCGGTCTTCGCCTGGGTCACCGTCCAGATCTCGGAGAAGCCCGCCGTGCGCTGATCGTCGTCGGGCTCCGTCACCGCCAGCGTGCACGGCGGGGTCATCCAGTTGAGCGGCTTGTACGAGCCGCCGTCGGAGTGGACGAGGACGCTGCCGTCGGCCTTGAGCATGAGGACCCGATCCGCCAGCGGAAGATGGGCCGTGAGTCGACCGGCATAGTCGATGCTGCACTTCGCGATCACCAAACGCACCCTGCAACTCTACGTGAGAGAATCGGGCCATGCCACGCTCGTCCTCCTCCCGCCGGTCCAACAAGTGGGCGCGCGAGAAGCGCGACCTCAGCATGTCCCTCAACTCCCTGCGTCGCGTCCACGACGAACCCGACGGGAGCTGGGTCGTCCAGCGCGTGCGCGGCAACGATTCCGGCAAGTCCTACACCTGCCCCGGGTGTCACCAGAGCCTCCCGGCGGCGATCGACCACACCGTCGCGTGGCGCTCCGAGGACGAGTTCGCGGCAGCCTCCGGGGTGTCGTTCCGAAGGCACTGGCACACCGCCTGCTTCAACGCCCGTCGTCGGCGCCGCTGAAGCGCACCGTACCTTCTGCTGCGAGGGAGCGATCCGGGCTGCCCGGGTCGTCGGCCGGTCACGGCCACGGCGCTGTGATCCCGGACCCGGAAGACGACGGTCCCGCCGTCGGTGTCGACGGCGGGACCGGGGTGCGAGCGTGCTCGGGCCTCGAGCCGATCAGCGCAGACGGTTGAAGTCGCGCGACTTCGGATCGCGCGGCTGGCGGCCCGAGGAGTTCTTCCCCGTGCCCGCGGCCGGCTTCTGCTGCCCGCCGGAATTCTGCTTCGCGGACGACCCGGCTGCTGCGGAGCCCGCGCCCGAGGTGCCCGCTGGCGTGCGCGCACCGGGTGCCGGAGTCGCGTCGCCCGACTTCGGACCGGCGCCGGTCGCCTGACCGGAGCCGACCTGGGTCGCATCTCCGCTCTTCGGCGCATCTCCGGCCTTCGGCGACCCTGCGTCCTTCGCCGCGGCACCGGCCTTCTGCCCGGCGCCGGACTTCCCGTCGCCGGACTGCGGCGGGGTCCCGGCGGAGCCGGTGCCTGCGGCGGAGTCGTCGGCCGGATTGCGCACGACCTCGGCGTCCTCGATCTCCGAGTCCGCGGAGAGATCCTCGAGCTCGGAGCCCGAGGCGATCTTCTCCGTCGGGAGTGCGGCGGCGGCCTCCTGGTCGGAGCGGTCCTCGGTGAGATCGACGCCGTCGAACAGCCCGGGAGCGGCGAACATCGAGCGGAGCTGCTGGAGCTGCGCGGTGATCGTGCGGCGCTGCTTGGTGAGCAGGTCGACCTGCGACTGGGCGCTCGACACGTTGCGCTTGGCCTCGGCCGCGGATTCCTCGATCGTCGCCTCGGCGGTCGCGCGGGACTCCGCGATGAGCTCCTGGGCGCGCTTGCGTCCGTCGGCGATGATCCGGTCGGCCTTCTCGACGGCCTCCTTGCGGGTCTGCTCGGCCCGCTCGGCCGCCTCCTTCGCCTCGGCGTCGGCCTTCTTCGCACGCTCCTGCGCCTCGGCGATGAGCTTCCTGTTCTCCGCGGCCGAGGTGTCGAAGCGCTCCTTCTCCGCCTTCTCGGCCTGCTGGCGCTTGTTGGCGAGCTCGACGTCGAGGGCGTCCGCGGCCTTCTTCGACTTCTCCTGCTCGGCGCGCGCCCGGGCGAGGATCTCGTCGGCCTCGGTCTTGGCCGCGGCACGGATGTCCGCGGCCTCCTTCTCCGCGTCGGCCTTGAGGGCGGCGATCTCGCGCTTGACGGTCTCGTGCGATTCGTCGGACTGCGCCTTCGCGGTGTCGCCGAGCTGGGCGGCCTCGCGCTCGGCGGTGGCCCTGAGCTCCTGGGCGCGGGATTCGGCGGCCTTGATCGTCTCCTCGGCGCGGAGCTCGGCCGAGGCGGAGATCGAGTCGGCCTCGGCGCGGGCCTTGTTGAGCACGTCGTTGCTCTCGGTGTGCATACGGGCGCGCTGGCTCGCGGCGTCCGCACGCGCCTTGTTGCGGATCGTCTCGGCATCCGCGGTCGCCTGGGCGAGGGTCTCGCGCGCCTGCGACTCCGCGATCTTGAGGAGGTGGTCGATCCGGGTCCCGGGAGGGCCGGCGGCCTCGGCGCTGTCGTTCGCCGCCTTCTTGAGCTGCTGCTTGGCCTCGGAGAGCTCACCGGCGATCTGGAGCTTCGCGCGGTCCGCGGTGATGACCTGGCTGCGAGCGTCGGCCAATGCCTTGCGCAGCGAATCGATCTCGGTCTGCAGCTGCCCGATCCGGGCATCGACCTCATTCTTCTCGTATCCGCGCATGGCGGTGCGGAATTCTTCCGGAGGCGTCACGTTCTCGACTCCTATCCTCGTCTACCGGGTGCTCTTCAGCCTGTGGCTCCACTCTACTGAGGATTCCTTGGTATGGCCTCCGAGACCGGGTCCGGAAACGGCATGGGAGGGCCGGACGCGGGCCGCGGCCGCACACGCGATGGAATAGTCGGGCGCCCTCCGGCGTTGTTCGAAGCAGAAGCACACCACTGTGCACCCACGGGTGCGGGCAGGTGTGCTGACACCTGATATCGACGAATGCGAGGAGACACCATGGGCTACACCCTTCCCGGACTCACCGAAGCCGAAGGCGAGAAGGTCAGCGGCATCCTGCAGGAGCGCCTCGACGCGATGAACGCCCTCCACCTCATCCTCAAGCACGCTCACTGGAACGTCGTCGGACCCTCCTTCATCGGCGTCCACGAAATGCTCGACCCGCAGGTCGAGCTCGTCCGCGGCTTCGCCGACGAGATCGCCGAGCGCATCGCCGCTCTGGGCAGTCAGCCGATCGGCGTGCCCGGACGGATCGCCTGGGACCGACCCGGAATGACCTACGAGACCGACCGGGCCGGCACCCAGCAGCACATCGCGGCACTCGACGCGGTCTACACCGAGGTCAACGCGGCCCACCGCGAGGCCGTCGCCGCAACCGCCGACATCGATCCGATGAGCGAGGATCTGCTCACCGCCCAGACCCGCGAGCTCGAGCAGTTCCAGTGGTTCCTCCGGGCGCACCTCGAGGATGCCTCGGGCTCGCTCAAGGGCTGACGCGCACGCACCGTGCGGAGCCCGACGGGGCACATGAGATCACGACGCGGGGACGGGGGAGACCTCGTCCCCGCGTCGTCGTCCCCGGGTTGTGTCCGCCGTCACGTCCTCGACTAGGCTGGATCGCGCAGGCGAGGGCGCCGACCGCACCGGCGGTCGACCCGAGCAGCGGCGGAGGCGACCTCCGCCGCCCCACCCACCGTTCCCGGACCGCCCGGCGCGAGGCCGTCGGCGGACGCTCAAGGAGGAGAACATGACCGAAGCAGTCATCGTCGGAGGATCCCGCACCCCGCTCGGGCGGATGTCCGGGGCACTCGGCTCGCTCAGCGCGGTCGACCTCGGTGCCGAGGCCATCGCCGGGGCCCTCGACCGGGCCGGGGTGGCGCCGGACGCGGTCGACTACGTCATCATGGGCCAGGTGCTCCAGGCTGGCTGCGGCCAGGGGCCAGCCCGGCAGGCCGCCGCGAAGGCGGGGATCCCCATGAGCACGCCGGCGATCACCATCAACAAGCTCTGCCTGTCGGGGATCAACGCGATCACCCAGGCGGCCATGCTCGTGCGCGCCGGGGAGTACGACGTCGTCGTTGCCGGAGGCCAGGAGTCGATGACGAACGCCCCGCATATGCTCGAGAAGTCGCGTGCCGGGTACAAGTACGGCACGGTCGCCGTGCGCGACCACATGGACTACGACGGTCTGTGGGACGCCTTCACCGATGAGGCGATGGGCGGACTCACTGAGTCAGCGAACGCCGGTGACGCGGAGTTCACCCGCGAGGAGCAGGACGCCTACGCCGCGCAGTCCCACCAGCGGGCGGCCGCCGCCTGGGAGGACGGACGGTTCGCCGACGAGGTCACCCCGGTGACCATCAGCGGGCGCAAGGGCGACACCGTGGTGGAGAAGGATGAGGGCGTCCGTCCGGACACCACCGCCGAATCGCTCGGTCGCCTCCGCCCCGCGTTCCGCAAGGACGGCACGATCACCGCCGGCTCGGCCTCGCAGATCTCCGACGGCGCCGCGGCCGTGGTCGTCACCTCCCGCGAGAAGGCCGAGGAGCTCGGGCTCCCGATCCTCGCGGTGATCCGCTCCCATGCGTGGACCGCCGGACCGGACTCGAGCCTGCAGCACCAGCCGTCCCAGGCGATCAAGGCCGCCGCGGAGCGGGAGGGCATGAGCCCGGCCGACTTCGACCTCTACGAGATCAACGAGGCGTTCGCCGCGGTGAGCCTCGCGAGCATGAAGGATCTCGGCATCGACGACGCCAAGGTCAACGTCAACGGCGGAGCGGTGGCGCTCGGCCACCCGATCGGCGCCTCCGGTGCGCGCATCGCCCTCCACCTCGCGCTCGAGCTCCGGCGGCGCGGCGGCGGGAAGGGCGTCGCCGCGCTGTGCGGCGGCGGCGGCCAGGGCGATGCCCTCGTGCTCGAGGTCCCCGCGTCCTGACACCACTCCGGCGCCGCGCATCCCGCGGCGCCGGTGCCGTATCCGCACTGCAGAAGGGAAACGCCATGCTCCTCGCATTCTCCGTCGCACCGTCGGGAGGGGACGACCCGAGCGGTTCCGTCCACGATGCCGTGGCCGCCGCCGTCGAGGTCGTCCGCAGGTCCGGTCTGCCCAACCGGACCGACTCGATGTTCACAAGGATCGTCGATCTAGGACATGGGTCTTTCATCCGGCCCGCAGGAATCTGAGGAGGGAACCGTCATGTTGCTTGCATTCTCCGTTGCCCCGTCCGGAACCGGCCGCGACGATGGATCAGTCCACGATGCTGTCGCTGCCGCAGTGAAGGTCGTCCGCGACTCCGGTTTGCCCAATAGGACGTCGAGCATGTTCACCGAGGTTGAAGGTACCTGGGACGAGGTCTTCGGCGTGGTGAAGCGTGCTACAGAGGCCGTTGAGCCATTCGGCTCGCGGGTCTCTCTCGTCATCAAGGCTGACATTCGTCCGGGCTACGAGGGCGAGCTGGATGCCAAGGTCGAACGGCTCGAACAGGCGATCTCGGAGTCGGATGAGTAGTAGCTGCTCCCGCAGCCGTCCGAGACGGTGATCCTCAACTGGACGTGCTCTCGATGCGATGGGCCTCCTCGTCCCTCGTGACGAGGGGGCCCTGCCTTTTCCTCCGATACCACGCCGAGCACAGCCCCCGGGAGACGCCAGTGGTTGCTCCGATCTCGCGGATGGACTGGCCCCGTTCCCGACGAGCGAGGATGACAGTGCGCTTGTCGTCGTCGATCACCCGCGGCCGGCCGCCGTCCTTGCCAGCTGCGAGACGTGATCGCGGCCGGCAAAGCGACCACTTCCTGGATCTTCTCCCACGAAATCTTGCTGGACCAAGCCGCCGATGCCTACACGAACTTCGACGCCAGGTCCAAGGCTTGGATCAAGGTCCTCATCAAGCCCGGCATGTCACGGGCCTTGGACGTTGATCGAGGCTGGCGTGGTCGGAGGTCGCACCTTGACGTCCTTCCCGAGCATCCGCACGGATCTGCGCAGCGCCGGTGCGGAGGTCGCCGACCAGGATGTCGTGGTCGACGGGAACCTGATCACCAGCCGCTCACCCGACGACCTGCCTGCGTTCTGCGATACGATCGTGGCGGAACTGGCGAGCAATTCGACCCAGGGAGAGGTGGCGTCATGAGCGTGACGAAGGGACTGCTTGTCAGGCTGGAGGCACTGCCCGGCAAGGAAGACGAGGTCCAGGAGTTTCTCGGCATCGGGCGAGGGCTCGTCGAGGAGGAACCGGCCACCATCGCGTGGTTCGCGATCCGTCTCGGCCCGTCCTCGTTCGGAATCTTCGACGTGTTCCCCGATGACGCCGGCCGCGACGCGCACCTGTCCGGTGCAGTCGCTGCCGCTCTCGGGGAGCAGACCGGCAAACTGTTCAGCGATCCGACGATCGAGAAGCTCGACGTCCTGGGCTCCAAACTCCCCGCCTGACACCACAGAACGGGAGTACTGGCCCAGAAAGGAAGGGTCGCCGCGCGCGGTGACGTCGGGCTGGCACAGCCCGCTGACGTCGTGGCAGCGCCGCCTTCTCTTACGGCCTATCGTTAATCACCAACAGATCGGGGAACCGCGATGACAGGAACTGACGACGGCGTTGCCACGACGCGTTCACCCGAGGTAGCAGTCATCGGGGGCGGGATCGTCGGTCTGTCGACGGCGTACGCGCTGCGGGAGCAGGGCGTGCCGGTGCGCTTGTACGAGGCTGGTCTGCCCGGGACAGGTCAGTCCGCAGGCGAGTCTCGGATCTTCCGGCATGCCCGCGACGACCCGCGACTCGTTGCTTTCGCGCGCGAAAGCCGGGGCGTATGGGATGAGTGGGCCGAACACTTCGACGTCGAGCTGGTCTCATCAGACGGTGTCGTCGCGATCGGCGACAGCGCCCTGGCACGGTTGCGTGTGCTCAACCAGGTCGGCGGCGTGGAAGCGCGCGAGATCGACGCGGCCGAGGTCGCCCAGCGGATGCCGCTGCTCGCTGGGTACTCGGGGCCGGCGGTGCTCGACGAGTCGGGCGGCGCGATCCGCACTCGCGCCGCGATCACGGCACTCACGGGTGCCCTGGCAGATGCGGTCACCACCGGTGAGGTCATCTCTATCGATCCCCGCGCCGACGGGACAGTCGAGGTGCGCAGTGTCACCGACCGGGCTGTCTACTCCAAGGTGGTCGTGTGCGCCGGCCGCGAAACCGCCCGCCTGGCGCGCAGCGTCGGTCTGTCGCTGCCGGTTCGCCTTGCCGCACACGTCCGGCTGACCTTTGACGTGAAAGCCGCCGCCCCGGCACGAGTCGCGTGCCTGCAGGACAGTAGCGGCGTCTTCGGCGAAGTCGGCGTCTACGCGACGCCGCTACCGGGCAACAGCAGCTATTCGGTCGGGCTCAGCGACACCGTCGGCGTCCGCGACGACGGAACTTTCATCGACCCGGCGGCGATTCGATCGCTGGACGAACGCGCACGTGATTACGTGACACGGGCGCTGCCCGGTCTCCACCCAGAGCCGCGCGACTTCCTTCACTGCTGGGTGACCGACCTCCCGTGGAGTGAGGACGGCGTGGCCGTGTGGGAGGCAGGCTCTGTCTTTTTTGTGGCCGGTCACAATTTGTTCAAGCAGGCACCTGCGCTGGGTCGCGCTCTTGCCCGGGCTGCGACCGGCGGCGGTCTCCGCGCCGAGCTCACGCCCGAAGCGCGCCTCGGCGAGGCCCAGGGCTAGGGCGTGTCCCCCGATCGCGGGGGGGTGACCCGCGATTCTGGCCGGCAAGCTGTCGAGTGTGTCGCTGTGCGATGTTCAGCTCGCACAGCGACACACTCGTCACATTGGGGTCACGTTGGTGGCTGCCTGCAGTGCGGCGGCAAGGTAGCCCGCGGAAGCACCGACGCCCTTGTCCGCGACGTAGGCGGGCGTACCAGCTGCAACCACGGTCCCGCCGGCTTCGCCCGCGCCGGGTTCACGATCGATCACGTGATCGGCCACCGCGACAACGCGCATGTCCAGCTCCGCGGCGACGACAGTGTTGCCCGCATCGAGCAGCGGTTCGTCCTGGCTAGGGTTCCTCGCAGCGGCGGTCGAACAACGACCACCTACACCACGATCGAGGGCGAATGGGACGAGGTGTTCGCCGTCGTCAAGGAGGCGACCGCGGCAGTCGGCGCCTTCGGCTCGCGCGTCTCGCTCGTCATCAAGGCCGATATCCGGCCCGGCTACACCGGCGAGCTCACCGGCAAGCTCGACCGCCTCGAGAAGGCGCTGGACGAGCGCGCCGGCTGACGCCGCAGCGACCCCCCTCCGGGGCGGCATCGGACCACGGTCCGGTGCCGCCCCGATCTCGTCATCGATCTCGTCGCTCCCGCGTCGTTACCGCGTCCCCGCCGCGGCTCACGCGCTGTTCACCTCCCGTTGACCTCGGCGGGCTAGGCTCCCTCACCGGAGGTCATGCCCATGTCAGATCCAGTGCGGTCCATCGAGACCCTCATCGCCGACGTCGACCGGCTGCGGAGTCTCGCGCTCGAGGCCGAGTCCCGCCACGCCGAGCTCATCGCCCGTGTCCGCGACCGGCACCGCGATTCGGCGCGCAATCTCGTCCACTACGTCGCGCTGCGCTCGGAGGAGATCCGGGACCTGCAGTACCGACTTGGGGAGGTCGGGGTGTCCACGCTCGGCCGGATGGAGTCCGGGGTGCTCGGGCACCTCGACGTCGTGCTCACCGCCCTGCGTGCGCAGCTCGGCGAGGAGGCGACGGAACCTGCGGGTCTGACCCCGCGTGCCGGCCGCGCGATCCTCGAGCGCGACACCGATCGGCTGCTCGGCCCGGCGCCGGTGGACCGGGACACGCGCATCATGGTGACGATGCCGAGCGCGGCTGCGGGGGATCCCGACCTCGTGTCCGCGATGACCGCCGCCGGGATGGATCTCGCCCGCATCAACTGCGCGCACGACGACGAAGCCGCCTGGGAGTCGATGATCGCAGCGATCCGCGCGCGGCCCGCTGCGGGCCGGACGGCGCCGCCCCTCGTCGCGACGGACCTCGCCGGGCCCAAGCTCCGGACCGGTCCGCTGCAGGCTGGTCCGCCGGTGGTCAAGATCAAGCCCGAGCGCGATGCCTCCGGCCGGGTGACCGCGCGCTCGCTCGTCTGGCTCGGCACCGCCGACGCCGAGGCCGCGCGGGGGATCGAGGGCGCCCTCGACGCCGAGGAGCTGCCGCTCGCCGGGGAGTCGGCCGCGGTCCGCGCAGTTCTCGCGGAGCTCGACGAGGGCGACGGACTCCGGATCACCGATGCGCGGGACTCGAACCGCACCCTCCGGGTCGAGGCGCGCGGCGCCGCGGGGGTCCTCGTCTCCGCAGACCGGACGATCTACTGGATCACCGGCACCGCTGTGCGCTCCGGGGATTCCAGCCTCGTCATCGGGGAACTGCCCGGGGTCGAGCAGAGCATGCGGGTCCACCTCGGCGAGGACATCGTGCTCACCCGGTCGATGGAGCCCCGGCCGGCGGTCGCCGAGCCGCCGTACGTCATCGGCTGCTCCCTGCCCGAGGTGTTCGACGCGGCGGGAGTGGGCGATGCGGTGTGGATCGACGACGGGAGGATCGGCGGGGTCGTCACCGTCTGCGGTCCGGACGAACTCACCCTGCGGGTGACGAGCGCCGGTCCGCGCGGCGCGAAGCTCAAGTCGGAGAAGGGGATCAACCTGCCCGACACCGACATCCCGGTCCCGGCGCTCACCGCGGCCGATCGCTCCCACATCCGGTTCGTCGCCGCGCACGCCGACATGGTGAACATGTCGTTCGTCCGCTCCGCCGACGACGTCGCCCAGCTCATCGACGCGCTCGCCGAGCAGCAGGCGGAGAACGTCGACATCACCCTGAAGATCGAGACGGTCGCCGCCTTCGAGCAGCTGCCGCGGATGCTCCTCGAGGCGATGCGCTGGCAGGACGTCGGCGTGATGATCGCGCGCGGCGACCTCGCGGTCGAGGCGGGCTTCGAGCGGATGGCCGAGCTCCAGGAGGAGATCCTGTGGCTGTGCGAGGCCGCCCATGTCCCGGTCATCTGGGCGACCCAGGTGCTCGAGAGCCTCGCCAAGTCGGGTCTGCCCTCGCGTGCTGAGATCACCGATGCCGCGATGGCGCAGCGTGCCGAGTGCGTCATGCTCAACAAGGGCCCCTACATCGAGGAGGCGATCGCCGCGCTGTCGGACATCCTCGCCCGGATGAGCGGACACACGAGCAAGAAGCGGGACATGCTCCGCAGGCTGCGGTCCTGGTCGCTGTGACGGCCGGCGGTCGGCGGTCCGCTGGGGCCGGCCGTGTAGTACCCTGAGTGCGCCGCGTCGAGCGGCGCCGGCCCCCATAGCTCAATGGATAGAGCAACGGCCTTCTAATCCGTAGGTTGCAGGTTCGAGTCCTGCTGGGGGCACTTCACCAGCACCAACGTCCGATCGGCCGAGTCCCGCTGGTCGGATGACACGCTGACGACACGCTTCCGACCAGCGGGTCGAGCCATCGCCGTATCGCACCGGACGAGTGTGGGCCCGTGGATTCTCCATTGAATTCACGGGCCCACGGTCGTCTGCTCCCGCCGGCGTGCTGCCGCTCCCGTCTCCGGGGGAGGCCGCCCGTCTCAGAGGCGGACGACCCGTCTCAGGCGAGGTAGGGGCTGGCGGGCTTGCCCCAGTAGGCCAGACGCTCGCTCATCGCCAGGGCGATCCCGGCGAGGACCGCGAGCAGGGCGAAGGCCTGGACGAAGAAGGCGACATCGACGAAGAGGACGCTGACCCCTCCGAAGACGACGAGGAGCAGGGCGAGGAAGGACAGGGCCGCGGCGGCCTGGAAGAAACGAGATCCCGTCATTGGAATCGTCTCCTTTCGTTCGGTGATCGAACTCTACGTCGGGAGCCGCGGAATGCACCTGGGAGAACACTGTGAGAATGTGATCTGCGCCACATCGCCGGTGCGCGGCGGCGTGCGCGTCCGGTGCGCCAATCGCGCGCGCGGTCGGCGTGGTGAGTGGAGGGTGACCCCGAAAACCGACAGAGTGGAGGGGTGACTACCCGATCGAACTCCCACGCCCTCGCGCCCGGAGTGGCGCCGGCGCTCGGCGACCTGGTCAGACGGGTCCGCGAAGCGCGGTTCCCCCTCCGGACCGCGGACGCGGACGCCGGTCGTGCGCTCCAGCGGGACATCGACGACCAGCTCACCGACTACCTGCTCCCGCGGGTGTCGGACACCGACGCCCCCCTGCTCGTCGTCGTCGGCGGGTCCACCGGGTCCGGCAAGTCGACCTTGGTGAACTCGATCGTCGGGAGAGCGGTGTCGACCCCGGGCGTGCTGCGTCCGACGACGCGCTGGCCGGTGCTCGTGCACAACCCCGAGGACAGCGAGTACTTCACCTCCGACCGCATCCTCCCGGCGCTCCAGCGCGTGGTCCGCCCGGAGACCGACCTCGAGGCGCCGCAGGTCCGCCTCGTCGCCGACGAGAACATCCCGCGCGGCCTCGCGCTCCTCGATTCCCCGGACATCGATTCGGTGATGGAATCCAACCGCGCCCTCGCCCGGCAGCTCCTCGCCGCCGCTGACCTCTGGCTCTTCGTCACGACCGCCGCCCGCTACGCCGACGCGGTGCCCTGGGAGCTGCTCCGGACCTCGGTGGAGCGCGGCACGACTGTCGCCATGGTGCTCGATCGCGTGCCGCCGCAGGCCAACCGCGAGGTCCGCCACCACCTCTCCGGACTGCTGTCCGAGAGCGGTCTGGGCTCCGCGCCGATCTTCACCATCCCCGAGCTCGAGCTCGTCGACGGGCTGCTGCCCGACGCCGCGGTGTTCCCCGTCCGCTCGTGGGTCCTCAACCTCGGGATGAATGCCGCCGCCCGCGAGCGCGTCATCTCCCGCACGCTCACCGGTGCGCTCGCCGCCGTGCCCGCCAAGGTGCGCGAGCTCGCCGGGATCGTCTCCGGTCAGGAGGACGCGCACCAGCGGCTCGTCACCGCGGTCGACGAGGAGTTCGAGCGGAGCGCCGCCGAGCTCTCCGACTCGCTCGCCGACGGCAGCGTGCTGCGCGGTGAGGTCCTCGCGCGGTGGCAGGACTTCGTCGGCACCGGGCAGTTCTTCCGCGGGCTCGAGCCCACGGTCGCCCGGGTGCGCGACCGGATCACCGCTGCCGTGACCGGCAAGCGCGACGCGGCGGAGCCCCTCGAGCAGGCGATCGAGAGCAGCGTGGCCCTGCTCATCCGCGAGCAGACGGTGCGTGCGGTGTCCGAGACCGCGGTGCGGTGGCAGTCGACCCCGGAGGGTCGCGCGGTCGTCGACGCCCGCCCGGACCTCGCCCGGCTGCCCCGCGAGTTCGACGGCGAGGTCGGTCGGATGATCGCCGACTGGTCGTCCGGGGTCAACGATCTCGTGCGCGAGGTCGGCCAGAGCAAGCGTGCGAAGGCGCGGATCCTGTCGTTCGGGGTCAACGGCGTCGGTGCGGTCCTCATGCTCGTGGTCTTCGCCGGGACGGGCGGGCTCACCGGGGCCGAGGCCGGGATCGCCGGCGGCACCGCCGTGGTCGCCGGCAAGCTGCTCGACACGATCTTCGGGGACCAGGTGACCCGCGACCTCGCCCGGACCGCACGCGAGCAGCTCGTCGAACGGGCGCATGCCGTGCTCGAGAAGCACCGGGCCCCGTTCGACCGCGCTCTCGCCGAGACCGAGGTGCCGCCTCGGCAGGCCGGCGTGCTGCGCGGCGCCGGGGACCGATTGGAGGAGACCCTGTGAGTCAGCAGACGCACGACACCATCGGCCGGCTCGCCGCCGGTATCCGTCGCGCCCTCGACCTCGAGGAGGGGCGGCTGTCCGCCGACACGCTGTCACGGGCCGGAGAGCTGCTCGAGAAGACCGACGCCCGGATGGACCTCGGCGAGGACTTCACGGTCGTCGCCTTCGCGGGGTCGACCGGTTCGGGGAAGTCGTCCCTGTTCAATGCCGTGGCCGGGCTCGAGATCGCCCGCGTCGGCGTGCGGCGGCCCACGACCTCGCTGCCCACCGCGTGCGTGTGGGGCGAGGGCGGCGAAGAGCTCCTCGCCTGGCTCGGCGTACCCGTGGACAACCGGACCTGGCGCGAGAGCGCGCTCGACGGCGACGACGAGGAGTCGCTCCACGGGCTCGTCCTCCTCGATCTCCCCGACCACGATTCGACGGCGGCCGAGCACCGGACCGAGTCCGATCGCCTGGTCGGGCTCGTCGATGTGGTGTTCTGGGTCGTCGACCCGCAGAAGTACGCGGACTTCTCGCTCCACTCCCATTACCTCTCCCAGTTCGCCGAGCACGCGACCACCATGGTCGTCGTGCTCAACCAGATCGACACGCTCGGCCCCGCCGAGCGCGAAGCCTGCCGGGACCATCTCAGCCAGCTCCTCGCCCAGGACGGGCTCGACGGGGTGCGGGTGCAGCTCGCCTCCGCCGTCACCCGGGAGGGAGTGCCCGGCCTGCGCGAGACCCTCACCGACACCGTCTCGGCGAAGAACGCGGCCTCGGAGCGGCTGCTCGCCGACATGCGCTCGCTTGCGGCGCAGATGCGCGAGGAGCTCGGTGAGCCGCTCACCGATCCCACCCGTCTGCCGGGTGCGGACCGACTCGTCGAGGCGATGGTCGACGCCGCCGGCGTCACCGCGGTCTCCCAGACGGTGCGCGACGACTACCTGCGCCGCTCCTACCGGAAGACCGGCTATCCGCCGCTCGCCCTCGCCCAGCGCGGTCAGGCCGACCCGCTCGGCGCCAAGCACGGCGGCGACCGCGACGATCTCGTCCGGGCTGCCGTTCCGGAGACCACGCGGACGCAGAGCGCCCGGGTCAATCTCGCCGCGCACGAGCTCGTGGCGGAGGCGGTGCGGTCGCTGCCGCTCCAGTGGCGCCACGCGGTGTCCCACGCGGAGAAGCAGAGCACCGCGGAGCTCACCTATACCCTCGACTCCGCGGTGACCGCCGTCGACATCGAACGCCGGAGCCCGGGGTGGTGGAACGTGGCCGGCTTCTTCCAGATCCTCTTCTTCGTCGCGACCGTCGTCGGCGGACTGTGGCTCGTCGCCCAGGGCCTGCTGGCCCTGTTCGCCGGCCTCGTCGTCGATGCGTCTCCGTGGCTGTGGATCGTTCCGGGTGCGCTGCTCGTCGTCGGCATCGTGGGCTCGATCATCACCTCGGTCACCGCCGCCTCCGCCCGTGCACGCGGTGCACAGGAGGCCGGCGACGAGGTGGAGGCGCGTCTGCGGGAGGCCGTCGGCCAGGCCGCCGCGGGCTCCTATCTCGAACCGATCACCGCGATCCTCAGCGAGCACAAGGCGGTCTACGACGGCCTGCGCTGATCGCCGCGCGCAGCCGCTGCTGCGAGAACGGCCTGTGGACGAGCCCCGACTCGTCCACAGGCCGTCGCGCGTCCTGGCCGGGGAGCGCGATGCGGTCCACGGTGGAACCGTTCCCTCGTGAAAGGACGAGAACGGTGAAGACCACGAATCAGCTCATCGGCACCATCGGCAGCGATCCGCGGACGGGCACCCTGCCCGACGGCCGGCCCTACATCGGTTTCCGGCTCGCGGTGAATCACTCCTACTTCAACTCCGAGACCGGCACCTACGAGGAGGGGGAGACGAGCTGGTACGACGTCGCCGCCTACGGGTCGATGGCGCAGTCGGCGGCGTGCTCCCTGCGGAAGGGCGACCCGGTCCTCGTCGTCGGTCGCCTGCGGGTGCGCGACTGGGAGAACGGGGAGCGATCCGGCACCTCCGTCGAACTCGTCGCCGATGCGCTCGGCCACAACCTCCGCTTCGGCACGGGGTCGTTCCGCCGGCACACCGCGCGGAGGCGCGAGCAGCACGCCGGGGAGGGCGAACCGTCCGGCGGCGACCCGGGAGGTCCGTGGGGCCTCGACCCGGTGGACGCGACGGCGCGCGGGTCCGACAGCGAACAGCCGGCCGGAGGCGGAAGCACGGATCCGACACCCGTCGCCGCGGGCGCCATCGGTGACGGGGGCGACCCGCCGTTCTGAGGACGGCAGCCCTCGGCTCCCGGTGGCCGCGCACGGGCACCGGGACGCGCAACGTGAGCGCGCCGATGAGGGGTCGGGCACGCTGCCGCGAGCGTTCCGGACCGGGCCTGTCGTGACCCGGGCGCGTTCCGGGGTCGGGCGCAGGTACGAGGCGCTACAGTGGAGCAGGCGAATGCGTGCCGGACCGGAGGAGTGCCATGAAGTTCGATCCGCGATCAGCGGTGCCCGTCCTCCTGCTGTCGGCGCTCGGACTCAGCGGCTGCTCCCTCTTCACGCAGGAGCCTGCGGATCCGTCCGGCGGTGAGGCGGTGGAGGAGCCGGCGGTCGTCGACGAGGTCGTCGCGGCGCTCGAGCCGCTCACCGGTCAGGAGAGCCTGCCCAGCTCGCAGGAGGTCTTCGACACCCTCATCGAGGCCGGCTACGACCCCGAGGGGATCGAGACCACGCTCGACGAATCGCCGCTCGGCAACGAGGTGCCGGCCAAGATGTTCGGCGTCCGGGTCGAGGAGGGCTGCGTCGTCGGGGAGATCCGCGGCGATTCAGCGACTGCCCGTCTCATGCCCCCGAGCGAATCCGTCGACACGTGCCTCTACGGCGCGGTCGATCGGCCCGAGGGGGTCGACGATCCCGACGGCGAGAAGCGCTCCGAGTCCGGCGAGGACAACGGAGCCGGTCACATCCCGGGCGAGGACATCAACCGGCCGCGCGAGGAGGCGTCCGAGGACCCCGCGGAGGACAGCGGGGGATCGGGCGCAGGAGACTCCGGTGTCGACGGCGGAGGAGCGGATGACGGATCCGACGGCGGTGGTTCCGGAGGCGGGTCCGGCGACGGTGAGGAGCCGTCGCTCGGCGGCAACTGACGTCCCGCATTCCGCGGCGAGTGCTGCTCGGCTCGGTGCGGTGCCGCCGCCTGTGCTCGACCGGTGCGCCGGCGCGCGGGGATTGGCCGCTTCCGCCCTCGAGCGGATAGCCTGGGGACACTATGGCCGAATTCATTTACACCATGCACAAGGCGCGCAAGGCGCACGGTGACAAAGTCATCCTCGATGACGTGTCGATGTCGTTCTACCCCGGAGCGAAGATCGGCATGGTCGGCCCCAACGGCGCCGGCAAGTCGACGATCCTCAAGATCATGGCGGGCATCGATCAGCCCTCGAACGGCGAGGCGCGGCTGAGCCCCGGGTACACCGTGGGGATCCTGCTCCAGGAGCCGCCGCTCAACGAGGAGAAGACCGTCCTCGGCAACGTCGAGGAGGGCGTGGGCGAGATCAAGGGCAAGGTCGATCGCTTCAACGAGATCTCCGCCCAGATGGCCGATCCGGATGCGGACTTCGACGCCCTCATGGAGGAGATGGGGAAGCTGCAGGAGGCCATCGACGCCGCCGATGCCTGGGATCTCGACTCCCAGCTCGAGCAGGCGATGGACGCGCTGCGCTGCCCGCCGCCGGACGCCGACGTCTCCGTCCTCTCCGGCGGTGAGCGCCGCCGCGTCGCGCTGTGCAAGCTCCTCCTCGAGAAGCCGGATCTGCTGCTCCTCGACGAGCCCACCAACCACCTCGACGCCGAGTCGGTGCTCTGGCTCGAGCAGCACCTCGCCTCGTACCCCGGCGCCGTCATCGCCGTGACCCACGATCGGTACTTCCTCGATCACGTCGCGCAGTGGATCGCCGAGGTCGACCGCGGTCACCTCTACCCCTACGAGGGCAACTACTCGACCTACCTCGAGAAGAAGGCCGAGCGCCTCAAGGTCCAGGGCAAGAAGGACCAGAAGCTCCAGAAGCGCCTCAAGGAGGAGCTCGAGTGGGTCCGCTCGAACGCGAAGGCCCGCCAGACGAAGTCGAAGGCGCGCCTCGCCCGCTACGAGGAGATGGCCGCCGAGGCGGAGAAGACCCGGAAGCTCGACTTCGAGGAGATCCAGATCCCGCCGGGCCCGCGTCTGGGCGACATCGTCATCGAGGCGAAGGATCTCGTCAAGGGCTTCGAGGGCCGCACGCTCATCGACGGGCTGTCGTTCTCGCTCCCGCGCAACGGCATCGTCGGCGTCATCGGCCCCAACGGCGTCGGCAAGACCACGCTGTTCAAGACCATTGTCGGACTCGAGGAGCTCGACGGCGGGGACCTCAAGGTCGGCGAGACGGTGCGGATCTCCTACGTCGACCAGTCCCGCGGCGGCATCGACCCGAACAAGAGCCTGTGGGAGGTCGTGTCCGACGGACTCGACTTCATCCAGGTCGGCGCTGTCGAGATGCCCTCGCGGGCCTATGTCTCGGCCTTCGGATTCAAGGGCCCGGACCAGCAGAAGAAGGCCGGAGTGCTCTCCGGCGGTGAGCGCAACCGCCTCAACCTCGCGCTCACCCTCAAGCAGGGCGGCAACCTGCTCCTCCTCGATGAGCCGACCAACGACCTCGACGTCGAGACGCTCGGCTCGCTCGAGAACGCGCTCCTCGAGTTCCCCGGCTGCGCCGTGGTCGTCTCCCACGACCGGTGGTTCCTCGACCGCGTCGCCACCCACATCCTCGCGTGGGAGGGGACCGAGGAGAACCCGGCGAACTGGTACTGGTTCGAGGGCAACTTCGAGGCCTACGAGAAGAACAAGGTCGAGCGCCTCGGCGAGGAGGCAGCGCGGCCGCACCGCGTCACCCATCGCCGGCTCACCCGCGACTGACGCGCAGACGACGGTGCCCTGCGGTTCCGCTCCCGGAACCGCAGGGCACCGTCGTGTCCGCCCGCGGGCTCAGTGCTTGACGCGCATCATCCCCTGCTGGGCGACGGTGGCGAGGAGCTGCCCGTCGCGCGCGAAGATCCGGCCTGCACCGAGCGCGCGCCCGCCCTCGGCGGACGGGGAGTTCTGCGAGTAGAGCATCCACTCGTCGGCCCGGATCGGCCGGTGCCACCACATCGCGTGGTCGAGGCTCGCGAGCCGCAGACCCGGGGTCTGCCACGCGAGCCCGCTGCGCCGCATCGCCGGCTCGAGCAGGTTGAAGTCGCTCGCATAGGCGAGAGCGGCTGCGTTGAGGAGCGGATCGGCCGGGAACTCCGCGGAGGCGCGGATCCACACGTGCTGCCGGGACACCTGATCGCCCTGGTGCTCGAGGTAGAGGGAGGGCTCGACGGGCCGCACGTCGAAGGGCCGCTTGACGAGCCACTCCTGGACGTGCGGGAGGTCGACCGAGCCGATGAGGTCCTTGATCTCGGGGCAGTCCTCGGGATCGGGCATGCCGGCGGGGAACTCGTCGCTGTGGTCGTAGCCGTCCTGGACGAGCTGGAAGGACGACATCACCGACATGATCGGCTCGCCGTTCTGGTACGCGTGGACGCGCCGGGCGGAGAACGAACCGCCGTCGCGGAGGTTCTCCACTCCGAAGACGATCGGCCGGGTGGCGTCGCCGGTGCGGAGGAAATAGCCGTGGAGCGAGTGGATCGGGCGGTCGTCTGCGACGGTGAGGCCGCCGGCCATGACGCACTGGGCGAGGACCTGGCCGCCGAACACCCGGCCGTCCGGCTTGAACTGGCTCGGTCCCTCGAAGAACTCGGTCTCGCGGCTGCGGTGGATCGGATCGGTCGGCGTGAGACGCAGCACGCGCAGCAGCTCGGCGACGTTGTCGGAATGATTCATGGTGCTCCAGGATCGCAGGTGGGCCCGTAGCGGTGCGGGGTCGGGCCGGTCAGCACGATTCTAGTCCGGTCGCCCCCCGCGACCGCGCCCGAGGTCGCCGCGACCGGGCCGTGAGGAAGGCCTGCCCGGCTGGCACAATGGGAGGCATGGATGCGCCTCTCACCGATCCGCTGCTGCGCGGCCCGTTCACCCGGGTGCTCATCGAGCTGCGCTGGGGCGACATGGACGCCTACGGGCACGTCAACAACGTCACGCAGTTCCGGATCCTCGAGGAGGCCCGCGTCCGGGCGTTCGGCTCCCCGACGGCGGCGCGCGATGCCGCCTCGACTCCCGGTGAGCACGGCGCGGCCGAGGTGATCCTCGGCCCCGGCTTCCCGCCGGTGTTCGGCCGGGCGTCGGTCGATACCGACATCCTCGTGTTCTCCCATCGGATCGAGTACCGCACGCCGATCCCGTACCGCACCGGCCCGATCGCCGTCGACACGGTGATCTCCGCGGTCGGCCCGGCCACCGTCGACGTCGGGTACGTCATCGCGGAACCCGACGGCTCGCGCGCCTACACCGTGGCCGAATCGGTCATCGCGATGGTCGACTCCGCCACCGGACGCGCGCGTCGACTCACCGAGTCCGAGACCGCGGCGCTCACCGCGGTGGTCGGCGACCGGGTTCCGCTGCGCAGGCGCGGATGACCGATCTCGAGCTCACCGCCCCTGCCGACCTGCGGGACTGGCGGGTCTTCGTCCAGCGGGCGCAGCGCCTCGACCCGGACGGCGCGATGCGCCTCGCCGTCCACGGGCCGGCACTCGTCCTCACCGTCTCACCCCTCCACCCGCACGGTCTCGGGGATCCGACGCCGCTCGCACTCGGGATGCGGATCGTGCGGCTCACCGGTCCGGAGCTCGACGGCACCGATGTCATCGTCCCGCTCGCGGCGCTCGGCGACCGGTTCGCCCGCGCGGAGTCGCAGGGCCATCTGCGGGTCCCTGTGCCCCCGCAGGAGGTGCGGGTGCCGTGGGCGGGGATCACCCCGCCGCGCGGACCCTGGGAGGAGTCGGGCGAGATCGCGGCCGCAGAGGTCCGCGCCGCGGCCGCGGAGGGCATCGCCGAGGTCGCCGCCGGGGTGCCCGGAGCGGCCGGCGGGCCGGCGGTGAGCGCGCTGCGACGACGGATCTGGTCCCGGCCGCTCGCCGGCGTCGCCGGTGTGAGCTCGGGCGTCGCTCTCGCACTCGACGGTCTGGGATTCCTCGCAGGCGCGCACCGGGTCGCGGTCCGCCGTGCCGGGACGTGGGCGCGCCTGAGCACCGACACCGGGCACGTGCTCACCCGCACGGTCGGCTGACCGCCGGCTCAGAGGAGGCGCGGGCCCGCCGGCGGAGGCGCGTCGTGCTCGTCCGGGGTGTTGAGCATCGCGGTCGCGGCGCGCTGGAAGTAGTCCCACATCACGGCGTCGTACATCGGCGGGAGCGCGATCGCGTCCATCGCGGCGCGCATGTGCTGCAGCCAATGATCGCGGGCCTTCGGGGTGACGGGGAACGGGAAGTGCCGCATCCGCAGCCGCGGGTGGCCGCGCTCCTCCTGGTACGTCGTCGGGCCGCCGAAGTACTGCTCGAGGAAGGTCTGCAGGCGGTGCTTGGCACCGTCGAGCTCGTGGCCCTCGGGATACATCGCGATGAGGTACTCGTCGTCGGCGACCCCGGCGTAGAAGGTGTCGACGAGGGTCGTGAACGTCCGATGGCCGCCCACCATCGCGAAGAAGCTGTCGGGGCGCTGCGGCGCCTCGCCGTCGTTCATGTGGGCCCTCCCGGTCGTCTGCGTCCGATCACTGTACCGGTTTCGCCGATCCGTCCGATCCTGTGTCCCCGTCGGACTCGCCGGACTCCGACTCCGACTCCTTGACCGCGTGCGCGGGGTCGGGGATCGTGCGCAGGACCGTCTGCTGGGGGAGGGGCATCCGGAGTCCGCGGACGTCGAGCTCGTGCTTGATCGCCGCGCGGAAGGCGCGGGCGACGGCCCACTGCTCGTTCGGCTCGGTCTTGATGACCGTGCGGATCGTCATGGACTCGCCGGTGATGGCCTCGACGCCCCAGATCTCCGGGTCCTCGAGGATCACCGGGGCGATCTTGGGATCGCGGCGGATCGCGGCGACGGCGTCGGCGATGACCTCGTCGATCGTCGTGCGGTCGGAGCTGTAGGGGAGCGGGATGTCCATGACGGCCCGCGCCCAGCCCTGCGACTGGTTGCCCACGCGCAGGATCTCGCCGTTGCGCACGTGCCACAGGGTCCCGTCGACGCCGCGCACGCGCGTGGTCCGCAGCTCGACCTCCTCGACGATGCCGACGGCCTCTCCGAGGTCCACCGAGTCGCCGATCCCGTACTGGTCCTCGACGACGATGAAGAATCCGGACAGGTAGTCCTTGACGAGGGTCTGGGCGCCGAAGCCGATCGCGACACCGGCGATGCCGGCCGAGGCGAGGACGGGCCCGAGGTTGAAGCCGAGCTCGGTGAGCACCATGAGGAACGCGATGACGCTGATGACGATCGTCGCGATCGACTGCAGCATCGATCCGACGGTCTTGGCGCGCTGGGCGCGGCGGGCACGGGCGGTGGGGTCCTGGGACGAGGACTCGGCGGCACCCTCGGAGACGGCGAACCGCCTCCGGTCCGAGGCGGCGGTGGAGCCGTCGGCGATGGACTGGGCGAACCGGTTGATGAGCTTGCGCACGAGGAGGTTGACGACGATCGACACGATGACGATGACGACGATGCGCAGCGGCGTGCCGAGGAAGAACGCCCAGTAGTCGAATTCGGTGGTCTTGTCGACGGTCTCGGTGACGGCGTCACGGACCTGTTCAGCTGGAGTCTGCATACGGGATTCCACGGTAGGGGCGGTGTCTGAGTATCGCCGGAAAACGGGCCGGGGGTGTCTGGGGACGAGCTGAGCGGACCGCTCGCGCCTCCCGCCTCACCGGGAACGATCTCCGCCGCAGGGAGTCGGAGGGCGGGACGGACGTGAGCAGCCTCTCAGCAGCGCTCAGGGGCGGGCGGCCGCCTGGCATCGCAGGGTGCGGCGGGCGGTGTCGAGGTTCTCCCGGACGAGCCGGAGCAGGCCCTTGGGCGCGGCCGGATGGGAGTCGAGCCAGCGGGTGGTGGCCTCCACGGTCGCCGTCGATGCCGGCGGGTAGAGCTCGAGCGTGAGGAGCTGCGCGATCTCGAGCGTGCGGGTCTCCCACCAGCCGGCCAGCCGCGCGAAGTACTCGACGGAGAAGGCGTCGAACGGCTCCTCGGCGGGCACCGGATCCCCGGTGTCGGTCTCGAGGCCGAGGCGGAACCCTCGGACGATCGCGGCGGCGGTGGCGTTCGGCAGGGAGCGGTCCTCGACGAGACGGCGGAACGCCGCGGTCTTCGCGGCCGGTGCGGCCGGCGCCGCGAGAGCGGTCTCCGCGCTCCGGCGTCCGGTGGCGGTGTCGTCCGCGGCGAGCCAGCGGTCGATCCCGGCACGGTCGAGCCGGCCCGCCGCCGCGAGGGCGATGACCACCGACCACCGGAGGTCGGTGTCGAGGTCGAGCCCGGGGGCCGGTTCGGCATCCGAGTCGAGGAGCGCGGCGAGGGCGTCGAGCTGCTCCGGGGCGGTCGCGTGGGCGACGAACCCCTGGAAGAACTGGAGCTGCTGGTCGGAGCCGGCCGGAGCGGCATGCATCATCCGCTGCAGCGCCTCCGCCACCCGGGTGCGCGCGGAGCGGCGCTCCGTGGGCGGCAGGTACACGTCGAGCGCGGTCGCGAGCTGGCGCATCTGGACGAGCAGACCGGTGGAGTGCGTGACCGACGGCAGGTGCTCGCACAGCATGTCGATGTACGCGCAGGCCGGCAGCTCGCCGTCGCGCACCATGTCCCACACCGTCGACAGGACCATGAGCTGGGTGAGGGAGTCGGTGAACCCGCTCAGGTGGGCCATCGCGGTCCGCAGGCTGTCCTCGTCGAAGCGCACCTTCGCGTAGGCGAGGTCGGCGTCGTTGACGACGACGACCTCGGGTGCTGCGGACCGATCCCCGAGTGCACCCACGGCACCCGCACTCCCTGCGCGGCCCGGACGGCCGAGGGGGACCTCGGAGGTGGGGCCGTCGACGTCGATCTCGTGGAAGGCGGTGCGGGTGAAGATGCCGTCCGCGCCGAGGGCGTAGATCCCGACCCCCACGCGCTGCGGCCGCAGGCTGGGGACCGGCTGCCCGGGGAGCTCGACCCGGCTCTGCTCGAGAGCGAGCGCGGCGACCGCGCCGTCGGCGGTGCGCTCGAGCCGCGGGCGCAGGAGGGTGACCCCGGACTCCTCGAGCCAGAGCGCGGTCCAGGACTCGAGGTCGCGTCCGGACGCCGCGGTGAGCTCGGTCATGAGGTCGGCGAGCTCGGTGTTCGACCACGCGTGCCGCTCGAAGTAGCGCCGCACGCCGGTGAAGAACTCCTCCCGGCCCACCCAGGCGACGAGCTGCTTGAGGACCGAGGCGCCCTTTGCGTAGGTGATGCCGTCGAAGTTCACCTCGACATCGGCGAGGTCCTCGATCGGCGCGACGATCGGATGGGTGCTCGGCAGCTGGTCCTGGCGGTAGGCCCAGGCCTTCTCGAGGGTCGCGAAGGTCGTCCAGGCGTCGGTGAACTCCGTGGCCTCCGCGGTGGCGAGGGTCGACATGAACTCGGCGAACGACTCGTTGAGCCAGAGGTCGTTCCACCAGCGCATCGTCACGAGGTCGCCGAACCACATGTGGGCGAGCTCGTGGAGGATCGTCACCGCGCGGCGCTCGACCATGGCCTGCGTGGGCCGGGAGCGGAAGACGTAGTTCTCGAGGAAGGTCACGGCCCCGGCGTTCTCCATCGCCCCCGCGTTGAACTCCGGGACGAAGAGCTGGTCGTACTTCTCGAACGGGTACGGAGTGCCGAAGGCCTCCTCGTAGAACGCGAAGCCCGCCCGCGTGATGTCGAGGATCGCCTCGGCGTCGAGGTGCTCGAAGAGCGAGGCGCGGCAGTAGACGCCGAGCGCGACGTCCTCTCCGTCGGAGCTGCGCAGCGAGGAGAAGGTGCCGCGGTAGGGTCCGGCGATGATCGCGGTGATGTAGCCGGAGATCGGGGGAGTGGGCGCGAACCGCCACATGGCGAGTCCGGCGTCATCGATCCCGAGGTCGGCGGCGACCTCCGCGGCCTCCGCGGCGAGCGGGGTGGGGGAGTTCGACACCACCGTCCAGTGGTCGGGGGCGAGGACGGTGAAGGAGAACGAGGCCTTGAGGTCGGGCTGTTCGAACACCGGGAACACGCGGCGGGCGTCGGGCACCTCGAACTGGGTGTAGAGGTACACCTCGTCGTCCACCGGGTCGACGAACCGATGGAGGCCCTCGCCGGTGTTCATGTACGCGAAGCGCGCATCGACCGTGAGGACGTTGTCCGCGGCGAGCCCGGGAAACGCGATGCGACCGGCGGACACGTGCTCCGCGGGATCGAGGGCCGCGCCGTTGAGCGTGATCGAGGAGACCTCGGCGGTGATCGCGTCGATGAAGGTCTCCGCACCGTCCTCCGCGGTGAAGCGCACCGTCGTCACCGAGCGGAAGTCCTCGCCCTTCCCGTCGAGGACGAGGGTGATGTCGTAGGACTCGACGGCGAGGAGCGCGGCGCGGGTCTGCGCCTCCGCGCGCGTGAGGTTGTGCTGCGGCATCGATGAGCCTCCCGGGGCTGTCGGGTGTGGGATGCAGGTGTGGAATGATCGCTGCTGGATCATTGTTTCACGAAGCACCGCCACCGCTGAGGACGCAGGACGCGGCCGCGCCGGGTTCCGGAGCGGCCGGCTGCAGAGAGGACGACTCGATGTCGACGACCCTGGATTTCTGGTTCGACCCCACCTGCCCGTGGGCATGGATGAGCTCCCGCTGGGCGCTCGAGGTGGAGAAGGTGCGCGATGTCGACGTGCGGTTCCACGTCATGAGCCTCTCGGTGCTCAACGAGGGCCGCGACGAGCTGCCCGAGGACTACCGCGCCAAGATGGACCGGGCGTGGGGCCCGGTGCGCGTCATCGTCGCCGCCGCCGAGCTGCACGGCGAGGACGTCATCCCCGGCCTCTACACCGCGATGGGGACCCGGATCCATCCCGGCGGCCGCACGGACTACGAGGCGGTCATCGCCGAGTCCCTCGACGAGGTCGGCCTCCCCGCCGAGCTCGCCGGATTCGCGGACTCCGACGAGTACGACGCGCAGCTGCGCGCCTCGCACGAGGAGGGCATCTCGAAGGTCGGGGAGGACGTCGGCACCCCGGTCGTGGCGATTGGCGACGTCGCGTTCTTCGGCCCCGTGGTCACCCCCGCACCGCGGGGCGACGCGGCCGGTAGACTGTTCGACGGAGTGCTCGCCGTGGCCTCGACGCCCGGATTCTACGAGCTCAAGCGCACGCGCACCCAGGGTCCGATCTTCGACTGAGACCGCACGGCCGGGCGCTCCTCAGCGAGCAGCGCCACCGATCATCGAGGGAGACATGAGAGTTCATCTGGGAACCGACCACGCCGGCTATGAGTTCAAGGAGGCGCTGAAGCAGCACCTCACCGAGGGCGGCTTCGAGGTCGTCGACCACGGTGCGCTCGAGTACGACGCGCTCGACGACTACCCGGCGTTCTGCATCGCCGCGGCCCAGGCCGTCGTCGCCGACCGCGAGGCGGGCCTCGACTCGCTCGGCGTGGTCATCGGCGGCTCGGGCAACGGAGAGCAGATCGCGGCGAACAAGGTCGCCGGGGCGCGCGCGGCGCTCGCGTGGAACACCGACATCGCGCAGCTCGCCCGGCAGCACAACGATGCGTGGATCGTCAGCGTCGGCGCCCGGCAGCACTCCGAGGCCGAGGCGCTCGCGATCGTCGACGCCTTCCTCGCCGAGCCGTTCTCCGCCGACGAGCGCCACGGGCGTCGGATCGGCATCATCCGGTCCTTCGAGGACACCGGCACCGTCTGACCCACCCGTCCACAGCGATGTCCTGCGGTTCCTGAGAACGGAACCGCAGGACATCGCTGTCTCGGCACGCGCACGGGCGCGTGCTCCCAGGCGGGGGAGCTCTGCCGGGTCCGGCCCCGGTTCCGCTCCGGCCCCGCCCCCGGCGCGCGGGCCGAACCGCGATCAGTATGCGCTCAGTACCAGAAGATCGGGATCCATCCCGGGTGATGGGCGTGGACGATGGTGAGGAAGACGATGAGGTCGAAGAGCAGGTGCACGGTGATCGTGTACGGCAGCGACTTCGTGCGGGTGAAGATCACCGCCTGGACCAACGCGAAGGGGATGGTGAGGAGCGGGCCCCACGCCTGGTAGCCGAGCTCCCAGAGGAACGACACGAAGATGATCGAGGTGAGCACGTTCGCGGTCCAGAACGAGAAGTGGCGGTAGAGCAGCGCGAAGACCGTGCAGATGAAGAACAGCTCGTCCCAGATGCCCACCGCGTTGACGCCGAGGAAGAGCCGGAGGATCTCGCTCGGGGTCTCGACCGCGGGCCAGTTCTGATAGACGCCCGAGGAGATGAAGTAGCGCGGCAGGATGAGCCAGCCGAGGAACAGGACGAGGAACAGCCAGCCCCATTCGAGCTTCGTCCACGGCCGGCCCTGCCGGCGGGGGAACTGGATGGCGGTGTCGCGGTAGACCCAGCGGCTGATGGTGTAGGGGATGATGACCGCCCCGGACAGCACGACGCCCATGAGCGCGATGTTGCCCCAGGAGATGTCCGCCTCGACGGAGATCAGGCTGATGAGCCCGAGAGCGAGCGCGATGAGGAGCAGATCGCGGCCGAGCGAGCGCGCGGCGAGGAAGCCGAGGACCACCCCGGCGACGAGCGGAACGTACCCCCAGTCGGAGAGGAAGCCGAAGAGGAGCACCGCGGAGAATGCGACGAGCAGGGTGGCGAACGAGCCGAGGGAGATCGCACCGTGGCGGCTGGGATGGCCGTCACCGGGGCGGGACTCGCGGGCTTCCGTTGATGTGCTCACCGTCCCAGTGTCGCAGGCGGGGGCTCCACGCGCGGTGCGCAGGGGTCCCCAGGGCTACCGGGAGGGCCGTGTTACGTTGGTCACTCATCGACGAAGGAGACCAGGTGACCGTCAGGATCTTCGCCAACGCCCGTGTGTTCGAGGGGGAGTCCTTCTCCGCTCCGCAGGCCGTGACCGTCGTCGACGGCCGGATCCATGCGATCGGCCCGGAGGTCCCGGGCCCGGCATCGGACGACGCCGACTCCCGGACCATCGATCTCGACGGCCGGTATCTCATGCCGGGCTTCATCGAGAGCCACGGACATCCGGGCATGCTCTCCCGGACCCTGCTCGAGGTCGACGTCACCCCGGGTGCCGCGGGCTCGATCGCGGCCATCCGCGACGCGGTCGGGGCCGCGGTCGAGGACCCGCCCGCCGACGGCTGGATCCGCGGTGCCGGCTGGCTCGAGGGCTACCTCGAGGACCGCCGGGTGCCCACCCGCGATGACCTCGACGCGGTCTCGCCCGAGCACCCGGTCGTGCTCATCCGCGGCTGCCGCCACATCGCGCTCGCGAACTCCAAGGCGCTCGAGCTGTCCGGCATCGACGCGAGCACGCCGGATCCGGCAGGCGGCCGGGTCGTCCGCGATCCCGCCACCGGTGAGCCGAACGGGATCCTCCAGGAGGCCGCCCAGGACCTGCTCCGGATGCCGGCCTACACCCCGGAGATGCTCGAGCGCGGGTTCGCCCTCGCCCAGGAGAAGTTCGCCGGCTGGGGGATCACCACGGTCAACGACATGTCCACCGGTGCGGCCGAGCTGAGGATGTACACCCGGCTCAACCGGGCCGGCCGGCTCGGACTGCGCGTCCGCCCGTGGCTGTGGGCGCTCGACCAGATGGGGATGAAGGGCCTGCTGTCGTCGGCGATCGGTGCCGGGGTCACCTCGGGCCTCGGCGACGAGATGATGCGGATCCAGGGGATGAAGTTCGTGCTCGACGGAGGCGTCGGCGGACAGACCGCCGCGCTCCACTGCCCGTACGAGCACAGCGACGAGACCGGGATCCTCTACTACGACGACGAGGAGATCACCGACGCGGTGCGCCGCGCGCTCGAGCACGGCCTGCGCCCGGCCATCCACGGGATCGGGGACGCCGCGATCGACCAGGCGCTGCGCGCCCTCGAAGGGACCGGTCTCATGGACCGCGTCGCGGGGATGCGCGCCCGGATCGAGCACTGCACCCTGCCGAGCGACGAGAACCTCGACACGATCGCCCGCCACGACATCATCGCCGCCTCCTCGGTCGGATTCCTCTACCACATCGGCGACAGCTACCTCGATGTGCTCGGAGCCGAGCGGATGGAGCGGGTCTACCCGCACCGCTCCTTCATCGACCGCGGGATCAAGGCCCCCGGCAACTCCGACGTGCCGGTCACCAACGGCAATCCGTGGGAGGGCATCTACGGGGCCGTGACCCGGAAGAGCTCGTCGGGACAGGTGCTCGACACGGTGCAGAACATCACCGTCGCCGAGGCGCTCGCCGCCTACACCTCGGTCGCCGCCTACGCGACGTTCGAGGAGGACACCCTCGGCACCATCGCCCCAGGAGCCCATGCGGACTTCGGCGTCTACGAGCGCAGCCCGTTCGACGTCGACCCCGAGGAGCTCAAGGACTTCACCCCGGCCGCCGTCTACCTCGCCGGCGAACCCGCCGGAACCGACTGATACCCGCGTAGCACTGCTGAGAGGACACGACCATGCTCTACGCGGGAGACCAGCAGGTCATCCTTTCCGTCATCACCATCGCCTACTTCCTCTTCCTCATCGGCGTATCGGTGTGGATCGGACTCAAACAGATCAAGACCTACGAGGACTACAACGTCGCCTCGCGCAGCGTGACGCTGTTCCCCCTCATCCTTACCTACGTCGGCACGGCGATCGGCGGGTCGATCCTCCTCGGCCTCATCACCAACGGCTATTCGCTCGGCATGGGGCAGCAGTGGTTCAACGCCGGCATCATCCTCGCCAGCGTGCTCATGGCAGTGTTCTTCATCAAGCGCATCCGGGTGCTCGGGGAGAAGCACAACTACGTGACGATCGGTGACTTCACCGCCCACCGGTTCGGCACCGCCGCTCGCATCCCGACGACGATCGCCGTGCTCACCGCCTACTGCGCGATCACCGGGATGCAGTTCGTGTCGGTCGGACTCATCCTCAACCTCATCGCCAACGTTCCCATGACCTGGGCGATCATCATCTCCGCGGTCATGCTCACGATCAAGACGGTGTTCGGCGGGCTCAAGGCCGTCGTCTGGCAGGACGCGTTCCACGGCACCCTGCAGACGATCGCGGTCTTCGGGCTCTTCGTCCTCGTGCTCGTCGTCGCCGGTGACTTCAGCGACGTCGCTGCCAACGCGGAGTCGCAGGGTCTGGGGCGCCTCATGGATCCGATGGGCATCGGCTTCGGTGAGGTGGCGGTCTACGCGCTCACCGTCGGCGCCTACCAGCTCGTGCGGCAGGACCTCTGGCAGCGCGCATGGGCGGGCAAGGACCTCAAGACCGTGATCAGCGGCTACTGGATCGCCCTCGCCCTGATGACCGCGACGATGGTCATGGTCATCTGGATCGGTGTGTGGGCCCGGTTCGGCATCGGTCTCGAATCCGAGGACCCGACGCTCGTCTACTACGAACTCATCGCCGAGCTGCTGCCCTTCGAGGTCGTCATCATCCTCATCGTGGCCCTCATGGCCACGGTGATCTCGTGCGCCGACTCGTTCTTCATGTGCGGCGCCTCGTCGATCGTCAACGACGTCATCAAGCCGCGGCTGTCGAAGGACACCCCGCAGAAGGCGCTCCTGCGCTGGAGCCGGATCGCGGTCGTCATCACTGCGGTGATCGCGCTCGTCCTCGCGCTCGCCGTGCCGGTGCTCGTCGAACTCTGGGTGACCGGCACCGCGATGCTCGTCTCCGGCCTGCTGTTCCCCGCCATCGTCGCGCTGTACTTCACCCGCGTATCGGGACGCGGGGCCATCGCCTCGATGTGGGTCGGTCTCGTCGTGTCGATCGGCTGGACGCTGCTCGGCGGGCCTTTCGGAATCCACCCGGTCTTCCTCGGATTCCCGCTGTCGATCGCGACGTACCTCGTCATCCATGTCATCGATCGCCGACGCCTCGCTGAGTTCGCCGGACTGCCGCCGGAGGAGACGTGCCTCGTGCTCGACTCCGAGCGGACGGACGGCGGCCCGGAGGCCACGGGTGCGGCCAGGGCCGGACGAGCCTCCGAGGGTGCGGCGCCCACCGCAGCGGATACGGACCCGGGCAGGCGCTGACCGGAGCGGTCCCCGGGGCGACGGCGTGGTGTCGCTGGGCCGCGCTCAGGGGACCGGAACCTCCGGTCTCGCCACCGGCCCGCGCCCGGCTCGGGAGTGCTGAATGCAGAAGCGCCGCTGTCACCAGCGGCGCTTCTGCTTCTCCGGAGGGGATGACGGGAATCGAACCCGCACCATCAGTTTGGAAGACTGAGGCTCTACCATTGAGCTACATCCCCGGATGTGCGAGAACGACTCTAGACGAGAGCCGGATCGATTGCAAAAGGCGGCACACCTGCGCCGAGCGCGCTCCGACCTCCCGCGGCCGACCCCGTGAGCACCGTCGACGAGGCGCCTCGATCGGCCCGCGGGACCGCCGAGCCGTCGGCACCGGCGTCCATCGACGTTTCGACCGATCGCCGAGGTGCCGATGCGGTGCGGATCGCTCGGCGGAAGCGTACGGGACCGGAACCTCGGTGGCGGATCGGGACCTCGACTGCGCCCGGGTCCGGCAATTGGTCGAATGGTCGCGGCCGCGTCTATCATGCAGGGGAGCCTCGGGGTGTAGCGCAGCTTGGTAGCGCATCTGCTTTGGGAGCAGAGGGTCGCAGGTTCAAATCCTGTCACCCCGACAGCAGAGGGCCCGCGGACCATTCGGTCCGCGGGCCCTCATCGTTCCGCCGGGATCGCCCGCGCTCTCAGCCGACGTGGGGGACGACGACGGCGCGGCCGGAGAGCTCTCCGGCCTGGAGCTTCCGGTACGCCTCGAGGCCGTCGTCGAGCGAGAAGCGCTCGATCTCCGGCACGATCTGACCGGCGCGGTACATCGCCACGACCTCGTGGAGGTCCTCGATCGTGCCCCAGTACGTGCTCGTGAGCTGGGACTCGTACGGGGCGGTGAAGAACGACCACGGGTGCGCGCCGCCGTCGATGCCGACGACCGTCACGCGGCCCTGGACCGCGACCGACCTCATCGCGACGTCGATCGTGGGCGCGGCCCCGACGAAGTCGAAGACCGCGTCGACGCCGCGGCCGCCGGTGATCTCACGGATGCGCTCGACCTGGTCCTCGCCGCCCGGCACCGTCACCGCCCCGAACTTCTCCGCCCGGGCCATGGCCTCGGGCTTCATGTCGGTGGCAATGATCGTCGCACCGGTGAGAGCCCTGAGGATCTGCACGCCGATCTGGCCGAGTCCGCCGAGGCCGATGACGAGCGCGGACCGCCCGCCGCCGGCGAGGTGCGGCAGCGCGAGCTTGATCGCGTGGTACGGGGTGAGCCCGGCATCGGCCAGCGGAGCGGCCGCCACCGGATCGGCGTCGCCGAGCGGGACGAGATTGCGGGCGGGCACGGTGACGTACTCGGCCATGCCGCCGTCCCGGCCGAGGCCGATCCCCATGTACGGGTTCGTCGCCTGGTTCTCGCAGTACGTGTCCTGACCGCGCGAGCACGCCTTGCAGCGGCCGCAGCCGACCGGCCCGTACACGAGGTAGGCGTCGCCCTTCTCGAATCCGTCGACCCCGGGGCCGACCTCCTCGACCCAGCCGGAGCTCTCGTGGCCGAGCACGAACGGCGGCGGGACCGCACCCGGGGTGTCGGCCTCGAACACGTCGTAGACGGCGACGTCGGAATGGCAGGCGCCGGCGCCGGCGACCTTGAGGAGCACCTCGCCGGGTCCGGGGGTGGGGGCCTCGATCTCCGTGAGAGAGGGGAATGTCTTGTAGTTCTCGAACACGATCGCGCGCATGGGCGTCCTCATCTCTGCGGTGGAGGGGGCGGGTCTCCGCCCCCGTCTCGGCACCGGGCCTCGTGAGCCCGGCGCCATGGCCGCTTCCCAGCCTATGAGGTCGTATGCGTCGGCGTGCAGGTGTTCGCATGGTCGTCGCACGGATTTCACCCTGCGGTACCGGCGGGCACAGCGGGTCGCGAGATTTCCGCCGACTCCGCCGTCTGGGATAGGCTGTTGGGCGGTCTGCAATCCGGCGGGTTCGCCGGATCCCCCTACTTCTGTCCCAACGAGAGGTTTACTGTGAAGAGCTCCGTCGAGAACATCGACCCCACGCGGGTCAAGCTCAGCGTTGAAGCGCCCTACGCCGAACTCAAGCCGAGCATCGACGAGGCGTACAAGGAGATCGCCAAGCAGGTCTCCATCCCCGGTTTCCGCCGCGGCAAGGTGCCCGCGCGGATCATCGATCAGCGCGTGGGACGTCCGGCGGTCCTCCAGGAGGCCGTGAACTCGAGCCTCGACGACTTCTACCGCCAGGCGATCGACGAGCACGAGCTGCGTCCCCTCGGCTCGCCCGAGGTCGAGGTCACCGCGATCCCCGGACTCGACGGCAAGGAGGAGGGCGACCTCACCTTCACCATCGAGGTCGACGTGCGCCCGGAGATCGAGCTCCCCGCCTACGACACCCTCGAGGTCGAGGTCGATACCTTCGAGGTCACCGACGAGGACGTCGAGAAGCAGCTCACCGACCTCCGCAGCCGTTTCGGCACGCTCAAGACCGTCGACCGCCCGGCGCAGAAGGACGACTTCGTCACCCTCGACCTCACGGCGACCGTCGAGGACGAGGAGGTCGACTCGGCCTCGGACATCTCCTACCAGGTCGGTGCCGGCACCATGCTCGAGGGCATGGACGAGGCGCTCGACGGACTGTCCGCGGAGGAGGAGACCACCTTCGAGTCCACGCTCGCCGGCGGCGAGCACGCCGGCAAGACCGGTCTCATCGCGATCACGCTCAAGGCCGTCAAGGAGCGCGAGCTCCCCGAGGCCGACGACGACTTCGCCCAGCTCGCCAGCGAGTTCGACACCATCGACGAGCTCCGCGACGACCTGCGCGAGCAGGCCGCGAAGCAGAAGGAGTTCGATCAGGGCGTCCAGGCGCGCGACAAGGTCCTCGAGGCGCTCATCGAGAAGCTCGACGTGCCCGTCCCGGGCAAGCTCGTCGAGGACGAGGTGCACCGCCACCTCGAGCAGGAGAACCGTCTCGACGACGACGAGCACCGCACCGAGGTCACCGAGGAGACCGAGCGCAACCTCCGCACCCAGTTCGTGCTCGACGCGGTCGTCGAGGCCGAGGACGTCGACGTCTCGCAGCCGGAGCTCATCGAGTACATCATCTCCGCCGCCCAGCAGTACGGCATGAACCCCAACGAGTTCGCCCAGGCGCTCGACGCGAACAACCAGGTCCCGGCCATCGTGTCCGAGGTCGCCCGTCGCAAGGCGCTCGCCGAGGTGCTCGCAGGTGCCAAGGTCGTCGACGCCTCGGGTGAGACCGTCGACATGACGGCGTTCACCACCGCACCGGGTGAGGACGAGGAAGCCGACGACGCCGAGGCGACCGTCGAGTCCACCGAGGCCGCAGAGGCGTCCGACGCCGCCGAGGAGACCGAGGAGAAGCCGAAGAAGAAGGCGGCCCCCAAGAAGGCCGCTCCCAAGAAGGCTGCGAAGAAGTCCGAGAAGAAGGACGACGAGCAGGCGGACGCCGACTCCGAGTGAACGACCGCGACCGGCCCCGGACGGGTCGGGTCGCCCCGGTGATGGGCACGGCCACGGCCGTGCCCATCGGCGTTCCCGGGCGTCTCCACGGGCACCCGACGGGCGATCACGCTGAGGGCGAACACCGGGCGGTCGGGGACTAAAAGCCCGGATCGAGCGGTTAGAGTCCAGTACAGGACAGCAACAGACAACAGGAGTGAAACGTGAGCACACACGAGTTCGCCTCGCCGGTTTCCGCAGGCGGAACCGGGGGACTGGGCCTCGACGACCACATCTACAACCGCCTTCTCAAGGAGCGGATCATCTGGCTCGGAGCCGAGGTGCGCGACGAGAACGCCAACATGATCTGTGCTCAGATGATGCTCCTCGCCGCGGAGGACCCGGAGAAGGACATCTGGCTCTACATCAACTCTCCCGGCGGCTCGGTGACGGCCGGTATGGCGATCTACGACACCATGCAGCACGTCAAGCCCGACGTCGGCACCGTGGCCATGGGTATGGCCGCCTCGATGGGGCAGTTCCTCCTGTCCTCGGGTGCGAAGGGCAAGCGCTACGCGACCCCGCACGCCCGCATCCTCATGCACCAGCCGCTCGGCGGCATCGGCGGAACGGCGACGGACATCAAGATCCAGGCCGAGCTCATCCTCCACATGAAGAAGCAGATGGCGGAGCTCACCGCCGAGCAGACCGGCAAGTCGCTCGAGCAGATCCTCAAGGACAACGACCGCGACCACTGGTTCACCGCCGAGGAGGCCCTCGAGTACGGCTTCATCGACCGGGTCATCACCGGTTCCGAGGACATGTCCGGCGAGTCCGCGCTCAACTGAAGAACCAAGGAGTCTGAAGAATGACGAATCTCTCACCGTGGGCCGCCGCCGGCCAGATGCCGACCTCGCGCTACGTCATGCCGCAGTTCGAGGAGCGCACCCCGTTCGGCTTCAAGCGGCAGGACCCCTACACCAAGCTGTTCGAGGATCGCGTGATCTTCCTCGGCGTCCAGGTCGACGACACCTCCGCCGACGACGTCATGGCCCAGCTGCTCGTCCTCGAGTCGCAGGATCCCGACCGTGACATCACCCTGTACATCAACTCGCCGGGCGGTTCGTTCACCGCGCTCACCGCGATCTACGACACGATGCAGTACATCAAGCCGGAGATCCAGACGGTGTGCCTGGGGCAGGCCGCCTCCGCCGCGGCCGTGCTGCTCGCGGCGGGCACCGAGGGCAAGCGGCTGGCGCTGCCGAACGCCCGCGTGCTCATCCACCAGCCCTCGATGCAGGGTCAGGGGCACGGTCAGGCCTCGGACATCGAGATCCAGGCCGCCGAGGTGCTCCGCATGCGCACCTGGCTCGAGGAGACCCTCGCCTCGCACTCGAACAAGACGCCCGAGCAGGTCTCCACGGACATCGAGCGCGACCTGTTCCTCACTGCCGACCAGGCCAAGGACTACGGGCTCGTCGATCAGGTGCTCACCTCCCGCAAGGGTGTGCGCTGAACCGACGCAGCGGCTCGGGCCGCATGCGCGGCGCAGTCGGACGGGGCGCGGACCAGCACGGTCCGCGCCCCGTCGCGCATCCGCGGATCGGCACGATCGACACGCCCCGCGGGAGGGTCCGGCGCCGTGTCAGCGAGATGTGGAATGCTGTTGAGGTGAACATCCGACCAGGGATACTCTTGGGGCCACATGCCCCTCTGAAAGGTTGTGACAGTGGCTCGCGGAACTGAGGGCGCCGATCTGCTCAAATGCAACTTCTGCGGCAAGTCCCAGAAGCAGGTCCGGAAGCTCATCGCCGGACCGGGTGTCTACATCTGCGATGAGTGCATCGGACTGTGCAACGAGATCATCGAGGAAGAGCTCAACCAGACGACCACGGAGGTCGAGGACACCGAGCTGCCCCGCCCGCGGGAGATCCATGACTTCCTCCAGGAGTACGTCGTCGGACAGGAGCCCGCGAAGAAGGCCCTCGCCGTCGCCGTCTACAACCATTACAAGCGCATCCGGGCGCTCGGCGACAGCGATGCGGAATCCGGCGTCGAGATCGCGAAGTCGAACATCCTCCTCGTCGGCCCCACCGGCTCGGGCAAGACCTATCTCGCCCAGACGCTGGCGAAGAAGCTCAACGTGCCGTTCGCGGTGGCCGACGCGACCGCGCTCACCGAGGCCGGCTACGTGGGCGAGGACGTCGAGAACATCCTCCTCAAGCTCATCCAGGCCGCCGACTTCGACGTCGAGCGGGCGCAGACCGGCATCATCTACATCGACGAGATCGACAAGATCGCCCGCAAGTCGGAGAACCCCTCGATCACCCGGGACGTCTCCGGCGAGGGCGTCCAGCAGGCGCTGCTCAAGATCCTCGAGGGCACGCAGGCCTCGGTGCCGCCTCAGGGGGGGCGCAAGCACCCGCACCAGGACTTCATCCAGATCGACACGACGAATGTGCTCTTCATCGTCGCCGGGGCATTCGCCGGTCTCGAGGAGATCATCGCCTCCCGCAAGGGCAAGCACGGGATCGGCTTCGGGGCCCTCATCCAGTCGAAGCAGGACGAGGAGGACCTCTACTCCGAGCTCATGCCGGAGGATCTGCTCAAGTTCGGACTGATCCCGGAGTTCATCGGTCGTCTGCCCGTGCTCGCCACGGTGTCGAACCTCGACCGCAAAGCCCTCATGTCGATCCTCACCGTGCCGAAGAACGCGCTCGTCAAGCAGTACCAGAAGATGTTCGAGTTCGACGGCGTCGACCTCGAGTTCGAGACCGAGGCGCTCGAGGCGATCGCCGACCTCGCCCTGCTCCGGGGGACCGGGGCGCGCGGTCTGCGCTCGATCATGGAGGAGGTCCTCCAGCCGGTGATGTTCGACATCCCGAGCCGGGACGACGTCGGGTCCGTCGTCGTCACCAAGGATGTCGTGGAGAGCAACGCCGCACCGACGATCGTGCCGAAGAAGGACTCCGAGCCGCAGCGCCGGCCCAAGTCCGCCTGAGACCCCGCCGTCGCCCGGTGAACGGGTGACGGAGACGCGCGCCCGCGGGAATCGATCGATTCCCGCGGGCGCGCGGCGATTCAGCGGCCCCCGCCGGTACTCACTGCGCGGCGGTCGCCTGCCCGTAGCCCTCCGAGGGCTGCACGACGACGAAGCCGGGACCGTGGAACACGAGCTGGAAGCTCTCGCCGGAACCGCGCCCGAAGAACGAGCCGACGCTCACCGCGGACTTGATCGAGGGGGCGAGGTTCGCCGACCAGCACACGGCGGCCTGCGGGTCCACGAAGGTCGGGGTGCGCGAGCAGTCGAGGATCATCGGATCGCCGTGGCAGCACACGGCAGCGGTGCCGGTGCCCGACATCTCGAGGTTGAACAGCCCGGCACCGGCGGCCAGCGCGCCGACGCCCTTGATCCGCTTGATGTCCCAGGCGAGGTTCGCGTCGAAGGCGAGCAGGCTCGAGGAGTTGACGGTGAGCGCGTCGTGTCCGCCCTCGAGCTGCATCATGAAGATGTTCGCGGCCTGTCGGGCGAAGAACACCTCTCCGTGCCCCTCGACGCGCATCATGGGCGTGTCCTCGTTCGTCATCGCCTTCTTGAGGAACTGACCGACCGAGCTCGATCCCTGGTGGGTGAAGTCGACATTGCCCTGGTAGGCGACCATCGCGCCCTTCGTCGCGACCATCGGCGCGTCCGGGGTGACGAGAGCGCGCAGCATCTTCGACGACTGCAGCGTCCAGCGCTGGTTCGTCTCCTGTTCGGCGTGGCGCTTGGCAAAGAGCTCGCTTCGCATCGAAGCCTCCTGGGTGAGAGAAAGGGGAGCGCGGGCTCGTGCCCGCACTCCCCAGAGTAGATCCCCGCAGCCCCGGTGACGAGGACCCGGCGCTGCGGACCCGACTCAGCGCTGCGGATCCGCCTCGACGAACTCGACGTCGCTCACCGTGATCCCGGAATCCGGGGTCGGGGTGAGCTCCCAGTCGAGGACGCGGCCGGCGGCGCGCAGGTCCGTCTCCGCAAGCCTGATGAGGTCGATGATGCGCTCCTCGGCGGTGACCACCGCGTGCGCGATCTCGGTCTTCTGCGAGACCTTCGCCTCGGTCTTGGACCGTCGGACCTCGCCGAGGACCGCGGCGACATCGCTGAGCATCCCCTCCGGCGCCTCGGCCGCGGAGAACTCCGGCAGCGCCTCGGCGGTGGGCCAGGCGGCCCGGTGGACGGAGCCCTCCTGCCACCACGACCACACCTCTTCGGTGACGAACGGCGTGATCGGGGCGAAGAGCCGCAGCAGCACGTCGAGCGCGGTCGCGAGCGTCGCGTGGGCCGACAGCTGGGCCGCCTCCCCGTCCGCGCCGTAGGACCGGTCCTTGACGAGCTCGACGTAGTCGTCGGTGAACTCCCAGAAGAACGACTCCGCGGCACGGAGCATGTGCGCGTAGTCGTAGGCGGCCATATGGGTTCCGCAGGCGGCCACGGTCGAACGCAGCGACGTGAGCAGCGCGCGGTCGAGCGGCTCGGTGACGAGCTCCGCCCGGCCCACGAGGCCCGCGTGGACACCCTGGGCGAGGGCGAACTTCGAGGCGTTGAGCAGCTTCATCGCCAGGCGACGGCCGATCTGCATCTGTGCGACGTCATAGGCGGTGTCGGCGCCGAACCGGGCGCTCGCGGCCCAGTAGCGCACCGCGTCCGGTCCGAATCCGGGCTTCGCCTCCTGGAGGATGTCGCTCGGCACGACGACATTGCCCTTCGACTTCGACATCTTCTTGCGGTCCGGATCGAGGATCCAGCCCGACAGCGCGGCGTTCGTCCACGGGACCGAATCGTTGAGCGAGTGCGCGCGCACGACGGTGGAGAACAGCCAGGTCCGGATGATGTCGTGCCCCTGCGGCCGCAGGTCGAACGGGAACACCGTCTCGAACAGCGCCTCGTCGCGCGACCAGCCGCCGACGATCTGCGGGGTGAGCGAGGAGGTCGCCCAGGTGTCGAGGACGTCCGGGTCCCCGGTGAAGCCGCCGGGCTGATCGCGCTGCGACTCGTCGAATCCCGCGGGGGCCTGGGCCTGCGGGTCGACGGGCAGCGCCTCGTCCGCGGGCACGAGCGGGTCCGCGTAGTCGGGTGCGCCGTCGGCGTCGAGGCGGTACCACAGCGGGATCGGCACGCCGAAGTAGCGCTGGCGCGAGACGAGCCAGTCCCCGTTGAGGCCCTCGACCCAGTTCTCGTAGCGCGAGCGCATGAACCCGGGGTACCAGGTGAATTCCCGGCCGCGCTCGACGAGCGCGTCGCGCAGCTCGGCCGAGCGTCCGCCGTTGCGGATGTACCACTGGCGGCTGGTGACGACCTCGAGCGGCTTGTCGCCCTTCTCGTAGAACGGCACCGGATGGGTGATCGGCTCCGGGTCGGCGAGCAGGTCGCCGGACTCCCGGAGGAGCTCGGCGATGTCCTTGCGCGCCGTGAACGTCGTCTTGCCGGCGAGCTGCGCGTAGAGCTCCGCGGCATCGGCCTTGGGGGAGTCCGCGATCCACTCCGGGGTCTCGCGCACGAGGCGGCCGTCGCGGGTGATGACCGGCCGAGTGGGCAGGTCGAGCTCGCGCCACCAGGTGACGTCGGTGAGGTCGCCGAACGTGCACACCATCGCGATGCCGGTGCCCTTGTCGGCCTTCGCGAGCTCGTGGGCGCGGACCTCGACGGACACGCCGAACAGCGGGGACACCACGGTGGTGCCGAAGAACGGCCGGTAGCGCTCGTCGTCGGGATGGGCGACGAGGGCGACGACGGCGGGGATGAGCTCCGGGCGCGAGGTCACGATGACGATCGGGTCGACCGAGGTGTCCGCAGTGCCGTCCGCGGCAGCCGGGTGGAACGCCACCCGGTGGTAGGCGCCCTCCTTCTCGCGGTCCTCGAGCTCGGCCTGCGCGACGGCGGTGCCGAACGTCACGTCCCACATCGTCGGAGCGTCGGTCGAGTACGCGTGGCCGCCGGCGAGGTCGGCGAGGAACGCCCGCTGGCTCACCCCGCGCGCGGTGTCGTCGATCGTGCGGTAGGTGTACTTCCAGTCCACCGAGAGGCCGACCGACCGGAAGAGGTCCTCGAACACCTTCTCGTCCTCGGCGGACAGCTGCTCGCACAGCTCGATGAAGTTCTGGCGCGACACCGGCACGAAGTCGCGCGGGTTCTTCGCGGGCTTGGCCGGGGGTTCGAACTCCGGATCGTGGGGGAGGGAGGGCTCGCAGCGCACCCCGTAGTAGTTCTGCACCCGCCGCTCGGTGGGCAGCCCGTTGTCGTCCCACCCGAGCGGGTAGAACACGTTCTTGCCGGTCATCCGCTGGTAGCGGGCGATGATGTCGGTCTGGGTGTAGGAGAACACGTGCCCCACATGGAGCGATCCCGAAGCCGTGGGCGGCGGCGTGTCGATGGAGTAGACCGCGCTGCGCTCGGTGTCGGGCTCGAACGCGTAGACGCCGGTCTCACCCCACTTCGCGTCCCACTTGTCCTTGAGGCCCTCGAGGGCCGGCTTGTCCGGAAGATGCACCGAGTCATGTGTGCGTGAGGCAGGTTGATTCATAGTGCTCAGATTCTCCCATCGGTCCCGGTCCAGACCAAACACGGTGCGGGCGTGGCACGATGGGCGGTATGGGACTGTTCGCACGGGTGGGGGAGAGCAACCCCCCGGCCACATCCACCGGGTGGATGAACCCTGCGCGCTCGCTTGCGATCATCGCGGTCGTCGCGATCCACGCGATCGGCGACACCGTCGAGACCCGCTACACCGATTTCGGCACGGCGTCGTGGTGGCTCGCCAACGCGATCGACTCCTCGGCGCGCTGGTCGGTGCCGGTGTTCCTCATGATCGCCGGGGCCCTCGCCCTCGACCCGGTCAAGGGCGGACGGCCCCGCGAGTTCCTTCTCAAGCGGGTGTTCCGGATCGGGATCCCGCTCGTCGTGTGGACCGTGGTCTACGTCCTCTTCCGCCTCTACTACATGGGCGGCCGCGAATCCGACTGGGACCCGATCGTCGCGATCGTCTCCGGCTCGCCGTTCGTCCAGCTCTACTTCCTCTACGTCCTCGCCGGCCTCACCCTCCTCACCCCGTTCATGCGGCTGCTCTCGACGCACGGCTCGCGCCGGCTCCAATGGGCGACCGCGCTCATCCTCCTCGGCATCGGGATAGCCGACGAGATCTTCACCTCGGCATTCGGGATCGGTGAGCTCAACGCCGCGACCCGCTTCCTGCCGATGATGGGCTTCTACGTGCTCGGCTGGGTCATGCGCGACTGGGTCCTCACCCGCCGGCAGGCCGCGGTCGCGACGGCGGTGTTCGTCTCCGGAGTGCTCGCGACGTTCCTGTGGGCCGGGTTCGGGCCGGGGGAGAAGCCGTGGAAGTTCTCCTACGAGTACCTCTCGCCCATGGTCGTGGCGATGTCGCTCTCCGGCTACCTGCTCCTCCACTTCTCCATGCGGTCGGGCTTCACGCTCCTCCACCGGATCTACCCGTACTCCTTCGGCGTGTTCCTCCTCCACCCGCTGCTCCTCTTCCCCATGCGCACGCTCATCGGCGGTCCGGTGAGCGTGGGCGACGTCGCGCTCCACGGCCTCGTGCTGCCCATCGTCTACACCGTGGTGTGCACCGTCCTCACCATCGTCGCACTGAGGATCCCGCTCGTCCGCGCGGCGTTCGGCGAGGGGAGGCCGCCGCAGGCCTGGCTGCGAGCCGCCGCGGACGAGGACGCCCACGAGGGGACCGCCTCGGGTCCGGCGCCGGCCGGGAAAGGACCCGGCGCCCGCCGTGGCGGCGGGCCCGGGCCCGGCGACCGTGGATCCGGTGCCCGCGGGTCCGGCGATCCCGGGACCGGAGGCACCGGGTCGGGAGGCACCGGCGATGGTCCGACCGCCCGCTGAGACCGCTGCGGTCCGGTGCGCGGGACGCGCGAGTCCGCCTCCGAGGCCGCCGCGTATCCGGTGCGCCGGGTGCGGGCCCAGAGGGTCCGACGCCGGTGACCGGTAGGCTGGCCGCAGGAAGACCTGCCCCACGATCTCTGGAGGAGCCATGTCCACTCTGCGCGCCGTCGTCACCGGAGCGAGCTCGGGAATCGGAGCGGCCACCGTCCGCCGCCTGCGGCAGGAGGGCTGGGACGTCGTCGCCGTCGCCCGCCGCGAGGACCGCCTCGAGGAGCTCGCCGCGGAGACCGGAGCCGAGGTCGTCGTCGCCGACATGACGAGCGATGCCGACGTCGCCCGGATGGCCGAGCAGGTCGTCGCCGGCGGACCGGTCAACGCTCTCGTCGCCAATGCCGGATTCGCCCTCCGCACCGACTCCGTCGCCGAGGCCGATGTCGAGGGCTGGCGGCAGATGTTCGACATCAACGTCCTCGGGGTCGTGCGCTGCGTCAAGGCGCTCCTCCCCGCGCTCGTCGAATCCGGCCGCGGCGACATCGTCGTGATGTCCTCGACGGCCGGGCACCAGGCGTACGAGGGCGGCGGGGGATACGTCGCCGCCAAGCACGGGTCCCATTCGACCGCGGCCACCCTGCGCCTCGAGCTCGCCGGCCAGCCCGTGCGGGTCATCGAGATCGCCCCGGGCATGGTCGCAACGGAGGAGTTCTCCCGCAAGCGGCTCGGATCGCAGGAGAAGGCCGACAAGGTCTACGAGGGCGTGGAGACCCCCCTCACCGCCGAGGACTGCGCCGACGCGGTCGTCTACACCCTCACCCGCCCCCATCACTTCAACGTCGATCTCATGGTGATCCGCCCGATCGCCCAGGCCGCCCAGCACAAGGTCGCCCGCCACCAGGGCCTCTGAGCCCACCGGCCCGCACGGCTCCCGGACCGGCGCCGAGCACGCGCCCGCATGGGCTAGACTGGGGAACTGCGTCGATCCGGCCATCACCGGGGAGCATCCGGAAGAACCGCTGTGCGCGGTGCGTCGAGCTCGCACCGTCGGCAGCCCAGTAGAACCGGACGGGTGGGCCCGTCATCGCCTGCAGGAATGAGCGATCCGCTCGCCCGGGACCCCGGGTCGGTCGGATAAGCGGGGTGGTACCGCGGCAGTGATGTCGTCCTCGCACGGATCGAACCGACACACCATCGAACCGGACCACAAGGACGCTCATGACCGATCACACCTCCTCCCCGATCTACCCCAAGCGGAGCACCTCCGCCCTCGGACTCACCTCCTCGCCGCGGTTCCCCGCGATCGAGGCCGACGTGCTCGAGTTCTGGAACACCGACGGCACCTTCCAGGCCTCGATCGACAACCGGGACGCCGGGGAGAACGGCGAGAACGAGTTCGTCTTCTACGACGGCCCGCCCTTCGCCAACGGGCTCCCGCACTACGGCCACCTCCTCACCGGGTACGTCAAGGACGTCGTCCCGCGCTACCAGACCATGCGGGGCAAGCGCGTCGAGCGCCGCTTCGGCTGGGACACCCACGGGCTGCCCGCCGAGCTCGAGGCCGAGCGGCAGCTCGGCATCACCGACAAGTCCCAGATCTCGGACATGGGCATCGCCGAATTCAACGCCGCCTGCCGCTCCTCGGTGCTCGAGTACACCGACGAATGGCAGGAGTACGTCACGCGGCAGGGCCGCTGGGTCGACTTCGACAACGACTACAAGACGCTCAACGTCGAGTACATGGAGAGCGTCATCTGGGCGTTCAAGCAGCTCTGGGACAAGGGGCTCGTGTACGAGGGCTACCGCGTCCTCCCGTACTGCTGGCGCGACCAGACCCCGCTGTCCAACCACGAGCTGCGGATGGACGACGACGTCTACAAGATGCGCCAGGACCCGTCGGTGACGATCGGCTACCGCCTCCTCGACCGCGTGGAGCTGCGCACCGGGAGGCCCGAGGTCGACGACGCCGACCAGTTCGTCCTCATCTGGACCACGACGCCGTGGACCGTGCCGAGCAACCAGGCAGTCGCGGCGAACCCGGGCGTCGAGTACGTCGCGGTCCTCCCGGGGGAGGACGCCGCGCCCGAGGTGCGGGGGAAGGTCCTCGTCCTCGCCCGCGAGCGCCTCGCCGCCTACGCCCGCGAGCTCGGCGCCGAGCCCGAGCTCGTCGCCGCGGTCCCGGGCCCCGACCTCGCCGGGCGCCGCTACGAGCCGCCGTTCCCGTATTTCGAGGGCCGGCAGGACGAGTTCGGCGAGCGCATGCACACGATCCTCGAAGCCGACTTCGTCACCACCGACGACGGCACCGGGATCGTCCACCAGTCGCCGGCCTTCGGTGAGGAGGACAAGCTCCTCACCGACACCTACGGCATCCGCGCGGTGTGCCCGGTCGACGACAGCGGCTGCTTCGAGCACCCGGTCGACGACTACGCCGGACAGCAGGTGTTCGACGCGAACAAGGCGATCATCGCCGACCTCAAGCACGGCACCGGCCCGGTCGCCGGGCGCGCCGCCGTGCTCGTGCGCCACGAGACCTACGAGCACTCGTACCCCCACTGCTGGCGCTGCCGGAACCCCCTGATCTACCGTGCGGTGTCGAGCTGGTTCGTCTCGGTGTCGACCTTCAAGGACCGGATGGTCGAGCTCAACGAGCAGATCACCTGGGTCCCGGAGAACGTCAAGCACGGGCAGTTCGGCACCTGGCTGTCGAACGCCCGGGACTGGTCGATCTCGCGCAACCGGTTCTGGGGCTCGCCGATCCCCGTCTGGGTGTCCGACGATCCGGAGCACCCGCGCACCGACGTCTACGGCTCGCTCGCGGAGCTCGAGGCGGACTTCGGTCGCCTGCCGCGCAATGAGAAGGGCGAGCCCGATCTCCACCGGCCGTTCATCGACGAGCTCACCCGCCCCAACCCCGACGACCCGACGGGGCGCTCGACGATGCGCCGCGTGACCGACGTCCTCGACGTGTGGTTCGATTCCGGGTCGATGAGCTACGCGCAGGTCCACTACCCGTTCGAGAACGCCGACTGGTTCGACCACCACTTCCCCGGGGACTTCATCGTCGAGTACATCGGGCAGACGCGCGGCTGGTTCTACACCCTCCACGTGCTCGCCACCGCGGTGTTCGACCGCCCGGCGTTCCTCAACTGCATCTCCCACGGCATCGTCCTCGGCTCCGACGGGCAGAAGATGTCGAAGAGCCTGCGGAACTACCCCGACGTCAACGAGGTGCTCGACCGCGACGGATCCGACGCGATGCGCTGGTTCCTCATGTCGAGCCCGATCCTGCGCGGGGGCAACCTCATCGTCACCGAGCAGGGCATCCGCGACGGCGTGCGACAGGTCATCCTCCCGCTGTGGAACGCCTGGCACTTCTTCGCGACGTACTCGAACTCCGCCGACGCCGACAGCGGGGAGAAGACCGGCTACGCCGCCCGTCCCCGCTACGAGTCGAGCCAGGTGCTCGACCGCTACGCGCTCGCCAAGACGCACGACTTCCTCCTCGCCTTCCAGGAGCGGATGGACGTCTACGACATCTGGGGCGCATGCGATCTCGTGCGGGAGCACCTCGACATGTTCACCAACTGGTACGTGCGCCGCTCGCGCCGCCGGTTCTGGGACGGCTCCGCGGAGACCCGGGAGACCTTCGACGTGTTCTACACGTGCTTCGAGGCGTTCCTCCGGGCCGCCGCGCCGCTCATCCCCTTCACCATCGAGGAGATCTACCGCGGACTCACCGGCGAGCGCTCGGTCCACCTCGCCGACTACCCGGATGCGAGCGCGTTCCGCGCCGACCCCGAGCTCGTCGCCGCGATGGACCGCACCCGCGAGGTGTGCTCGACGGGCTCGAGCCTCCGCAAGGCCCACCAGCTGCGCGTGAGGCTGCCGCTCGCCGGACTCACCGTCGCGAGCGACACCGCTCTGGGCGAGGAGTTCACCGCGATCATCGCCGACGAGCTCAACGTCCGCGAGGTCAGCGTGCTGCCCCTCGAGCAGGCCGCCGCGGCGGGCTTCACCCTCGAGCAGAAGCTCACCGTCAACGCCCGCGCGGCCGGACCGCGCCTGGGCAAGCAGGTGCAGCAGGCGATCAAGGGCTCGAAGACCGGCGACTGGTCGGTCGCGGACGGCGTCGTCACCGCCGGCGGCATCGAGCTCGTCGACGGGGAGTACGCCCTCGAGGAGGTCGCGGACGCCGGCGGCACGGATGCCGCGCTCGCCGCGATGCACACCGGCTTCGTCGCGCTCGACACGACGGTGACCCCGGAGCTCGCGGCCGAGGGGGCCGCGCGCGACACCGTGCGCGCGATCCAGAACGCCCGCAAGCAGCTCGATCTCAACGTCTCCGATCGCATCCGGGTGACGATCTCCGCTCCGGAGACCGCGCTCGAACCGCTGCGCGCGCACCTCGACCTCGTCAGGGGCGAGACGCTCACCACCGAGCTCGAGCTCACTCTGGAGCCGCTCACGGACGCGACGGACGTGTTCCCGGCCGGGGAGCTCCATCCCGACGCCCGCCTGCAGGTGAGCCGCGCATGACCGAGGACACTCCCGCTCCGGACGCGGACGCCCCGCTGACGCCGCTCGTCCCCGACGACCCGGACGCGGCCGCGCTCGAGGCGGTCGCCGGGGACGGCGATCCCGGGCCGCTGCCGGACGCGCCGCGCGGCACCTCCGAGCTCGCCCGCGTCTACGCCGCGCTCCTCGCACGGGCCGGCGAGACGATGGTCGAACCGCGGCTCGATGCCACCCGGCGGGCCTGCGAGCTGCTCGGCGACATCCACACCGCGGCCCCGGTCATCACCATCACCGGGACCAACGGCAAGACCTCGACCGCCCGCATGGTCGATGCGCTCCTCACCGCCCACGGACTGCGGGTGGGCCGGTTCACCAGCCCGCACCTCCACCGCGTGACCGAGCGCATCTCCGTGGACTCCGCCGAGGTCGCCGAACCGGTCTTCGTCCGGATCCACGACGAGATCGCCCCGGTGCTCGCCGTCGTCGACGCCGAGCTCGACGCCGTCGGCCGAGCGCGCCTGACCTTCTTCGAGGCGCTCACCGTGCTCGCGTTCGCGGTGTTCGCCGACGCGCCGGTCGATGTCATGGTGCTCGAGGTCGGCATGGGCGGCGAATGGGACTCGACCAACGTCGCCGACGCCCAGGTGTGCGGCTTCAGCCCGGTCGGCTTCGATCACATGGCCCACCTCGGGCCCGACCTCACCGCCATCGCGACCACGAAGGCGGGAATCCTCGACCGCACGGTCGACCCGAGCCCCGCTCCGGATCCCGTCGCCGTGGTCGCCGTGCAGGAGCCCGAGGCCGAGCGCGCGCTCGCCGCGCAGATCGCCGCCCGCGGCGTGCGCGCCGTCTGGGAGGACCGGGACTTCGCGGTGGTTGCGCGGGAGAAGGCCGTCGACGGCCAGCTCCTCACCGCCCGCGGGGCCGTCGGCTCCTACCCGGACCTCTTCCTGCCCCTCCATGGGGCGCACCAGGTCCACAACGCCGCCCTCGCGCTCGCGATCTGCGAGCAGTTCCTGTCAGACGGGGAGAAGCCGCTCGATGCGGAGACCGTCGCACAGGGGTTCTCCCAGGTCGACTCGCCCGGGCGGGCCGAGATCCTGCGGAGCGAGCCGACGATCCTCGTCGACGGCGCCCACAATCCGGCGGGTGCCCGGGTGCTCGCCGACACCATCGCCGAGGCGTTCGACTTCCGCGAGGTCGTCGGCGTGCTCGCGATGTTCGGGGACAAGGATCCCCACGGCGTCCTCGAGCACGTCCACCGCTTCGCCGACCGCGTCGTCGTCACCGAGGCGGTGTCGCCGCGCGCCATGCCGGTCGACGAACTCGCCGCAGCCGCCGCCGAGTGGTGGGATCCCGACGACGTGCTGCGCGCGGAGGACCTCAACGCCGCGCTCATGCAGGCGATCGACCTCGCGCTCGCCGACGGCGAACCCGGCATCGGGATCGTCGTCACCGGTTCGCTCGCCACGGTGGCCGAGGCGCGCACGCTGCTCGGCCGGAAGGACGCCTGATGACCGATGTGAATCGCCACTCGGCCGGGGACCGGCGCGCGGAGAGCGGGACCGCCGGGACTCCGGAGGCCGGCGGCCGGAAGAAGTCGAAGATCCCGCTCATGTGCGCGACGATCCTCGTGAGCGAGGTCCTCGTCGTCTACTTCGCGGCGCTCGTCGGCTTCGGGCTGCGCCCCGTGCCCTTCGGCTGGGTGATCGGCGGCGCGACTGCGATCGCGGCGCTGTGCATCCTCGCGGCGGCCCTGCTCCCGCGGTACCGCGGCCAGGCGCGCCCGGGCATCGCGCTCGGCTGGATCGCCCAGGTGCTCATCCTCCTCAGCGGCTTCGTCATGCCCTCGATGTTCTTCGTCGGCGCGGTGTTCGCCGTGCTGTGGGGAGCGGCGGTCTACTGGGGCCGCCGGATGGATCGCGAACTCACCGCCTGGGGCCGCTGAGTCCCGGGGCGGCCTCACCCGGACGCAGCGCCGGGGCCTCCCGGGCGCGGAGCGCAGGCTCCGGCCGTGGGGTGCGCACCCGTCGATGAACTAGACTGTTCGCGGCCCCTGCGCGCGAACCCCTCGGCGTTCGCCGACCGAGATCTCTGAAGGAGAACACCCGTGACCGAACGCACTCTGGTGCTCATCAAACCCGATGGAGTCGAGCGCGGCCTCATCGGCGCGATCGTCGCCCGGATCGAGGCGAAGGGCTACGGCATCGAGCGCCTCGAGCTCGTCCAGGCGACCGGCGACCAGCTCGCGGCCCACTACGCTGAGCACGAGGGCAAGCCGTTCTACCCGCCGCTCGTCGAGTTCATGGCCGCCGGTCCGCTCGTCGCGCTCGTGGCGACCGGCCACGGCGTGATCCAGGGATTCCGCTCGCTCGCCGGGCAGACCGATCCGACGACGGCAGCGCCCGGGACGATCCGCGGCGACCTCGGCCGCGACTGGGGCCTGAATGTCCAGAAGAACCTCGTCCACGGCTCCGACTCCGAGGAGTCCGCCGCTCGCGAGATCGCGATCTGGTTCCCCGAGGCCTGAGCGCCTCAGCGAGGGACTGCGGTTCCCCGCGACCTCCACCACTGAACTGCGCGGTATCTCCCGATCTGCGCGCCATTGCGCGCAGATCGGGAGATACCGCGCAGTCGACGTCTATGGGGTGGAGGGCCCGCACAGTCGGCGACGGTGGGTGCACGGAGGTGCGAGCGGAGGGAACTGGGCCGTGCGGGGTGGGCTCAGCCGATGAGCGAGCCGAAGTACACCCAGAAGCGGAACACGATCGAGGCATAGATGAGGAGCATCCACAGGATCGCGATGAGGAGCGCGGTGCCGGCGAAGGCGGCGACGAATCCGTTGTCGCGCAGTCCGCGGCCGAGGTTCCCCGCGAGCACGTTGTATCCGGTGACGACGCAGAACATCGGGATCGTCACCGTCCACACGACGATGCACCAGGGGCAGCCGATCCCGATGACGAAGATCGACGAGTAGTACAGGTACATCACGAGCACCGTGCCCGCGAGCAGGCCGATGTTCAGACCGACCATGACCCAGCCGGGGATCGGCGTGCGGGTGATGAGGAGGACGCCGAGGAGGAGCGGGAAGATGAAGGCGGCGATCCCGAGGAACTGATTGGGGAAGCCGAAGATCTGCGACTGCTCGAACGCCATGACGCTGCCGCACGAGAAGAACGGGTTGAAGTCGCACGACAGCCGCGCCGACGGGTTCTCGAGGAGTTCGACCTTGTCGACGGAGAGCTCGAACGAGGCGAGGAAGCCGATGACGGAGGTGACGACGAGGAAGATCCCGAGGGGCCTCTCGCGCATGAACCACGGCCCGCGAGGCCGGACGGCAGAGCCGTGGAGCTCGGGGTCGAAGCCGTCGTGGTGCTCGGACTCGTCGGTGTGCGTCAGTCGTGTGCTCACCCGAAAAGGATGCACCCGCTCCGGGCAGGCGCACAAACCCGGGAGGGCGCGGCGGCGCCGTCCGGCCCGCCCGGGGGAGACGCTCCTCAGGGGTCTGACAGGCGCGCTGTGACATAATGGTTCCGGCGACCCGCCCACCACACCGGGCAGGTCTCCCGCTTCCACCGAGCCGAACCCCGACTCCGGCAGGTCACAAGACGAAGCGGCACGGACACAGGCCACCGCGCCGGTACGAATCGCGCGAGCCGCCCGTGCACACCCCAGGTTTTCGGTCCGGGTGCGAACCCGGACACCGGTCCAACCGCAGCGCAGGCGAATCGGTGTGGCGTCCGCAGCTCGGTACAAGGAGCTCTACCAGCCATGACGAACACCCCCGACGAACAGCAGGATCCCACCGCCGGGATCCTCGCCGATCTCGAGAATCTCCGCGCCGCGCGCAACACGCGGTCCGACTCCAGCACGGTCGACGACAGCACCCGCGCCCGGCTCGACTCGATCGCCGAAGCCGCCGGCTCCCTCCGCGAGCCCGCCGCGCCGTCACGCGCGGAGGCGCCCGGTCAGCAGCGGAGCGACACCCCGGCCGCCGAAGCCGCTCCGCGCTCGGCGCGCTCGGCGGTGGCGAATCGCGGACTCGTCTTCGAGTCCGCGGTGAGCGCATCCGCCGGGTCACAGGACGACCGGGCCGACGACGGATCCCGGACCGCCGGCGCCGGCGGGTCCGGAGAAGCGCCGCGGGTCGATCCTCGCAACCCCTTCTCCTTCAACCAGGTCTTCTCCGCCGCGGACGAGCCGGTGACCTTCGAGCCCGCGCCGATCCCGACCGGCGGCGGACTCCTCTTCCAGGCGCCGCAGCCCGAGCTCGGCCAGCAGGTCGACCCCGAATGGGACGAGGACGACGAGGACACCGAGGACGTCGACGACCAGGACGGCGACGACACCGACGACGATGACGATGAGGACGATCGCCGCTCCCGGTCCCGCGGCCGCAGCCGCCGCGGCTCGGGACGCCGCTCCTCCGGGTCCGACCGCGATGACTCCGACGACGTCGAGGACTCGGACGATTCCGATGACTCCGATGACGACGACTCCGATGACGACGGACAGCGCCGGCGCCGCCGCCGGGGAGGCCGCGGACGCCGCTCGCGCAGCCGCGACCAGAGCTCCGACGATGCCTCGGATGACGACTCCGACGACGATTCCGAGAACGGCTCCGACGATTCGAGCGACCGCAGCGGCGGATCGCGCCGCTCGCGCCGGCGCTCCCAGCGCGGCTCCGGCGGGGAGTCCCAGCAGTCCGACGGAGGTCGGGATCAGGGCGGTCGGCAGGATCGGGACGCCGAGGGCTCGGACGGCGACGACTCCGACGACGATTCCGGCAGCCGCCGTCGTCGTCGCACCCGGAGCCGGAAGTCCGGCGGAACGGGTGGGACCGACGACAGCCAGGTGACCGGAGTCAAGGGCTCGACCCGCCTCGAGGCGAAGCGCCAGCGCCGTCGCGAGGGACGCGAGGCCGGCCGCCGCCGACCGGTCATCACCGAGGCGGAGTTCCTCGCCCGGCGCGAATCCGTCGAGCGCACCATGCTCGTCCGCGAGAACGCCGGCCGCACCCAGCTCGTCGTGCTCGAGGACGGCATCGCCGTCGAGCACTACCTCAGCGAGGACCGGGCCCAGGCCTCGATCATCGGCAACGTCTACCTCGGCAAGGTGCAGAACGTGCTGCCGAGCATGGAGGCGGCCTTCGTCGACATCGGCAAGGGCCGCAACGCGGTGCTCTACGCCGGTGAGGTCAACTGGGACGTCCTCGGCATGGAGGGCAAGCCGCGCCGCATCGAGGTCGCGCTCAACCCCGGCGACTCGGTGCTCGTGCAGGTGACCAAGGATCCGATCGGGCACAAGGGCGCCCGGCTGACGAGCCAGGTCTCGCTGCCCGGTCGCTTCCTCGTCTACGTGCCCGGCAACTCGATGACCGGCATCTCGCGCAAGCTGCCCGACACCGAGCGCCAGCGCCTCAAGAAGGCGCTCAAGGAGCTCGTCCCCGAGTCCTCGGGCGTCATCGTGCGCACCGCAGCCGAGGGCGCCTCGGAGACCGAGCTCGGCCGCGACGTCGAGCGCCTGTCGAAGCGCTGGGAGTCGATCGAGAAGAAGTCGAAGTCGACGAAGGTGCAGGCGCCGCAGCTCCTCTACAGCGAGCCGGACATGACCGTGCGGATCATCCGCGACGTGTTCAACGAGGACTTCACCGCCCTCGTCGTCGACGGCGATGCGGCCTGGGACACCATCAGCGAGTACGTCGAGGCCGTCGCGCCCGACCTCGTCGACCGGGTGAGCCGCTACGACGCCGAGGGCGACATCTTCGAGCACTACCGGGTCGCCGAACAGATCGACAAGGCGCTCGAGCGCAAGGTCAACCTGCCCTCCGGCGGTTCGCTCGTCATCGACCGCACCGAGGCGATGACCGTCATCGACGTCAACACCGGCAAGTTCACCGGCTCCGGAGGCAACCTCGAGGAGACGGTGACGAAGAACAACCTCGAGGCGGCCGAGGAGGTCATCCGGCAGCTGCGTCTGCGCGACATCGGCGGGATCATCGTCGTCGACTTCATCGACATGGTCCTCGAATCGAACCGCGACCTCGTCGTGCGGCGCCTCGTCGAATGCCTGGGCCGCGACCGGACCAAGCACCAGGTCGCCGAGGTCACCTCGCTCGGCCTCGTCCAGATGACCCGGAAGCGGATCGGCACCGGCCTGGCAGAATCGCTCGCCCAGGCCGGGGAGGACCTGTCCGGGCGCGGCCTCCTGCTGCCCGGGACGGAGCCCGACCAGTCGGGTCGCGGGCAGTCGCAGTCGAAGTCCCAGCGCCGCCGTCGCGGCCAGGACTCGCGCAATCAGGACGGGCGCGGGAAGGACCAGCGCGCGAAGTCCGAGTCCGAGGCGATCGACGAGGAGAAGCAGGACGCGTCGCGCTCGGCGGTCGCCGCGATCGCGAAGGCGACCCTGAAGAAGGACGACGCCGACGAGCCCGCTGCGCAGCCCGAGGCGTCAGGCGCCGGATCCGCAGAGCCGGACGAGCGCACCGACGCCGGAGGCCGTCAGGAGAAGAGGTCGAGCCGCCGCGGCGGCAGGCGCGGACGCCGGAAGTCCGAGCAGGGCGACGACACCCCGACGACGGCGAGCGACTCGTCTGCGGCGGCCACCGCACCCGACGCGGGCGCGGAATCCGGGGCACCGGCGACCGCATCCGAGGAGCCGAGCGCCCGACCCGAGGAGCCGGCCGCAGAACCCGCCTCCGACGCCCGCGAGGGCGAAGTGCCGCGGGCGAAGCGCACGCGGACCCCGCGTCCGAAGCGCACGCCGGCTGAGCCCACCGGACCGGCGCCGCTGATGATCGGTGCGGAGTCTGCGACCCGTGTGCAGGAGGCCCCGGCGGCGCCGGAGAAGCCTGCCGCGCCGCAGGCTGAGCAGAAGCGGACGGAGAAGCCGGCGGCCGAGCCGGAGCCGGCGAAGCCCGCGCTGCCCGTGCTCATGATCGGCATGGAGGACTGACGTCCGGCCCGCAGCGCCGGCCGACCGCCGTGCGACGGGGCGTCTCCTGATTCCAGGAGGCGCCCCGTCGCACTTCCCGCCAGGGCCGATACAGGGCTCTCGGACCGGCGGCGGATGCCGGTGGTGTGAGCTAGGTAACAGTTGAGTAACCAAACCCGGCACCCCCGCGCCCCAACTTGATTCAGGTCACAATCTCGTGGAGCTTAGTGAACCATGAGTGATCAATTAGCAATGGCTGACATCCTCGCAGCCGAGACGTCCACGATCGAGCAGCAGGTCGACGGCTTCCTCAGCCCGTTCGTCACCGCCTTCTCGAACATCATCTTCTTCCCGCTCACCATCGGTTCGTTGAGCTTCCCCATCGTGGTGGCCTGGCTCATCATCGGTGCGCTGATCTTCACGATCTACTTCGGCTTCATCCAGTTCCGCGGCTTCGGCGTCGCGCTCGAGGTGGTCCGCGGCAAGTACTCGTCGAAGGACGATCCGGGTGAGGTCACCCACTTCCAGGCCCTCGCCTCGGCGCTGTCCGGCACCGTCGGCCTCGGCAACATCGCCGGTGTGGGCGCCGCGATCGCCATGGGCGGCCCCGGCGCGACCTTCTGGATGATCCTCGCCGGCCTCCTCGGCATGGCGACGAAGTTCGTCGAGTGCACCCTCGGCGTCAAGTACCGGACCATCGATTCCGACGGCATCGTCCACGGCGGACCGTTCAAGTACCTGCCCGTCGCGTTCAAGAAGTTCTCCACCCCGGTCGCCACCGTCCTCACCGGCGTGTTCGCGATCGCCATCCTCCTGTTCGGCGTCGCCGGCGGCGGCATGTTCCAGGCCAACCAGACCTTCGCCCAGCTCAAGAACGTCACCGGCGGCGACGAGGGGATCCTCGGCGGCCAGTGGGCCGGCCTCATCGTCGGCATCATCATCGCCGTCCTCGTCGGCCTCGTCATCATCGGCGGCATCCGGTCGATCGGCAAGGTCACCGACAAGCTCGTCCCCGCGATGGCGATCCTCTACGTCGTGTCCTGCCTCATCGTCCTCATCGGCAACATCGGCCACATCCCGGCCGCCTTCGGCGAGATCATCTCCGGCGCCTTCAGCCCGCAGGGCGTGGCCGGCGGCTTCATCGGCGTCATGATCGTCGGCTTCCAGCGTGCGGCGTTCTCCAACGAGGCCGGCATCGGCTCGGCCCCGATCGCCCACTCCGCGGTGAAGACCCGTCGCCCCGTCTCGGAGGGCTTCGTCGCTCTGCTCGAGCCGTTCATCGATACCGTCGTCGTGTGTACGATGACCGCGCTGACGATCATCATCGCCGACCAGGCCTCGTACACCCAGGCGCAGCAGGACTACCAGGCGGAGGGCGTCTCGCCCGACGGCGTCACGCTCGTGTCCGACGCGTTCTCGACGATCGCCGGCTGGTGGCCGATCCTCCTTGCCATCGCCGTCACCCTGTTCGCCTTCTCCACCCTCATCACCTGGGCGTACTACGGCGAGAAGGCCTGGCACTACCTGTTCGGGCGTCGCAAGGCCACCGACCTGGTGTTCCGCCTCATCCTCATGGCGTTCATCATCATCGGCTGTGTCGCGACCTTCGGCCAGGTCGTCAACTTTGCCGATGCCGCGCTGTTCATGTGTGCCTTCATCAACATCCTCGGCCTCTACATGCTCATGCCGGTGGTCAAGCGCGAGATGAAGAAGTACCTTGCCGATCGCAAGGCCGGCACCCTGCACGAGCTCGGCGCCGAGGACGAGGCGGAGCTCCACCAGATCCGCGAGGAGCAGGGCAACCTGTGATCGCAGCGATCTGACGCCTCGCCCGAGAGCGAGACGCACGGAGGCCGGAACCGCAAGGTTCCGGCCTCCGTCGTCGTCCCGGTGCGCCGACCCGGTCGGCCGTACCGCCTCGGGCCGGACGACGGGCGGGCCATCCCGTCAGTCCGGCGCCCCGCCCCGGCCGCGTGCCGGGGACCGGTTCCTCGGCGACTATTGTGGGAGCATGCCTGAGCAGTCCTCCTCCGGAGCCCCGCACTTTGTCACCGACATGACCGGACCCCTCCATCGGCTGGCCGACGCCTACGGCGTCCAGGCCGAGTACCGGTCTGCCGAGGGGGACACGGTGCAGATCCCGGATCGGACGCTCGCCTCCGTGCTCGAGGCGCTCGGCGCCCCGTGCGAGACCCGCCCCCAGGTCGAGGACAGCCTCCGCGCACTCGACGACGCGCGCTTCGCCCGCCCGCTGCCGGCCTTCGCCCACCAGTTCGCGGGCGATTCCGCGGAGATCCCCTTCACCCTGCCGGAGGGGGAGAGGTTCGGACTCAGCCTGACGACCGAGTCCGGCGACCGGGTGCCGCTCGATGCGATCGGCCCGGTCACCGAGACGCGCACCGTCATGGTCGACGGCGCCCCGCAGCTCCGCCAGGTGCGCGCCGTCCGGATGCCGGCGGACCTCCCGCTCGGGGAGCACCGGATCACCCTGACCAGCGGTCACCGCGCTGACGCGATGCCGTTCCTCGTCGCCCCGCGCACCGTGCCCACCGTCGCCGAGGTCACCGAGCGTGCGATGGCTCCGGCCGACATCCCGCGCCGTCCGTGGGGCCTCACCGTGCAGCTGTACTCCCTGCGCTCGCGCACCTCGTGGGGGATCGGCGACTTCGGCGACCTCCGCGATCTCATGGCGATCTCCGCGGAGCAGGGCGCCGACTTCGTGCTCATCAACCCGATCCATGCGCAGGCGCCGATGGCCCCCGTGGAGAACTCGCCCTACCTCCCCTCGAGCCGACAGGCGATCGATCCGATCTACATCCGGCTCGAGGACATCCCCGAGGCCGCCCACATCGACACCGAGCAGCGGCTGGCCATCCAGTCGCTCGCCCGCCGCTGGGGCAAGCCGGCGATCACCTCCGATCCGATCGACCGCGACAAGGTGCTCACCGACAAGATCGCCGCCCTCGAACTCCTCTACAAGGTCCCGGTCGGATCAGCGCGGCGGCGCATGTTCGAGCGCTTCGTCGAGCGCGCACCGCTCGGGATGCGCAACTGGGCGGTGTTCAACGCGATCTACCGCGAGGCGAGCAGCGGCGGGGCGAAGGCGAAGCGGGCGGCGAAGGCGCTCCGGAAGTCCCGCGGGCGCGACGCCGAGAACGCGGTGCGCATGCTCGCCACCGGGGTGGCCTGGCCGGAGGAGATGACCGGACCGCGCGCCGAGGCGGTCCGCGATTTCGAGTCCGAGCACGCCGCGGCGATCGAGTTCTGGATGTGGACCCAGTTCATCGCGGCCGAGCAGCTCCGCTCGGCGCAGCGCACCGCCCGCGAGCTCGGGATGCGCATCGGGCTCGTCACCGACCTCGCCGTCGGGGTGTCCGGCGGCGGTGCGGACGCGTGGAGCCTCGACGACTTCCTCGCCTCCGAGGTCAGCGTCGGCGCGCCGGCGGACTTCTACAACCAGCAGGGTCAGGACTGGTCCCAGCCGCCGTGGCACCCGCAGCGCCTCGCCGACGCCGGCTACGCGCCGCTGCGCGACCTGTTCCGCACCGCGTTCACCGGTGCCGGCGGCATCCGCATCGACCACATCATGGGGCTCTTCCGGCTGTGGTGGATCCCGCGCGGCAACGCCCCGAAGGACGGCGCCTACGTCGCCTACGACTCCGAGGCGATCCTCGCCGTCCTCGCGCTCGAGGCGCACCGGGCCGGCGTCCTCGTCATCGGCGAGGACCTCGGGACCGTGGGGCCGGGTGTGCGCGACCGGCTCACCGACCTCGGGATCCTCGGGACCTCGGTCCTGTGGTTCGAGCAGACCGAGGACGGGCTCACCGACCCCGCCGCCTACCGCCCGCTCAGCCTCGCCACGCTCAACACGCACGACATGCACCCGACCGCGGGCTACCTCAACCTCGCCGATATCGAGCTGTCCGAGGAGCTCGGACTGCTCGACTCCGACCCGCACGAGGTGTACACGGGGGAGCGGACGAACCGGCAGGACGTCCTCAAGACCGTCGCCGAGGCCGGACACCTCGAGCCGACCGACACCATGGTCGGCACGATCGACGACGTGTGGCCGGTGACCGTCGGGCTCCACTCCTATCTGTCCCGCACCGCCGCCCAGCTCGTCGGGGTGTCGCTCGCCGACGTCGTGGGGGAGCGGCGCACGCAGAACAAGCCGGGCACCTCCGACGAGTACCCGAACTGGACCCTGCCGCTCACCGACGGCAGCGGGACCCCCGTCATGCTCGACGACCTCGACGGCGGGGACCGGCTGCCGGTCATCGCGCGGATCATGAACGAGGCCGGGCACGACACCGGGGAGGAGTCCGGCGGGCGGCCCGCTACGATGTCCGCAGACGGACCCCGCGACCCGCAGCGGGATCCGGAGCCGACACCCGCCGTCACCGACACCCCCGAGGACGATCATGAGCGCTGAGATCCCAGCCGAGCTCGCACGCCTGCGCGGCAGCATCGACAACATCGATGCCGCGCTGCTCCACGTCCTCGCCGAGCGGTTCAAGCTCACCGAGCGCGTGGGCGAGCTCAAGGCCCGACACGACCTGCCCGCCGCGGACCCCGAGCGCGAGGCCCGGCAGGTCGCGCGGCTCCGCCGGCTGGCCGCGGAGGCGAACCTCGACCCGGAGTTCGCGGAGAAGTTCCTCGCCTTCGTCGTCGCGGAGGTCATCCGCCATCACGAACGGATCGCCGAGGAGCACCGCGACGGCCGCTGATCCGCCGCTTCCGGCAGGTCACGCGGCGATTTGTCCCCCGCCGCGCCCCGACTGTAAGATAGTGCGTCGGTGCATGAGCACCACGGTGGGCTCTTCCTTCCAATGGGCAGCGCGGTCCGCGGGCATCGCCCCGGTCCGGTTCGGCCAAGGGAGAGCTGCCGTCACACAGCAGTCGTGAGCAGCCGTGCGCTGAGCGCGCGCAGAATCGAGAAGGGGTTCAGACATGGTCTACGCCATCGTCCGTGCCGGCGGCCATCAGGAGAAGGTCAGCGTCGGCGACATCATCACCGTCAACCGTATGAAGGCCGCAGCCGGCGACACCGTCGAGCTCGCCGCCGTCCTCCACGTCGACGGCGACACCGTCACCCACGATGCCGATGCGCTCGCCAAGGTCACGGTCTCCGCCGAGGTCGTCGACGAGCTCCGCGGTCCCAAGATCGTCATCCAGAAGTACAAGAACAAGACGGGCTACAAGAAGCGGCAGGGTCACCGTCAGGACCTCACCCGCCTCAAGATCACCGACATCAAGTAAGACCCGACCCCCAGATTTCGCAGGAGATTCAGCCATGGCAACCAAAAAGGGAGCGAGCTCCACTCGCAACGGTCGCGACTCGAACGCCAAGCGCCTCGGTGTGAAGCGCTTCGGCGGTCAGGTCGTCAACGCCGGTGAGATCCTCGTCCGTCAGCGCGGCACCCGGTTCCACGCCGGTGAGAACGTCGGACGCGGCGGCGACGACACCCTCTTCGCCCTCGCGGCGGGCACCGTCGAGTTCGGTGCCAAGAGCGGCCGCAAGGTCGTCAACATCGTCGCCGGCTGAGACGCCGGAACGATCCGCGGCGGCGCGGCGGTGAGCACCGCTCCCGCCGGACCGCACCGCACTAGGATGGGGTGAGCCTTCAGCAGAGGGCTCACCCCATTCCCGTTCCCCGCACCCGAACCGCAAAGGACGGCCATGGCCACGGAGTTCATCGATCGCGTCACCCTGCACGTCTCCGCGGGCGACGGCGGCAACGGCTGTGCCTCGATCCGGCGGGAGAAGTTCAAGCCTCTCGGCGGCCCGGACGGTGCCGACGGCGGCAACGGCGGGGACGTCGTCCTCCTCGTCGACGACCAGACGACGACCCTCCTGCCCTACCATCGCAGCCCGCACCGCTCCGCGCCCAACGGCGGGATCGGCAAGGGCGACCTCCGCCACGGCGCGCACGGCGAGACCCTCGTCCTCCCCGTCCCCGTGGGCACCGTCGTCAAGAGTTCCGACGGCGAGGTGCTCGCCGACCTCGTCGAGCCCGGCACCGAATTCGTCGCCGCCGCCGGCGGTCGGGGAGGCCTCGGGAACGCCGCGCTCGCCTCGACCAAGCGCAAGGCGCCCGGATTCGCGCTCCTCGGCGAGCCGGGGGAGTCCCGCGACCTCGTCCTCGAGGTCAAGACCGTCGCCGACATCGCGCTCATCGGGTTCCCCTCGGCGGGCAAATCGAGCCTCATCGCCGCGCTGTCCGCGGCCCGGCCGAAGATCGCCGACTACCCCTTCACCACGCTCGTGCCGAACCTCGGCGTCGTCGAGGCCGGGGACGTGCGCTTCACCGTCGCCGACGTCCCCGGGCTCATCCCCGGCGCCTCGGAGGGCAAGGGGCTCGGGCTCGAGTTCCTGCGCCACGTCGAGCGCTGCGCGGCGCTCGTCCACGTCATCGACATGGCGACCTGGGAGCCCGGCCGCGATCCGGTGTCCGACCTCCGGACCATCGAGGCCGAGCTCGCGAAGTACGCCGTCGACATCGCCCACGACGGGGGAGACCTGCTCCCCCTCACCGAGCGGCCCGCCCTCGTCGCCCTCAACAAGACCGACATCCCCGACGGGCAGGACCTCGCCGACATCGTCCGCGCCGATCTCGAGGACGCCGGGTACCGCGTGTTCGACGTGTCCGCGGTGTCCCACCGGGGACTGCGCGAGCTGTCCTTCGCGATGGCCGCGCTCGTCGCCGAGGAGCGCGCCCGCCGCGAGGCGGAGCCGGTCGCACCCGAACGGGTGGTCATCCGTCCGAAGGCGGTCGACGACGCCGGCTTCCGGATCGCGGTGGAGAGCACCCCCGAGGGCGAGGTCTTCCGGATCCTCGGCGAGAAGCCCGAGCGCTGGGTCGTGCAGACCGACTTCGCCAACGACGAGGCCGTCGGCTACCTCGGCGACCGGCTCGAGCGCCTCGGCGTCGAGGAGGAGCTCTTCAAGGCCGGCGCCGTCCCCGGCTCGACCGTCGTCATCGGACCCGGTGCCGGGGTCGTGTTCGACTGGGATCCGACGATGGTCGGCGGTGCCGAGCTGCTCGGCCAGCGCGGCACCGACCTCCGCCTCGAGGAGTCCGGGCGCGCGTCCCGGAAGGAGCGCAAGGCCGCCTTCCACGAGCGGATGGACGCCAAGGCCGAGGCGCGCGCCGAGCTCGAGGCGGAGCGCCTCGCGGAGAAGCGGGCCCGGGAGGCCGGGGAATGACCGACGGACGCCGCGTTCCGCGGGCGACCGCGGACCTCGAGGAGACCCGGGCCGCGGTCGCGGGTGCCCGGCGGGTCGTCGTCAAGGTCGGCTCCTCGTCCCTGACCTCGGTGGCCGGGGGACTCGATCACGGGAACCTCCGCGCCCTCACCGATGCCCTCGCCGACCACCGCGCCGCCGGGCACGAGGTGATCCTCGTGTCCTCGGGTGCGATCTCCGCCGGGATCGTCCCCATGGGCCTGTCCCTTCGGCCCAAGGACCTCGCGACCCAGCAGGCCGCCGCCGGCGTCGGGCAGGGGCTGCTCATGGCCGCCTACACCCACGCGCTCGCCGAGCGGGGCGTGGTGCCCGGCCAGGTCCTCCTCACCGCCGACGACCTCATCCGGCGCGCCCACTACCGCAACGCCCAGCGCGCCGTCGACCGGCTCCTCGCGCTCGGGATCATGCCGATCGTCAACGAGAACGACACCGTCGCCACGCGGGAGATCCGGTTCGGCGACAACGACCGGCTCGCCGCTCTCGTCGCCCACCTCGCCCACGCCGACGCCCTCGTGCTGCTCTCCGACGTCGACGCCCTCTACACGGCTCCGCCCGGGAACCCGGGCGCTGAGCACGTCGCCTATGTCGCGGGTCCCGACGACCTCGCCGCCGTGGGGATCGGCGGGGTCGGAGACGCCGGGGTCGGCACCGGCGGCATGCTCACCAAGGTCCAGGCGGCCACCATGGCCGCCGACTCCGGCATCCCCACCGCGCTCACCGCTGCCCCGCATGTTGCGCGCGCCCTCGCGGGGGAGGACTTCGGGACGTACTTCGGCGTCACGCACCGACGACGCCAGACCCGGCTGCTGTGGCTGGCGCACCTCGCCGAGACCCACGGCACGATCCACGTCGACGCCGGTGCGGCCCGCGCCCTCCTGCGGCGGGGCACCTCGCTGCTCGCCGCCGGGGTGACCGCGGTGAGCGGGGCGTTCGAGGCCGGTGACCCGGTCGACGTGCGCGATCCGGCCGGCGATCTCATCGCCCGGGGCATGGTGAACTTCGGCGCGCACGAGCTGCCGGGGATGTTCGGGATGTCGATCGACGAACTTGGCGACCGGTTCGGCGGGGACTACCGTAAAGAGGTCATCCATCGCAACGACCTCGTCCTCACCGACGCAGTGTTCTAGGAGAGCAGCGCCATGACCGACACCTCTCGGACCGCCGACATCGACGTGAAGACCGTGCGCGGAGTCACCCGCGTCGTCCGCGCCTCCAAAGCGGCGTCGACCGCCGTGGCCGGTGCGTCGACGGCTCTGAAGAACGCCGCACTCGAAGCGATCGCCCGGACCCTCCTCGACAACGCCGACGACATCCGGGCCGCCAACGCCGAGGACATCGAGACCGCCCGGAAGAAGGACACGCCGGAGGCGATGATCGATCGCCTCACCCTCACCGAGGAGCGGATCGCGCAGATCGCCGGCGCCGTGCGCGAGGTCATCGCGCTGCCCGACCCCGTGGGCGACATCGTCCACGGCCGGACGCTGCCCAACGGGATCCTCCTCCGCCAGGAGCGTGTGCCGATGGGAGTCGTCGGCGCGATCTACGAGGCCCGGCCCAACGTCACGGTCGACATCGCGGCCCTCGCCCTCAAGAGCGGCAACGCCGTGGTGCTCCGCGGCGGATCGGCGGCGAAGTCCTCGAACACGCTGCTCGTCGAGCTCCTGCGCCGTGCGGTCGCCTCCGTCGGGCTGCCCGCCGAGGCCGTCGCCGGGATCGATGAGTACGGCCGGGCCGGCGCGCAGGTCCTCATGCAGGCCCGCGATCACGTCGACCTGCTCATCCCGCGCGGCGGGGCCGACCTCATCGCAACCGTCGTTCGCGAGTCGATCGTGCCGGTCATCGAAACGGGCGCCGGCAACGTCCACATGTACCTCGACTCGTCCGCCCCCGTCGGGATGGCCGGCGATCTCGTCCTCAACTCGAAGGCACAGCGGCCGAGCGTGTGCAACGCGCTCGAGACCCTCCTCGTCCACGAGAAGGCGGCGAAGCGCGTGCTGCCGAAGATCCTCGCCCGGCTCGACGCGGCGGGGGTGGTCGTCCATGCTGATGCCGACGTCGCCGCGCACGCACCGGACGGAGTCCGCACGAAGCGGGTGACCCGCCGCGACTGGGCCAAGGAGTACCTCGCGCTCGAGCTCGCGGTGAAGATCGTCGCCGACATCGACGAGGCGATCGAGCACATCCGCGCGTACTCCTCGGGCCATACCGAGGTCATCGTCACCAACGAGCTCGACAAGGCCGAGCACTTCGTCCGAGCGATCGACTCCGCCGCGGTCGGCGTCAACGTCTCCACCCGCTTCACCGACGGCGGCGAGTTCGGCCTCGGGGCCGAGGTCGGGATCTCGACCCAGAAGCTCCACGCGCGCGGCCCGATGGGCCTCGCCCAGCTCACGACGACCAAGTGGATCATGCGCGGCAGCGGGCAGATCCGCGAGTGAGGCGGCGGCTCCGCGCCGCTCCGGTGCCGCCCCGGTGAGAGATCCGCGTGCAATCCATGAGAAACTGTTATGGAACACCCAGGCCGACCGCGTGCGGTCGCGAGACAAGGAGCCCTTGTGAAGACGTCTATCCTGCTGGCCCAGGCCGAAGAAGCGCACCACACCGTGGTGGAGCTGCCGATGCACCCGATCTTCTACGGGCTCATCGCGTTCGCGATCCTCATGCTGCTGATGTTCGTCACCATGTCGTGGAAGGGCATCTCGCACCGCCACTGATATGAGCCTCTCCACCCGCCGGGTCGGTGTCATGGGCGGCACCTTCGACCCGATCCATCACGGACACCTGGTCGCCGCCAGCGAGGTGGCGACCACGTTCGCGCTCGACGAGGTCGTGTTCGTGCCCACGGGCCGGCCGTACCAGAAGAGCATGCGCGAGGTGACGCCTGCGGAGCACCGCTACCTCATGACGGTCATCGCGACGGCGTCGAACCCGCGCTTCACGGTGTCCCGGGTGGATGTCGACCGGCCGGGGGAGACCTACACCATCGACACCCTGCGGGACCTCCGCGCGGAGTACGGCGAGACCACCGAGCTGTTCTTCATCACCGGAGCGGATGCGCTCGCGCAGATCATGACGTGGAAGGATCTCGACGAGCTCTTCTCCCTGGCCCATTTCGTCGGGGTGACCCGGCCGGGCCACGAACTCGTCACCGACGGGTTGCCGACGGACGGCCTGAGCCTGCTGCAGATCCCGGCGCTGGCGATCTCGTCGACGGACTGCCGGGCCCGGGTGGAGGACGACATGCCGGTCTGGTACCTGGTGCCGGACGGCGTTGTACAGTACATCGCAAAATACGAGTTGTACAGGAGTGAGCATGGCTGAGCAGTTCATGACGCGCAGGGAGCGCCGCGAGGCGGAGCGGCGTGCGGCAGAAGCTGCGAACGCCGGACCCGCGGCGCCTGCATCGTTCGCGCTCGGGGGCGGGACCGAGTCCCCTCGCGCCCCGCAGGCCGCCCCGGCTGCGCCCGCCGCGCAGTCGCCCGCCCCGGCGTCGCCGACCGCAGCGCCGCCCGCCGCGCAGCCGGCACCGGCGTCCGCTCCGTCCTCTCCGGTCCCGGCCTTCGACGACACACCCTTCGAGCCGGTGCGCCACGAGCGCGGGCCGCTCGCCTCAGACCACCCTCAGCAGGAAGCGGATCCCCGCGGCGCGAAGAGCGCGGTGAATCTCCGCGACGCGCAGAAGGGGATCCCGCACTTCGCGACCCGCGCGGAGCGCAAGCGCTACATGCGCGAGCACGGTCTCGTGCCCGCTCCCGTAGACGCGCCGCCCGCGGACGCGGTGCCGGTCGAGGCCGCCTCCGCGCCGAGCACCGATCCGCTTCCCGTCGTCGACACCCCGGAACCCCCGGCTCCGGGCGCTGCGGCCCGCACCGCACCGAGCGGTCCGGACTCGTCCCCGACCGGAGTGCCCGCCGCCGGACGGGGTGCCGCCGCCGACCAGCAGCCCGATGCTGAGCCGGACACCGATCCGGTCCCCGTCGACGCGCCCGAAGCAGGCCGGAATGCGCCGGGGGCCGCAGACGCGTCCGCCGTCGACTTCACCGCTCGGCGCCAGTCCGCCGGAGGTCCCCGGGTGTCGGGCGGCGCCTCCTCGACCGACCCGGCCGGACTCGACTTCGGCGATCCCGACGAGGACTTCTCGAGCGCTCCCGCCGGTCGCGGCCGCCGCGCACCGGTCGTCCAGCCGCCGAGCTCCCAGGGCATCCGCGTCGTCACCGGCGCTTCGTCGCTCGCCCGCACGCAGGCCGCGATGGATGCCGCGCGTCGCGCCGAGCTCGCCGAGGACGGGACCTCCCTGCCCGCCGACGACTCGCCGAGGCACCGCGCCCGTCCCAACGCGGACCCCGCGCGCCCGGCCTCCGAGCTCACCGAGGACGACGCGCCCGTCCGCCATGCCGCAGCAGCCCCGCCCACCCAGCCCCTCAACTCGGTGACCGTCGAGGACGATGCGGACGACCGGTTCTGGGAGCTGCCGAACGCCGAGGTCGGCGAGGAGATCGCGAGTCCGCCGGCTCCTCCGCTGAGCGCGCGCAACGTCACCGATCAGGACGGCGACATCCTCGTCGGCGACCGCCCCACGAAGGCGCCGTACGTCCTCCTCGGCGTCGCCGCGGCGATCGCGCTCGTCCTCGTCGTCATCGCCCTCGTCCTGATCTTCTGAACCGAACGCCACCGAAAGGATCTGCGTGCCGGCAACCCCCGAAGCCACCGCACTCGCTCGAACCGCCGCCGCGACGGCCGCCGACAAGCTCGGGACCGACATCGTCGGCCTCGACGTCAGCGCTCAGCTTGCGCTCACCGACATCTTCGTCATCGTCTCGGCGAGCAACGAGCGCCAGGTGCGCGCGATCGTCGACGCGATCGAGGAGTCCCTTCTCAAGGAGCATGGGGTCAAGCGCGTGCGCCGCGAGGGCAGCGGCGAGGGCCACTGGATCCTCATCGACTTCGACGACATCGTCGTCCACGTCTTCACCGAGGAGGACCGGCAGTTCTACGCCCTCGAGCGGCTGTGGAGCGACTGCCCCGTCGTCGACCTCGCTCTCGCACCGGCCGCGGTCGGGACCGACGCGTCCGCCGCCGGGGAGGACTGAGCCGTGGTCGCCGCGATCATCCTGCTGCGCCACGGACAGACCGACTACAACGCCGAGGGCCGCTTCCAGGGCCAGGAGGACATCCCGCTCAACGCGCTCGGGAGGTTGCAGGCGGAGGCCGCCGCGCAGGCCCTCAGCGCCTCCGGCATCGACCGGATCGTGTCCTCCGACCTCCGGCGGGCGCATGAGACGGCCGAGGCCCTCTCGGCCGCCACGGGAGCGGGCCTCGAGTTCGATGTCCGGCTGCGGGAGATCTCCGTCGGGGAGTGGCAGGGCCGCACTCGGGACGAGATCGCCGGGATCTGGCCCGAGGAGCTCGCCGCCTGGTTCTCCGGAGCGGACATGCGGCCGCCGGGCGGGGAGAGCCGCCGCGAGTCGTCGGCCCGCGTCGTCACCGCGATCCGGGACATCGTCGCCGCCGCGGGTGAGGACGAGACCCTCGCGATCGTCGCCCACGGAGCGGTGCTCCGCGGTGCGGCCGAGGAACTGCTCGGGCTCGGCCGGGAGGGGGCGGGCTTCCTCGGCGTCATGGCGAACTGCGGCTACGGCGTGCTCACCCCGCGGCGCGACACCTGGGTGCTGCGCTCCTGGGGAGCGAGCTCCGATCCGGCCGCAGTGGCCTGAGCGCATTCCTGCGACACACCCTCCGGACCCATCGCTGCCAGCGGTTGAGCGTCCACCTGCCATTCCTGCTTGATCCCACGAGCGATTTCCGTGCACGAGCGACAGCTCGATGACGGTGTCGTGCACGAGCGACAGCGCGACGTCGGCTCAGCCGGCGGTCCGCTCGGCGTGCAGGGTGCGCGCGAGCTCGAGGAGCACGTGGGCGGAACGGTCCCACGAGAACTCCGCAGCCCGCACCGGGGCCGCAGCGGCACGGTCCGCCCAGACCTCCGGGTCCGCGAGCCGGGTCACCGCCCGGGCGATGTCGGCCGGATCGTGCGGATCGAAGAACTCGGCCACACCGTCGGCGAGCTCGCGGAAGATCGGCAGCTCGCTTACCGCCACCGGCACGCCGCGTGCCATCGCCTCGACCACCGGCAGTCCGAACCCCTCGTCGAGCGATGCGGTGACGAGTGCCGTCGCGGAGTCGAGGAGCGCCGCGTACTCCGCGTCGCTCACCCCGCGATGGAAGACGACTCGTGCGCGATCGGGGACGAGGGCCCGCAGCGCGCGCTCCCGGGCGGGATCGATGCGGCTCGTGAGATGGAGCGTGTACCCCGGAAGATGCGCGAGCGCGCGGATGAGCGCCTCGACGTTCTTGTAGGGCAGGAAGGCGCCCATGTAGACGAGCGAGCGGGCATCGTGCCCGCTCGGGCGATCCGGCAGCGCGGGCGGGGGAGCTGCGGCGTTCGACACGACGTGGACCGGCCGCCGGGTGAGCCGGTGCCGGGCGACGAGCTCGGCCGTCGTCCGGCTCACCACCGCGACGGCGTCCGCCCGGTCGAGCAGCACCCGCTGCGGCCAGTACGCCCGGTGATAGAGCCGCCAGATCCCGCGGACCGCGGCGGGCAGGTCGCGGGGAGGCTGCGGATGGGAATAGTAGATGAGGTCGTGGAGGGTGAGGACGAGCGCATAGTCGCGCCCCCAGGACCCCATGACCTGCATGGGGGAGAACACGACATCGGCGCCGAGCGCATCGAGCCGGCGCGCGATGGCGAGCTCTGCCGGAGCCATCGGGTGGTTGAGCACGACGAACTCGGTGTCCGGGAGCAGCGCGAGCTGCTCCTCGTCGTGGACGATCGCGGTGACCTCGACCTCGGTGCCGTGCGCGGCGCGCAGGAGAGCTTCGAGCAGGCACGAGCCGTAGCGGGAGATCCCGTCGTGGTGCCCGGTGCGGGTGAATCGCGCATCGAAGAACAGCCTCATGGGCCACCAGCCTAGACGCGTCGGGGGCGAGCCGGGAGCGGCTCGGGTGCTGCACGGCCGGGTCGGTTTCCCGACTCACTATCGCCGTTCATGGTTTTGCTGACGATCGTTCATCTTCGCTAGGATCGACAACCATGAAGGCGATGGTCGGGACCCTCAGGTGCACGCGGGCCCGGCAGCGCCGGAACGGAGCGGCGCGCCCATGACGATCATCGTGACCGTGGGCATCCTCGCAGCCCTCGTCGTCCTCACCCCGCTCATCACCGCTGGGCTCGGACGGCACGCCGGATGGCTCCTCGGAGCCGCCTACCTCGGCGCAGCGCTCGCCTTCCTGCCCGCCGTCTCCGAGGTCGTCGCCGGCGGCACGGTGGAGCAGACGGTCCGCTGGGCACCGAGCCTCGACGTCGCCCTCGCCTTCAGCGTCGACGGGATCGGGGTCGTCTTCACCCTCATCGCCCTCGTCATCGGAGCGTTCGTCCTCTTCTACTCGACGGCCTACCTGTCGCCGGGGCCGAACCTGAGCTTCTACTGGCTCATGGCGACCTTCACCTTCGCGATGGTCGTCCTCGTCCTCACCGACGACCTCTTCGTTCTGTTCATCGCGTGGGAGATCACCTCGCTCGCGTCGTTCATGCTCATCGCCCGCTCCGGCACGGCCGCCCATCCCGCCTCGCTGCGGACGATGTTCATCACCTTCATCGGCGGCCTCGCGCTCCTCGTCGCGATCGGCTTCATCGTCGCCCGCACCGGTTCGACCGGCATCCGCGAGGCCCTCACCCATGAGGTCTGGGGCACCGACCCGACCTTCACCACGACGATCGCGCTCCTCGTCGCGATCGCCGCGATGACGAAGTCCGCGCAGTTCCCGTTCCACTCCTGGCTCCCGGACGCGATGGCCGCCGCCACCCCGGTGAGCGCGTACCTCCACGCCGCAGCCGTGGTCAAGGCCGGCATCTTCCTCCTCATCCGGTTCAGCCCCGCCTTCCACTCGACGCCGGCGTGGAATGCGCTGCTCATCGTCGCCGGGATCATCACCACCGCGATCGGCGGCTGGTTCGCCCTCAACCAGGTCGACCTCAAGAAGCTCATGGCCTACTCGACGGTGAGCCAGCTCGGCCTCATCGTCGCCGCGATCGGTGTCGGCACCGAGCTCGCGCTCGGCGCCGCGGTCCTCCACGTCATCGCCCACGCGCTCTTCAAGTCCGGTCTGTTCATGATGGTCGGCGTCGTCGACCACATCGCCCACACCCGGGACTTCGGGAAGATCCCCCAGCTGTACCGCGTCTCTCCCGTGGCGTTCGCCGTGACGATCATCGGCACCGCCTCGATGGCCGGCATCCCGCCGCTCCTCGGCTTCGCCTCGAAGGAGACGGTGTTCATGGCCCTCGGCGAGGCGCCCGGTGCGGCGTGGACCGGCTGGGCCGCGCTCATCGCCGGTGCCGCCGCCTCGGTGCTCACCTTCGCCTACTGCGCCAAGGTCGTCTTCGGGGCCTTCGTCGACGGGGACGAGCCGGACCGCGAGGCGCTCGGACACACCGACGGCGTCATGCTCACCTTCGCCGCACTGCCGATCCTCGCTTCGGTGCCGCTCGCGTTCATGCTCCCGCAGGTCGAGAAGCTCGTCGTGCCCGCGATCACCGCCGCGCTGCCGGGCACCGATCCGCACCCGCACTTCGTGCTGTGGCACGGGATCACGCCGGAGCTCATCGCCTCCGCGCTCATCATCGCCGCGGGCATCCTCATCATCCTCGCCCGTCGCCGGGTGTGGCCGTTCTTCATGCGCGCCCGCCTGCCGTTCGACGGCGCCGACGTCATCAGCGGCATTACCCGCGGCCTCGAGGTCGCCGGCCGTGCCGCCAGCGGCATCGTCGCCCCGGTGCGGGCCGCCCCGCACATCCGCGCGGTCCTCGGCCTCCTCGCGCTCGTGATCTTCGGCGGGGCGCTCGCCATCGGCCTCGGGCCGGGACTGCCGCCGGTGCAGCCGAACCTCTCCCGGCCGATCGACCTCGTGCTCTTCGTCCTCATCACCGTCTCCGTCCTCGCGGTGTGCTTCGCCCGCTCGCGGATGACCGCCACCGTCGCACTCTCCGCGGTCGGCATCCTCGCGACCGTCCAGATCATGGCGCTCGGCGCCCCCGACGTCACGCTCACCCAGCTGCTCGTCGAGGCGATGACGATCATCGTCATCATGCTCGTGCTCCAGAAGCTGCCCCGCACCTTCTGGCGGTACCGCAAGCGCACCCAGACCCGGCGGGGGATCTTCGCGGTGTTCGTCGGCGCCGCCGTCGGGCTCGCGGTGTGGGTGATGACCGGTCGCCGCGAGCGGTCCGAGATCGCGCTCTACTACCTCAACGAGGCTCCCGAGATCAGCGGCGGCTCGAACATCGTCAACACCATCCTCGTGGAGTTCCGCGCACTCGATACGCTCGGCGAGCTCACGGTGCTCGGTATGGCCGGCATCGCGATCGTCGCGGTGCTGTCCTCGGTGCGCGACAAGTTCATCGACCCGCCGGCCGCCGACATCCCCGAGGTGCCGCGCACCCCGTGGGTCAGCCTCCGCCCCCGCGGGTCCGTCGCCCATCGGGCGGTCATGGTGGCGTGGCCCAACGTCATCCCGATGCAGCTCATGGCGCGCGTGCTCGGCCCGATCCTCGCGATCTCCTCGGCGCTGATCTTCTGGCGCGGGCACAATGAGCCGGGCGGCGGCTTCATCGCAGCCCTCGTCGGCTCCGCGATCGTCGGCATCCTCTACATGTCGACTTCGAAGGACCGGGCGATCGGACCGCCGCGGGCCCCGCTCATCCTCATCGGCGGCGGCGTCATGGTCGCGGTGCTCACCGGCTTCGTCGGTCTGATCTTCGCGGGATCCTTCCTCGAGCCGATCCACGGCTACCTGTTCGGCGTGCACCTCACGACGTCGATGCTCTTCGACGTCGGCGTGTACATGGCGGTGCTCGGTCTCATCCTCGTGTCCTTCAATCTGCTGGGCACCTCGGACTCCGCGTTCACCCCGGCCGGCGACGACGTCCTCGTCGACGGTCAGATGCAGCGCGACGTCGACGCCGAGACGCCCTTCGAGGGGACGCGCGAGCGCGCCGACGAGATGATGTACGGCGAGCTCGCCGGCCCGCTCGATGCGACGCGCGGCGAGCGCCCCCATGCGCGCGCGCTCGCCCAGGGGGATCGGAAGCGGAAGCTCGGAGTCCGCTCGCGGCACATGGCGACCGGCGAACAGCACCAGGAGCGTGGCGACCGATGATCCTTGCACTCACCGTCGGCGTCCTCGTGGCCGGAGGGGTCTACCTGCTCCTGCAGCGCTCCATGGTCCGGGCCGTGTTCGGCCTCACGCTCATCTCCCATGCCGCGAACTTCGCGCTCCTCGCCTCCGGCGTGTCGGCGTGGCGGGGCGAGCCGCTCGAGGGCCGGATGGATCCCGCGACCGCCGCCGACCCGCTGCCGCAGGCCTTCGTCCTCACGGCCATCGTCATCACGCTCGCGATCACGATCTTCATGCTCGCGATGGCGGTGCTCGGCCACGACGACGATCAGCACACGCCGCCGAACACGGGGGAGGCCCGCGAACAGTGAACCCGGCCCTGCTCCTCCTCATCATCGCGGTGCCCCTGGGCGCCTCGGCGCTGAGCACGATCGTCCGCTCGCGACTGCTCGACCGGATCCTCCTCATCGGGATCCCGGGGTTCGTCGCGGTCTTCGGGATCGTGCTGCTCGCTCTGCACACGCGCGAGCCGGTGATCGCGCACTCGGTCGGCGGATTCGTCGACGGTCTGGCGATCCCGTTCGCCTCCGACACCTTCGCGGCGCTGCTCCTGACGATCACCTCGATCGGCGCACTCGTCTGCTCGTGGTTCCTCATCGCGACCGGCGAGGATCAGTACCGGTTCGTGCCGGCGCTCATCATCATGATGCTCGCCGGGGTCTACGGCGCGATCCTCACCGGCGATCTCTTCAACCTCTTCGTGTTCGTCGAGGTCATGGTCCTGCCCTCGTACGCGCTCATCGCGGTGACCGGGACGTGGCGCCGGCTCGGGGTGGGCCGGATGTTCGTCATGGTCAACCTCCTGACCTCGACGATCCTCCTCATCGGCGTCGGGTTCGTCTACGGCGCGCTCGGCTCGGTCAATCTCGCGATCATCGCCGAGATGCCGGAGATCCCCCCGGCCGGTCAGCTCGCGGTCGGGATCGTCCTTGTGGCGCTGTGCGTCAAGGCGGGCGTCGTGCCGGTCCACGGCTGGCTCGTCCGCAGCTACCCGAACACCTCGGCCGGCATGATGGCGCTCTTCTCCGCGCTGCACTCCAAGGTCGCGCTCTACGCGATCTACCGGGTGTACTCCTCGGTGTTCGAGGAGCCTCCTGCGTGGTCGTGGGTCGTCGCGGTCATCGTCGTGCTCACCATCGTCACCTCGGGGCTGTCGGCGTTCGGCGAGATCCGGGTCCGCAACGTCTTCGCGTTCCAGATGGTGTCCGGTGTCGGCCACATCCTCATCGGCGTCGTGCTCATGACGGCGGTCGCGCTGTCCGCAGGGACGTTCTACCTCGTGCACCACATCATCACCATGGCGGGCCTGTTGCTCACCATGGGAGCCGTCGAGCAGACCTACGGCACCGGTGCGTTCAAGAAGCTCTCCGGCCTGGCCGGACGGGAGCGCTGGGCGACCGTCCTCATGGTGCTCGGCCTGTTCTCGCTCATCGGACTGCCCATCACCTCCGGTGTGTGGGGCAAGATCGGCCTCATCCGGGCCTCGGCCGCGGACGAGTCGGTGCTCGGCCCCGTGCTCATCGGGGCGGTCGTGCTCGGCTCGATCATCAGCCTGCTCGCACTCCAGCGGCTGTGGGCGAACTCCTTCTGGGGCGAGCCGATGACCCACTACCACCCGGATTCGGTGAGCACCGGTCGCGCCCCCCTCACCGCGCTCGACGACTCCGTGCGGATCCGGACGAAGCTGCTCCTGCCGGGGACCGTGATGATCGCGCTGTCGGTCGGCCTGTTCCTGTTCCCGGACGTGCTGTTCACGGTCACCGAGAGGGCGGCGGCCGACCTCATGGACACGGCCCCCTACATCGAGGCGGTGCTCACGCAATGATGAATCCGTTCCGCGTGATCGGCTACAGCCTGTGGATCGGCAAGGAGATCGTCTCCGGCACCGTCGATGTGCTCGCCCACGTCTTCAAGCCCGGTGAGTACGGTTCCCCGATGATCGTCGAACTGCCGCTGCGCTGCGAGACCGATGTGGAGATCACGCTCATGGCCTCGTCGATCACCATCACCCCGGGCACCCTCGTCGTGGCATCCGCCGCCGCCGACGGGCGCTCGCGCCCCACGCTGTTCGTCCATGCGCTCTTCGGTGACTCGGAGGACGAGGTCCTCGCCGGCCTCGTCGACATGGAGGACCGGCTGCTCCGGATGACGCGCGGGGGCTCCGGCGATCTGCCGCCGACCGGACCCGAGGAGAGGAGAGCGCCGTGACCGTCGTGCTGTGGATCTGCATCATCCTGCTCGCGCTGGCGATCGTCGTCGGACTCGCTCGCGTGCTCACCGCGAAGGACATGGGTTCGCGGGCGATCGTCGGGGATCTCGTGTACTTCTCCGCGATCGGCATCCTCACCTTCATCGCGATGCTCGTCGACCTCTCGATCGTGCTCGACGTCATCTTCCTGTCGTCGATGCTCGGCATCCTCGCCACCGTCGCACTGTCCCGCATCCAGACGAGAGGACACCGCTGATGATCCCCGACGTCCTCGCGATCACCCTCGTCGGCGCCCTCGGCATCACCGGCAGCCTCATCGTGCTCATCTGCGCCCTCGCGATGTTCCGGGCGAACGACGCCCTCTCCCGGATCAACGTGTTCTCGCCGGCCACCGGGCTCGCGATGCCGCTCATCCTCCTCGCCGCCTACATCTACACCCTGTGGCAGGACGGGTTCAGCCTGACGCGGCTGTTCATGGCGGTCTCGGGCATCCTTGCGCTCGTCATCGTGTCCTCGGTGGCGTCGAACGTGCTGTCGCGCTCGACCTTCGCCGGCGGCGCCCCGGTGTGGCGGCACACCTCGCCCAACCGGCTCGCCGAGGCGCGCGGTGACGAGGACGAGGGTCTCACCGAGTACGAGTCCACCCTCGCCGACTTCGACATCGACGATTCGGAGCGCTGACCCGGGCCCGCTCCGGCGGACGCGGCGTGCTGTTCGGACCCCTCAGGGCTGGAGGCGGCGGATTCCCCACTGCGCTCCGGGCGCGGTGCGTGCGTACTCGAGACGCCGGTGCAGGCGGTCGGGGCTGCCGTGCCAGAACTCGATCCGGTCCGGTTCGAGGACGAATGCCGACCAGTGCTCCGGCCTCGGGATCGGGGCGTCGGAGCGGGTGAGCTCCCCGGCGGTCGTGGTGAGCGCGGCCTCGTCGTGCAGCTCCGCGCTCTGGGACGAGCTCGCCGAGGCCGCGCGGGCGCCGCGCGGACGGGCATCCCAGACCGCGTCCGAGGCGTCGTCGGGGAGTCTGCGCATGCTGCCCTCGACGGTGATCTGCTGCAGGGTCTCCCGCCAGTAGAAGGTGAGTCCGGCGTGGGGGTTCGCGGCGAGCTGCGCGCCCTTGCGGCTGCGCGAGGTGAAGCTCAGCTCCGGACCGTCGTCACCCACGCCCTTGAGGAGCACGGTCCGCGCGGAGACGCGCGTGCCGTCGGTCGTGGCGAGCACGGCCGCGTTCGGTTCGCGCACGTCGCGGTCCTCGGCGTCGGCGATCCACCGGCGCATGAGATCGAGGGGGTCCGGCGGCGGAGCATCGAATTCGGGAAGATGCAGCGCAGTGTCCCCTTTGAGCGTGCGCGGATCCTTCATGTTCGCAGTGTAGACCGCTCGACCTCGGCTGCGAAGGCCTCGAGGAGCCGGGCGGTGTGCTCCGGGCGCTCGTAGTGGACGAGGTGGCCCACCCCATCGAAGGCGTGGGATCGGACGTCCGGCAGGGAGTCGACGAAGGCACGGGTGGCGGCGGGCGGGGCGATCGAGTCCGCGCCGCCGGAGATCACGAGCACGGGCATCGTCAGGGCGTCGACGGCCTCGGCGGCGGTGTGCGAGATCGAGATCGCGAAGGCCCGGGCGAGGGAGTCCCGGTCGGTGTACGTGGAGAAGTAGCGGCGGTGCTGGTCGTGGATGTAGCGGCGCAGGCCGGGGTCGCGGGTGGTGGCCATGACCTCGCTCATCCCGCGGACGATGAGGGGATGGCCGAGGAGGGCGTCGCCGGCGCGTTCCGGGAGTCGTGCGGAGAGGCTGTAGTACGCGCGGGCCAGGAGGGAGCCGAGGCGGGAGGGGCCTTCGAGCGCCGGCGCGGTGATCGGGTTGATGAGCGTGAGGGCATCGAGCGGCGTGTCCTGTCGAGCGCGGAGCGCGGCGAGGCGCGCGACGAGGATCGAGCCGAAGGAGTGTCCGACGACGAGCGGCGGGACGCCGTACCGCTGTTCGATCGAGTCGTGCAGACCGGAGAGGAAGTCGGCGTACGCGTCGAGCGAGAGCCCGCCGGGCAGGGGCGCGGTCGCGCCGAATCCGGGCAGGTCGGGGACGAGGACCGGGTGGCGGCGCACGTGATGAGCGATGAGGTCCATCCCGTGGTGATCGCCGCGGAAGCCGTGGACGAGGAGCAGCGGACGAGCGGGGTGGTCCGGGCGACCGTGAGCAGCGGATGCGGCACTGGCCGGCCGCGCGGGATGAGTCCACACAGCGGTGCGATGGGTGCCGCCCTCGACGGGGACGTCGAGATCGTCGCGGGAGGAATCGATCCAGCTCATGGGGCCAGCCTAGCGAGCGCGGGGGAGCCGCCCGATCGTACTCCGGGCCTGTTCGACCGGCGGGGCCGGCGATTTTGCAAACCGCGCGCGACTGAGTACTATGGTTCGAGTCGCCCGGAGTTCGGGAGGCACCTTTTCGGGGGTATGGCGCAGTTGGTAGCGCGTCTCCATGGCATGGAGAAGGTCAGGGGTTCGAATCCCCTTACCTCCACGTAGGATGAGTAAATCGAAACTTGCCCCGCCTGATGGCGGGGTAGTTTTGTTTCTGCGGTGACGTGGGCCAGGGCATCGATGCTGGTGTGTGCGAGGACGCTGGCGGTGGTCTGCTCGGGGTGTGGGTGGCGTTTTCTTCGTCGTTGAGGCTCGTGCATCGCTCGACGCGGGTGTCCACGGGCGCCTACAATGGTGAGCGAAACTGATCCTGGCCGATCACCTCGTCATGAAAGGGGCACGCCGTGCTTGCCGATCAGTCCTTGCGTGAGAAGGTGCCGCGGGGCCCAGCCGTTGCGCTCGCTGTGGGTGGCTTGGCGGCCACGATGGCGACCCACGCCTCGGTACTCACAGGTCGCCTACCGCACACCGCTGTCAGCGGGGGTCGGGTTACGAATTCGGCGGACGGGCGCCGGGTTGCTGCTGTGAGCCTGTGCAGTCTTCTGCCGGTGGCGGCCCTGGTGGCGCGTGGCGCGGGGATTGCAGGGAAGGCTTCCCGGGCAGAACGACGCCTCTTGGGGCTCCTTGCCGTGGCAGCACTTGGCAGCGTCCCGCTCCAGGTGCTGGGCACCCCGTTCGAACGACGGTACATGGCTCCCGCCGCTGCAGCGCTGGCAGCGGGCCTGGGGCGCCTGGCGATAGAGCGCTAAACCACCCGGAGGCTGTGGCACGCTTCGCCAAGTGGGGCACACGCCCCGAATGGGCCCGGTGGCTCGCGACCACTGACGCAAGCGTTGGGGGAAGTTTCGACAAGCCTCCCGCCAGCTCCACCGAGAAGTCCGGAACTGCCCCGCCTGAGTGCGGGGCAGTTGTGTTTCTGCGGTGACGTGGGCCGGGGCGTCGATGTTGGTGTGGGCAAGGATGCTGGCGGTGGTCTCGTCGGGTGTGTAGGTGGCGTGTTCGTCGTCGTCGATGGTGATGCGGGTGAACAGAGTGAATCGGCCTGGGTTTGATGCCGCTGCTGTTTGAGTCCGGAAGGATGGACAGCATGCCGAAGAAGATCGATGCCCAGTTGCGCGCGAGGTGCGTGCGGCTCGTGCGTGAGCACGCCCAGGAGTACCCCACTCTGACCGCGGCGACCGCGGCGGTGGCCCGTCAGGAGGGCGTCTCGCGGGAGTCCGTGCGGCGCTGGCTGACCCAGGCCGAGGTCGACGACGGAACCCGTCCCGGCGTCACGAGCGAGGAGTCTGCCGAGGTCAAGCGCCTGAAGGCGGAGAACAAGCGGCTGCGGGAGGACAACGAGATCCTGCGCCGGGCCTCGATTTTCTTCGCGGGGGAGCTCGACCCCCGCAACCGCTGATCCTGGCGTTCATCGACGAGATGCGCGCCGAGGGCTATGCAGTCGAGCCGATCCTCCGCGTCCTGTGCCAGCAGGGCCTGCAGATCGCTGCACGCACCTACCGAGCCTGGAAGCGGCCGGCCCGGATCGCTGCCCGCACAGTCACAGACGCTCTGGTCGAGGACCAGATCCGCGACCTTGCCTGGACCGTCAACCCGGTCACCGGGCTGATCCAGATGACGCCGGAGGGCCTGTACGGGCGGCGGAAATGGGTCGCCCTGCTCCGCCGCCAGCCCGGCCTCGCCGGCGCGTCTCGCGGGGCGGTGGACCGGGCGATGCGCACCCTGGGCCTGGAGGGTGTGCGGCGGGTGAAGAAGCTGCGCACCACCATCCCGAACCCGGACGGGAAACGGGCCGGTGACCTGCTAAATCGCGACTTCACGGCACCCGCTCCGAACCGGGTCTGGGTCACCGACTTCACCTACGTCAGGACGTGGGCGGGGTTCGTCTACGTCGCGTTCGTCGTGGACGTTTTCGCCCAGCGGATCGTGGGCTGGCACGCCTCCACCAGCATGCGCACCGACCTCGTCATGACGCCACTGCGGATCGCTCTGTGGCAGCGCGACCGCGACGGAAAGCCCGTCTCACCAGGGGATCTGATCCACCACAGCGATGCGGGCTCCCAAGGTGGATTCAATCGGTGGATGCAACACCCTCTTGCTCGAGTGACTGTAGCTGCTCGGCGAACACCTCAGCTGGAGACTTCCAGTCGAGGACCTTCCGGGGACGATTGTTGACTGCCAGCGCGACCGCTTCGAGGTCCTGCGCAGTCCAGCGTGAGAGATCGGTACCCTTCGGGAAGTACTGACGTAGCAGCCCGTTCGTGTTCTCGTTCGTGGGCCTCTGCCACGGCGAGTGGGGATCGGCGAAGAACACCTTCGTGCCCGTCTCCACAGTGAACTGCGCATGCCCAGACAGCTCCTTGCCGCGGTCCCAGGTCAGCGTCTTGCGCAACTGCTGCGGCAGGGTCGTCATCGATGCAGTCAAAGCAGCGTTCATCGCCACAGCGCCGTAGCCGGCCAGGGCGGGACCGTTCTTGACCCGCGGTGTCTGCCCGTAGCCGTCCAGCCGAGGCAGGTGCACCAGCAACGTGGCTCGGCTCTTGCGCTCAATGACGGTACCGATCGCGGACCGGTTCGTGCCGATGATCAGGTCACCTTCCCAGTGTCCTGGCACGGCGCGGTCGGCGGCTTCGGCGGGGCGTTCACTGAGGACCACATCCTCGGTCACGTGCCCTTGAGGCTTGTTCTTCGACCGGGCTCGGGGCACCCGCAGAGATCGGCCGGTGCGCAGGCAGGCGACCAGTTCTCGCTTGAGCGCGCCCCGGCCCTCGATGAACAGGGACTGGTAGATCGCCTCGTGACTGATACGCATGGACTCATCCTCGGGGTAGTCGATCTCAAGCCGGTGTGAGATCTGCTCCGGACTCCACGCCGTGACCCACCGCCGGTCGGCCCGGCGTGGCTTCGACCTGCCCTTCCACGCCGGTACGTCCGGCCCAGCCACGATCGACCCATCTGGATGGCACACATCGCCGCTGAGCCGGTCCTGGACGTAGTTCCGTAGTTTCGGGTTCGCGACCAGCTTCGCGGTCTTCGGCCTCCGCGCCATCAGCTCCGCCTTCCACTGCGCGACCGAGGCCCGGTACTCCAGCTTCCCGCCGCGGGTAGCGGCGTTTCGACGCAGCTCGCGCGAGATCGTGGCCGGGTCGCGGTTGATCCTGCGCGCGATCTCGCGCACGCCCACCTGCTGAGCGTGCAGGACAGCGATCTCCTCTCGCTCAGGAAACGATAGATAACGTCCGCCAGGCTCGGTGAGTTCGATCGTCCTCATGCCGCCACCTTGTCGGAACCAGCGTGCCCCGACGGCTGCAGACACGCCCACCTTCCCTGCTGCGTCCTCCGAGGAGCTTCCCGTCGCTATCTCTTTCCAGAACCTGCGTTCGATGCTGCGGCGCGTCTTCGGGGCGCCTGGCGAGATCATCGCCGACCGGCCCGTGAGTTCCTTCAGCCATCCAGCTGGTCGTCCCATCAACACCCTCCTCGACCTGGGGTGTTGCGTCCACCAGTTGAATCCACCCAATACACCTCGATCCGGTACACCGAGCCTCTCGACCTCGAGGGCATCGCGCCCTCGATCGGGACCGTCGGCGACGCCTACGACAACGCCCTCATGGAGTCTGTGAACGGCTTGTTCAAGACCGAGTGCATCCGCCCCACCGTCTTCCACCCAGGGCCCTTCAGGACCCTCTCGGAGGTCGAGTACGCGACCGCCGGCTGGGTCGACTGGTACAACAACCGCCGTCTCCACGGCTCTCTCGGGATGCTCACCCCGGTAGAGTTCGAAACGCTCCACTACGAGGCCCTCAACCGAGAGCCCGCACTCACAAAGTAGCGGCAGAGAACCCGGGCCGATTCAGCGGGGATGTGACCATGTGAAGCCGTCCCAGCTGACAGGAAAGTGTTTCTGCTGCTTATCCCCGTTTCCGGGTACGCGACTGTCCAGCATCCTGGCGTCGGGTCTGCTCATCTGCTGCGGGGTCATCGGCCGCTGATCTTCCTGATCAGCCTTCCATGCGATCTGGGATGCGCCACTGGGGCGAGGCTTCTTCGCGACACGGGCAGCTTCGCGCAGTATCTGTGGTTCAGGAAGGCGCAGATGCTCGCTCACACGAGGGAAGCACGTGTGGTGCGGGTGCGGATCAATCCGGTCAGCAGACTGATGCCCCAGAGGAGGAACAGGGGGTCCCAGATCCAGGCGTGGCCGATCATGACGGGTCGGTCGAAGCCGTCGGTGGGGCGGATCAGCCCGAAGAGCACCATGTTGCCGACGATCGTGTTCAGACCACCCCATCCGATCAGGACGAAGGATGCCAGCCATACGGTGAGGCGTGTCAGTCGTGCCCAGGGCCATCCGTGGGTCGATAGCCATACGGGGCCAAAGGCTCCGACAGCCTTGACCAGGGCGACCGGCCACAGGATCCACATCATCGACTCGAACTTGGCGATGAAGCCGGTCCCCATCGTCCATAGCAGAGCGTGTCCGCCAAGGGCCCAGTACAGCGTGATCGCAACATGCAGCCCACCAGCGAGGGCTGCCACCCAGAACCAGCGACTACGTTCCCAGCGAGCAACACCAACCCTGCTTACGTTGTAAACCATGCTTACAATGTAAACACGTGAGCGTGTCACTATGCAAAGACGAGGCAGAGGAGAGACCAGTGAATGCGGTGCGCGACCATCCCCTCAGCCGGGCAGAGATTCTGAGGGCAGCGATCACGTTGGCTGACAGTGAGGGTTTGGCTGCGGTCACGATGCGTCGCCTTGGAGATGCTCTTGAGGTGGAAGCCATGGCGTTGTATCGGCACGTGGCGAACAAGCAAGACATTCTTGACGGCATGGCGACCATGCTTATGGCGGAGATCACTCCACCCTCCGTTGGGCTCGGTAAGAGTTGGCAGCAGATTCTTCGCGAGATCTCCTGGGCGTATCGACGCGTCATCGTGGACCACCCGGCCGTCTTCACCGCCCAAGCGGGACGCCCCATCGTGCTCGATGAAAACCAAGCCGCCTTCAAGCACGTCATGGCCACACTCCGACAGGCTGGATTCCCCCGGGACGTTGCGCTTGACCTGTACCAGATCGGTTCCAGCTTCGCCCGAGGTTTTGCCTTGTCAGACATCGCCTACGCCGCTGCATCACACTCCCTTCCTGACGATTGCGACTCTGATCGAGCGTTCGGTCGAGGGTTGGAGACGATCATCAGCGGCTTCGAACAGTTCATCGGGGATGTGGGGCCCGGATGCGATCGGGCTGGGTGATGCTTCGCGTCGGGGGCGCGCAAGTTGCTGGCTGCGATTCCCGAGGCGCATCGTGGTCAGAGCTTGGAGGTTGCGTCGCGGATCGTGGTTGATCCTCACGGCTGGTTGCCGCAACCTGATGCGCTGCAACCTGGGGAGGCGTTCGCAACTGCCCGGGCGGGTGTGTTCGCCCGTCGGCGGTTACGGCTCACGTATCGCTCACGCCAAGCGGCACGTGTGCAGGAGCTGGTGGTGGAGCCGCAGGGTCTGGTGTCGGCCGGCAGCGGAGCCTCCAACACGAGATCGTCCAAGGCAGCCGCGCCATGGTGTTCGGCGACGATGACACGTTCCCGATCCACGTTGAATGCATGGACGATGCCCAACACCTTGGTGCTGGTAAGACGGTGCGATACGCACTGGTGGTCTCCATCGAGACAGCAGAGCAGACCTCGACCACGATCCACGACGAAGTACGGGCAAGACTGCGGCAGCAAGCCCGCGATCGCGCGCGCGGCCGGGTGCAGAGCTGATATGCACGGCGAAGGACTGCATCCTCTGACCCAGCTCCTGCTGGGACCATCAGCGTCCGTCACGATGTCTTGATCTCTTGGCCGAAACCGTGGGGCTCCGCTCGGACACGACCGTGCGTATCGCGCATCACCACGCCGAAGATGAGCAAATGTTTGCGGACCGTCCCCGCCGTGTAGCCGAACTTGTCGCCCACACCCTCCAGTGAAGCCCCTTGCTCATACATGGCACGCATCAGCCGAATCTCACTGCTGGACGGTGAGTGGTTGCGTAGGATGACACCGCGTTCCCGAAGGAGACGAGCGAGCCGCTCGTGTCCGAGGCCAACCTGTCGGGCGGGACTGTCCGATAAACGGTGTGTGGGGTCCGGCGGTTTTCATCAGTGAGTGGCTCTTTCGAACCGTCCGGCGAAGGTGATCGCGAACGCGTTGAGCGCCGGCTTCCATCTCATCACCCAGCGTGCCCTCCCGCCCCCGGTCGGATCAAGAGACCGGGTAACCATGTACAGGCATTTCAGCGCGGCGGCCTCGTTCGGGAAGTGACCCCGGGCGCGAACTGCTCTCCGGTAGCGGGCGTTGATCGACTCGATCGCGTTGGTCGTACAGATCACCCGCCGGATCTCCACGTCGTACTCCAGGAACGGCACGAACTCCGCCCAAGAGCTCTCCCATAGCTGCACGATGGCTGGATACTTCTCGCCCCACTGCTGGGCGAACTCGGCGAGCCGGTCCTTGGCCGCGGCCTCGGAGGGTGCGGTGTAGACCGGCTTGAGGGCCTTGACGATCCCATCGCGGTGCTGCCGGCCGGCGTAGCGGAAGGAGTTGCGGATCAGGTGCACGATGCACTGCTGGACCACCGTCCGCTCCCAGGTGGTGGTGATCGCCTCGGGCAGGCCCTTGAGCCCGTCGCAGACCGCGATGAGCACGTCTTCCACGCCCCGGTTCTTCAGCTCGGAGAACACCTGCAGCCAGAACCGGGCGCCCTCGGCGCCGTCTCCGGCCCAGATCCCCAGGATTTCGCGTTCCCCGTTGGTGGTGACGCCCATGACGACGTAGAACGGGGTATTGCGGACCTGACCGTCGCGCACTTTCACGACGATCGCGTCGACGAAGATCACCGGGTAGAGCGGGTCCAGCGGCCGGGCGGACCATTCGGCCAGTTCCCCGGCGACCTTCTCCGTGATCCTGGAGATGGTGTCCTTGGAGACTGTGGCCCCATAGACCTCCTCGAAGTGCGCTGCGATCTCCCCGGTGGTCAGGCCCCGGGCCGAGAGGGAGAGCACGATCTGGTCGATGCCGTCCAGGCGCCGTTTGCGTTTGGGCACGATCACCGGCTCGAAGGATCCCGCTCGGTCCCGGGGCACCTCGATCTGCACCGGGCCGATCTCCGTCAGAACCGTCTTGGGCCGGGTCCCGTTGCGCATGTTCTCCGCGATCGGGGTCTCGCCGTGCTCGTGACCGAGGTGCTCGGTCAGCTCGGCGTCCAGGGCCGTCTCGAGGACGTTCTTCGTGAGTTGGTTCAGCAGCCCACCGGGGCCAACCAGGCTCACGCCCTGCTCCTTGGCCTGGGCTAGCAGCCGTTCGGCCAGTTGTTTTTGATCGATGATCTCTCCCGTCACAGGGTCGATCATCTCTTCCGTTGCCTCGGTCGTGGACTCTGACACGGCCGTCTCCTCTCGGATCAGGCCGGACCCTCACACACCGTTTTTCTTACAGTCCCTGTCGGGCCACAGCTTTCAGAGACCCGTCGGCAGCGTAGGCGGTTTCCGCTCGCTGGAGGAGGTCTTCGGATGCTCGCGGCGCCTGCTGTGGATGGCGCCTCCGGCGGTGCGTCCTGTGCCGTTCAGTGCGGATTGACCGGTGTGTTCGCACCATATGAATCACCGGCGGGGCAAGTTTCGACGAGCCTACCGCTAGGTCCACCGAGAAGTCCGGAACTGCCCCGCCCGAGTGCGGGGCAGTTGTGTTTGTGCGGTGATATCCGGTGGGGCCTTGACGCCGGTGTGTGCGCGGACGCTGGCCGTGGGTCCGCAGGTTGTGCAGGCGGCGTTCCCACCGTCGTCGGTGGCGATGCGAGTGAACAGCGCCCGGTTGTGTATTCGCCTTCCCGAGGTCAACACGTCAGGTTGTGTGTACGGGCTGTTTGAGGCGGACGAGTCAGGACAAGACGGCGATGGCCTCGACTTCGATGAGGAGGTCTGGTTCTCCGAGTGCCGAGACTCCGAGCAGGGCGATGGGGCGGACGATATCGAATCCCAGTCGTTGTGCAGCGCTGACGGCTCCTTCGCCGAGTTGAGACATCGTGCTGGGTTCATAGTCAACGATGTAGATGGTCAGATTCGCGATGTCGTCGAAAGACCCACCTGCCGCGGTGATGGCTGCGTGCAGATTGACGTAGACCTGCTCAGTCTGAGCGGCGAGATCTCCGTCGCCGACGGGCCGGCCCTGAGCGTCGTCTGCGACGATGAGGTCATGCGTATTGAACGAGTGGTCCCGAATCTGACGGTCTCCGACCTTCCTACAGCGGTGCGGGAGCATTCTGCCGTACTCGGGCTGCGTGTAGTCATGGATCACGGATGGATCATCACACTCGGTGATGACGAAAGTCACCAGCTCAGTCTGATGACCCAGGACGCCACCGCCAAGGTCAATCCGGACGTCTCCATCTTCGTCGACGATGTGCGTGAGGCGCTCGACCGGGTGAGGAAGGCCGATCTGGACGTCGTGCACCCGCTCACGGATGAGCCATGGGGTGTGACGCGGTTCTTCTACCGCTCCTCCGACGGTCGCGTCGTCAATGTCGGAATGCACACCACGGTGGCCTGAACCCGGACACGCCGGATCGTACCCGCAGCTGCTGCTTCGGACCGTCGAAGCGAGCATACGGAACCTCGATCTGCCGATTGCGTCTGTGCGGGCGGGGCCGGAAACGCTCTGGATCCCCAGGGCTGATCAGCAGACCTCCGGCTGCACCTGATTCGGCGAGCGTCCGGGGAAGCAGGCACGCCGTGAGGTGAGGAATTACGGACGGCAGCGTCGGTTCTCCTCGACGGAGAAGGCTACGCGACGAATCCCTGGTGCTCGGCGACGGTTTCGCCGTTGACCACCACGCGCACGGTCGTGGGCCCGAAGACGCCCTGGCCGATGATCGCCCGCACCTCCGTCCCGGTGCTCAGAGTGCCCACGAGTTCGCACTCGCCGCCGAGGGAGGCGTGCTCGGCGAGGACGGTGTCACCCTCGAGGAGCTGCCAGGTCGCTCTGATCGCGCCCGTCCTGCCCTGCACTCGCACCGGTCTGCCGTCGACTGTCGTGTTCACGTCATCGCCGAAGAGTCCCATGGCGCGATCGTACAGCGCACCGATCGCCCTCGATAGGGGCTTAGGGACCCGGGCTCACCCCTGGTCGGCGCCCGGGACCGTGACGGTGCCCTCCGCCCCGTAGGACAGGGTGTTGACGAGCCACGCCCCCTCGACGAGGATCACCTCGATCGCGGCCTGCTCGATGCCGGTGTCCTCCGTCTCGCAGCCGAGGTCGAAGACGTATCCGGCGATCCCGTCGTGGGTGCCCTCGACGGCGACGTCGACCCGGTCCTCGATCGCGGCTGCGGTCCCGGTGACCGTGCACGCGGCGTAGATGGGATCGACGGTGCCGCCGCCGGTGATGATCTGGGACGCCCGCTGCGGCCCGTACTGGAAGAGTTCCCCGCCGGAGAAGAACCGCGCCTCGGCCGACTCCTGCGTCTCGCTGCGGGTGTAGTCCGCGGCGACGGAGCGCGCGGCCGTCTCCGGCTCCTCGCTCGCCTCCGCGGTGGTGTAGGCGGACGGCGCGGTGGCCGCGCCGGTTCCCGTTTCGGGGACCGCGACCCGGTGCTCGGGCTGCTGGCCGCCTCCGGAGCATCCGGCGAGCACGAGAGCGGCGATCAGGGCGAACCCGCCCGTCGCGCGACGGGTTCGACCCGCCGGTCCCCGTGCCACCGGTCTCACCGCTGGTACCGCAGCTCGCCGGTGGGCGCGATGACGATGTGGGGGCTCCGGTCCTCGTCGAGCCAGGAGGTCGTGGTCCCCATCTGGGCCGAGGTCACCGACACGCATCCTGCCGTGGAACCAGCGCCGTTCGTGTGCATGAGCACGCCCGAGCCCTTGCCGCGGATCCGCTTCTTGTTGAAGTCGATGGCGATGGCGAGGTTGAACTGGGGCGTCTCGTAGAGCGACCCGGGACGCGGCGAGGGGCACGACGCCGAGGGGGAGCGGAGGTGCTTGTTGTAGTCGGCGGACCGGACGTCGGAGCACCAGTGGTTGTAGTTCGACCGGGTCATCCGCTCGTACCGCAGACCGGTTCCCGCAGGCTTCGCGTCGCGGCCGAAGGCGTAGTCGAGGCTGAAGTTGCCCATCGGGGTCGTCCCGGTGCCCTCGTGGTTCGTCCAGGCACGCGGATCGAGCCCGGAGTACCCGAAGCGGGCGTTCCACGAGGCGCCGACCTTGTGCCAGCTGCGGTCGCTGCGCAGCTCCCAGCGCTCGACCGTGCCGTAGGAGGTGGCGCGCTTGGTCGCGTGGGCGATGACGAGCTGGCTCGTCCCGGTCTTGGGCGTCACGCCGTGAGGGAGCCCGGTCGACGGGGTGGATCCGACGATCTTCGTGCCGCCCTGGAACCGCTGCTGCCAGCGTCCGTCGTGGCGCAGCTGCTCGGCACCCGTCGGGTAGCCCCACGAGCCGCGCTCGTATCCGGCCTTGCCCCAGGCGGTCCGCATGCCGCCCCAGGTCGCATGCGCGCCGGAAGCCGGCGACCAGTGGATCTGACCGCCCTGGAACCACTGGTAGCAGCCGCCGCCGGTGAGCCCGCAGCGCTCCGCGGAGGTCGGGTAGCCGAGCGTCCCGCGCTCCCAGTCGTGGGATCCCCACTCGGAGCGGACGGCGCCCCATGTCGGATGGGCGCCGGTGGCCGGTGACCAATGGATCGAACCGCCCTCGAAGTGCTGGTACGCACTCCCCGGCAGGGGACGCTCCTCGCCGGTCGGCCTGCCCAGGCGTCCGTTCTCCCCGCCATGGGCCCGCCAGGCATTGCCGATGCCGCCGGACACCGTGAAGCCGTTCGACACGGCGAAGGGGTCGACCGGGGGTGCGGAGTCGGGAGCAGGGGTCTCCGGAGCGGACGGCCGAGGTTCGGGAGTGGCGGGTGTCGAGGGCTCGGGTGCCGGCTCGGTGGTGACCGCGTCCTCCTCCGGTGCGGACGGCCGCGGCGATTCCGAAGGAGCGGGCGACTCGGTCGGGGAGTCGGTCCCAGAGCGGTCGGCGGTCGGGGAGACGACGAAGGCGACCGCGACCGGAACGTGCCCGTCGGCGGAGATCTCGATGCGGTGGGAGCCGAGGTAGTCCTCGTCCTCGCCGCCCCCGTAGGCGGCCGGGACGGTCGTTGCGAACGAACCGTCGGCCTCCGCGCGGACGGTGGTCCGGAACTCGCCGAGGGCGTCCGCGTCCGCTGGTTCGACGTCCTCGCCCGGAGCCGAGGGGCCCTGGGAGGGTGCAGCGGTGTCGTCCGGAGCGGTGGAGAGGCTCTCCTCCGACAGCGGCGCCGAACCGCCCGGCTCGGCATCGGCGACGATGCCGGGGGCGACGGTGACGGCGGCCTCCGAACGGGGGTTGAGCCCGGAGCCGGTAAGCTCCGCCCCGGATTCGAGGAACGATTCGAGGTCGATCTCCTCGGCGATCTCGACGGTGAGGGTCGCCGGTTCCGCAGCCGGCCGGTCGGTGCCGTTCGCCACCGCGAGGGACGGAGTCGAGACGAGGACCGCCGACGCGAGAACGGAGGCGAGGAGGGGACGGAGTCGGGGCCTCGGCAGGCCTTCTCGAGCAGCGGGCGCCGGGAAGCGCTCCGGAGACGGAACGGTCGATCGGATTCGGGACCGACCTGTCCCATACCTTACTTGACGGTTTTCGGATCGTGGACCTCGTCGACTCGGAGTCGCGCGGGGGTGATCCGCTCTGCTGCCGGGGCCTGCTCAGCGGCTCTCGCCGGCCGCGTGGTCGAGGAGGTGAGAGGCGACCGCTGCCGCGGCGCCGGCCACGTCCCGGTAGCCCGGGAAGGCGTTGACGTCGACGACGACGGGTCCGTGGGGGCCGAGCACGACGTCGACGCCGGCGAGGTGCATGTCGAGTCCGGCGGTCGCCCGGCGTGCGAGGGCGGCGAGCGTGTCGTCGACCGTGAACGGGGTGCGCTCGGTCGTGTGCTCATGGGTGAGGGTCGAGGCCTTGAGCAGCCCGCTCACCCAGTCGCCTGCGACGGAGAGCTTCCGGTCGATGCCGTCGTGCGGGATCCAGTCCTCGACGAGGTACGGCCCGTCCATCGGCGCGGACTCGGGCAGCGGATCCGGCAGCACGCCGCGACCTCGCCCCGCTCCGTGGACGGCCTTGACGACGACTCTGCGGTCACGGGAGTTCTCGAGCACCTCGGCCCAGGTGGTCCGCACGTCCCCTCGCGGAGCGGGCATCCCGGCTGCGCGCAGCGCACGGTGCGTCGTCGCGCGGTCGTGCAGGTTCGTCACCCCGCCCCAGGGATTGCACAGGGGGATGCCCGCATCGGCGATGGCGGCGAGGATGCCGTCGAGGCGGTGCGACAGGCCCCGGTGGACCACGAGACGCGCGCCGCCCAGGTCGGTGGGAACGACCTCCTCGTCGTGCGGCAGCAGGACGCGGCAGCGCGCGCCCGAGGCCTCGAGGACCTCGATGGTCTCAGCGATGACGGTCCCGGACTTCGGCTTCTTCCCGACGAGGAAGACGAGGGTGTGATCCATGCTTCATCTCACCATATGAAGATGAGGCCGATTCTCATATGACCTCTCCTGCATCTCATGGCTGACTGCTGCTCCCGGCGCTGCCCGGCGTCCTGGGGCGAGTGCAATGGCCCGGCTTCGCGACCCTAGGATGGACCCATCCCATCCCACCGGCAGGCAGGACGCCCATGAGCGAGAAGCAGTCAGCAGTCCGCGCGCGCGGAGGGATTCCGCAGGTGCAGGGCGCGTCGTGGTGGCGGGACATGTGGAAGCCGTTCTGGGCGATCCCCGTCGCCTGCGTTATCGGCGCGATCGCTCTCGGCGCCGTCCTGCCCATGCTCGACGGGATCCTGTCGGAGAAGATCGCCTTCGTCTTCCAGGGCGGCCCGGAGGGTGCGCGCGGACTCCTCGGGACGATCGCCACCGGGATGATCTCGATGACGAGCCTCGTCTTCTCGATCACCATGGTCATCCTCCAACTCGCGAGCAGCCAGTTCACCCCGCGTGTGCTCGGCGGGTTCCTCGACAGCCGCGTCACCCAGGGCACCCTCGGAGTCTTCACCGCGAGCTTCGTCTACGCCCTCACCGTCACGCGCTCCGTGCGCGGCGACTACGGCGACACCGGGACGTTCGTCCCGCAGGTGTCGGTGACCGTGGCCTTCCTCCTCGTCCTCGCGAGCGTCGGGTTCTTCCTCGCTTTCATCCACCACATCACCTCCTCGATCCAGGTGTCGCAGGTGATCTCCCGGATCGGCGACCGCACGCTCGCCCTCGCCGACGACATGTATCCCGTCACCGCCGACGAGGACACTCTGACGATGGGCCCGACGTGGTCCCCGGACCCGGGGACGCCCCGCGTCGAGGTCTTCACCGAGACCCGACACGGGATGATCACCTACGTCGACTACGCCGGCCTCATCCGGTTCGCGCAGCAGCACGACGTCGTCATCACCATCGACCGCCCGGTCGGGGAGTTCCTCACCGAGGGCCAGGGGATGCTCCGGGTGTGGGGGACCGACGCGCTCGAGGACGGTGCCACGGAGACGCTCTTCTCCCACATCGGGCTCGGCGCCGAGCGGGAGATGTGGCAGGACGTCGCCTTCGGCATCCGACAGCTCGTCGACATCGCCGATCGCGCGCTGTCCTCGGGCGTCAACGATCCGACGACCGCGGTGCAGTGCATCGACGAGCTCCATCGCGTCCTCCGCCGACTCGTCGGCCGGCGGTCCCCGAGCCCGTACATCGCCGATGACGACGGAGTCGTCCGGATCGTCCACCACCCCCAGTCGATCGACGGGCACATCCGGCTCGCGGTCGAGGAGATCGCCCACTATGCGGTCGACGCGGTGCCGGTTCCGGATCGGCTCCGCGACATGCTCGCCGATCTCGCGGAAGCGTCGGACGACCGCTACCTCCCGGCGATCGAGCGGGCCAGGGAGCACGTCGACGATCGATGCGGCAGTCCGAGGGGCGGACTCGCATGAACGCCCTCGACCACATCCCGCCGGTGACGTGGGCCGGCGTCGGCCTCGGTGCCGCGGTCATCGCCGGCGGATTCCTCCTCGCTCTCCTGCTCCGCGTCCTCATCCGGCAGCTCCTGCTCTGGCGCGGTCGCGGCCCGGCATCGGCCGATGTGTTCGGTCGCCTGGCCGGCTGGATCGTCATCGCCCTCGGGATCCTCGCGGCCCTCACCATCATCTTCCCCAGCGTCAGACCGGTGGACGTCCTCGGCGGCGTCGGTGTCGTGTCGATCGCGGCCGGCATCGCCTTCCAGACGGTGCTCGGCAACATGTTCGCCGGCATCGTGCTCCTCGCCCGCGACAAGTTCCGGGTGGGCGACCAGATCGCGATCGAGGACCACCGGGGCACGATCGTGTCGATGGGCCTGACCTCGAGCGCGATGCGGACCTTCGACGGTCGTCTCGTGCTCGTCCCCAATGCGGAGCTCCACTCGAAGATCATCACCGTGCAGACCGGCTTCGAGGAGGTCCGCACCTCGGTGGCGGTCGATGTCGACGACGCCGTCGACCTCCGGGCCGCGACCCGGATCGCGGAGGACGCGATGTGTGCGACCCCCGAGGTGCTCGAAGAGCCGCCGCCGCAGGCCCTGCTCTCCGAGATCGGGACGACGACGGTGCGGATCGAGTTGCGGTTCTGGTCGGGTGCGACCCAGCTCGAGACGAAGCTCGCCTCGCATGAGGTCATCGCTGATGTGCTGGCGGCCTTCGCCGCGCACGGGATCGCGACGGGCTCGGACGTGCTCGTCGTCGAACCGGGCTCGACGCTCCAGCGCATCCTGCGCGACGAAGCCGACGGGACGACCGTGAGCCCGGGCCCGCGTCCCCGCGGGGACGCTGCGGCGGACGCGCAGGACTGACCCTCAGCCGGGAATCCCGATCCGCAGCCCGCCCTTCCGCGCGTGGACGGTGAGGTAGACGAGGCCGTCCGGGCCGGAGCGGAACCCCCGCTCGCTCAGCCGGGGGAGGAGGACGAGGTCGCCCGCGGCGAGTGCGATCTCCTTCCCGCCGCCGGTGAGGGTGCCGCTGCCGCGGACCACGTGGACGAGGACGTCGAGGTCGGGGCCCCGGTGCTCGGTGATCCCGTCGCCGGCGGGCAGCGCGACGAGGTTGGAATCGAGTCCGCGGTGCGGGTCGTCGATCCGCCATACGGCACCGCCGTCCCCGGAGTCGAGCGCGGCCCGGGCCGCGTCGAGCGTGTTCGTCAGGACGTGCGGGCGCCCTCGGTCGGCGCGGTCGTTCTCACTCATGGTCGAAGTATCCCCATCGATCCGGCCGCGCGGAAGCCCCCGCTGTCCCCCTCAGCCCGCGGCTGTGCCCGTATCCGCGGCGCTCACCTCGGCGAGCCAGTTACCGAGGTCGAGGGGGCGCAGTCCGAGCACCGCCTGCGCGCTCGTGTCCTCGGTGATGACCGTGCGGTCCTGCGTGCCGAGAGCCTGGTAGAGGCCGACGACGGGCTCCGCGGCCGCAGGTCCGAGCAGCGGGGAGATGAGATCGCCGAACGCCGCGGGCGCGATCGCCTCGTACCGGACGGGCCTCCCGTGGTGGGCGCCGAAGGCCGCGGCGAGATCCGGTCCGGTGAGCGCCGGCAGCGCTCCGACGCCGACCGTGCCGGTGATCCGCGGGTCCACGAGGAGGCGCGCGGCGGCTGCGGCGACCTCGGCGTGGGAGCTCCACGAGACGGCATGGTCCGCCGCGAGGGGGTAGCGCAGCACTCCCTCCTCGGTCACGGGGCCGGCGACCACCGGGAGCAGGAGGTTCTCGAGGAAGAGGCGCGGGGCGACGATCGCGAGTGCGGTGCCGGTCTCCCCGAGACCGCGGATGAGCGTCATGATCGGGCTGTCGTCGGGCGCCTGGAGCGGTGAGCCGGGTTCGTCGACGATCCGCCCGCTCGTCGACACGACGACCCGCGCGGGGCGCGTCTCGCGGACGGCGGCGACGATCGACTCCGCGCAGGCGGACTGGAGCTCGGCCGGTCCGAGGGGGAGGTGGGCGAAGACTCCCTGTGCGCCGCGGTAGAGCCGGCTGAGCGCGCGGGGATCGGTGAGGTCGGCGGCCGCCGCAGCGGCCCCGGCCGGCAGGGGTTCGGGGGACCGGGCGACTCCGGTAACCGGGTGGCCCTCCCGGAGGAGGGCGTCGAGGACAGGGGCTCCTTGGGCGCCGGTGGCGCCGTGCACGATGTATGTCATGCCTCCATTAGTGCATATGATGAACTGGTTACATCAACTGCACTACTGGCGTTCGGAGCTCATTGTGACAGACGACACATCTGCTGACCTGCCCGACTGCGGGGTCGCGCGGTTCCTGATCCTGCTCGACGGCCCGTGGGCGACCCTCATCGTCCGCGAGCTGCTCCACGGGCCGCGGCGCTTCAGCGAGCTGCGCGCCGGTCTGCCGGGGATCAGCGCCCACACCCTGACGAACCGGCTGCGTCGGTTCGAGAAGCACGGGGTGGTCACGCGCACGGCCTACGCCGAGATCCCGCCGCGCGTGGTCTATGAACTCACCGCGCTCGGGGAGGAGCTCCGCCCGGTGCTCGGGGCGATGGACGCCTGGGGAACCGCTGCGCCGCGCTCGGCGTTCGTCGCCGACTGACCCGTCCCCACGCGACCGGTCCCCGGATCCCGCCCGGCCGCTCCCCGGTGCTCAGCGCCCGGCGACCGGCGGGGAGAACCGGAACCCGTGGTACCCGCACAGGGCGATCGCATCGCAGTAGGCGATGTACGTGTCCGAGCCTCCCGGGAAGGGGAGGAACCTCCGCGGCTTGCCGGGGATGTTCGCACCCCGGTACCACGACGCGGCCTCGGAGAACAGCGTGAGATCGGCGAGGTCGTCCGTCGTTGCGACCCAGTTGTCCTGGGCCTCGGGCCGGGCCTCGACCCGGTCCTGGCCCCGCTCGGTCATCGTGCGGATGAGCCCGGTGACGTAGTCGACGTGGTACTCGATCGACGTCGTCATGTTCGTCAGCACGGACGGGCTCTGCGGCCCGGTGATGAGGAAGAGGTTGGGGAAGCCGGCGGTCATGAGGCCGAGGTACGTCCGGGCACCCCCCTCCCACTCCTGGTTCAGGGACGTGCCGCGGGCACGGATGTCGATCCGGGAGATCGCTTCGGTCATCGCATCGAAACCGGTCGCGAGGACGATGACGTCGGCGGAGCGCTCCTCACCCCCGGCGCGGATGCCGTCGGCGGTGATCGCCTCGATCGGGTGCTCATTGAGGTCGACGAGCGTGACGTTCTCCGCGCTGTACACCTCGAAGTATCCGGTGTCGACGCACAGCCGCTTGACGCCGATGGGGAAGCTCCGGGGCACGAGGAGCTCGGCAACCTCGGGGTCGTCGATCCGGTCGCGGATCTGCTCGTGGGCGAATGCGGCGACCGCGTCGTTCGTCTCCCGGCTCAGGAGGGTGTCGCTGAACGTGCTCGTCAAACCGAGGCCGCCGTAGTCCCAGCGCTCCTCGAGCGCCGCCCGTCGCTGCTCGGGGGCGAGCTCCCCGAACTCCTGCGGCTCTCCGCCGCCGGTGGTGAATCCGAGTTGTGAGGATCGGTCGGCCGCACGGATCTGCGTGTAATCCTCCTTGATCCGCTGCCGGTCGTCATCGGTGAGGTCCCGGTTGTGTGCGGGGATCGCGAAGTTCGGGGTGCGCCGATACACCGTGAGCGAGGCGACCTCGGCGGCGATCGCGGTGATGATCTGGATGCCGGACGATCCGGTTCCGATGACCGCGACGTCCTTGCCGGTGAGGTCGGCGTCATCCGGCCGGTTCGCGCTGTAGAGGATCTCCCCGGTGAAGTCCTCGGTCCCGGGGAACTCCGGCTGCTTCGGCACGGACAGGCAGCCGGTGGCGAGGACGACGAAGCGGGCGGTGACCTCCGTCCCGGTGTCGGTCGAGACCGTCCACAGGCCGTCGTCCTCGCACCAGTCGAGCGTGCTCACCCGGGTGTCGAAGGTGATATCGCTCCGTAGGTCGAAGCGGTCGGTGACGTGCGACGCGTAGGCGAGGAGCTCGGGCTGGACGGAGTAGCGCTCGCTCCAGTCCCACTCCTGTTCGAGCGCCGGGTCGAAGCTGTACGAGTAGTGCTCGGATTCGATGTCGACCCGGGCCCCCGGGTAGCGGTTCCAGTACCACGTGCCCCCGACGTCGCCGCCGGCCTCGAACGCGTGCACGCGCAGCCCCTGCCCGCGCAGGGTGTGGAGCTGGTGCATCCCGGCGAACCCGGCACCGACGACGACGGCGTCGAAGTCGGGTCGCGGTGCGTCCGGCTGCGCCTCCGGCGCGGGGGCGGCGGTCGGCGCATCATGGGATGCGGCGGTGGTCGCGGTCATCGGCGAGCACGTCCTCTCGGTCGGTCTGGTTCGGCGCGGCGGTTCAGGCGGAGGCGGGGGAGTGAACGGTGACGCGCTCCGCGATGCGCTGCACGACGCGGTCGATGCCCCGCGCGTATCCCGGCAGCAGGTTGGCCATCTGGAAGAACGTGTGCATCTGGCCGGCGGCGACCTCCATGGTGACGTCGACGCCGGCGGCGGCGAGCCGGTCGGCGTACTCGCGGCCCGCGTCGTGGAGCGGATCGTGCCCGGCGAGGTAGACGAAGGCCGGTGGCAGACCGGTCAGGTCGGGGTGGCGCAGCGGCGAGGCATCGGGATGCTCCCGGGCCTGCGGGTCCGGTGCGTAGTGGCCCCAGAACCACTCCATCGTCGCCCGCGAGAGGAGGAGCTGGTTCTCCGGGTCGTGGTAGGAGGGCCGGTCGAGGTCGCGGTCGGTGACCGGGTAGACGAGGATCTGCTCGTCGATGGTCGGTCCGCCGCGGTCGCGAGCCCGCTGGGCCATCACCGCCGCGAGGTTGCCGCCGGCGCTGTCGCCGGCGACGAGGAGCGGCGCCCCGGGCGGGGCGAGGTCGTCGCGGTGCTCGTCGACCCAGGTCAGCGCCGTCCAGGCGTCATCGACGGCGGTGGGGAACCGGTGCTCGGGCGCCTTGCGGTAGTTGACCATGACGACGGTGCACCCGGCCCGGTCGACGAGGCGCCGGGCGACGGTGTCGTACTGGAGGTCGATGTCGGAGAGCACCCAGCCGCCGCCGTGGTAGTAGACGAGGACGGCGCTCGGCGTGCCCGACGGGGAGAGCACCCGGACGCGGAACGTCCCGCCGTCCTCGCCGGTGAGCTCGATCTCGCGGGTCTCGCCGACCTCCGGCCCGCGCCCGCTCATCGCGGCGAGGGAGGGCCCGGAGAGCCGGGCGATCGCGGGGGTGGTCTCATGGGTGGCGGGGCTGCCGGCGGCGGCGAAGGCGGCGACCAGCTGCTGCGACTCCTCATCGAGTGACATGCATCACTCCTATCGGGGTGCGGCAGAGGCCGTCAAGGACCCCGGCGGGTGCCGCCGGTGCGGATCAGGTGCCGCAGAACGTCCGGTAGGGGCCGAAGTCCTCCGGTGCGGGCAGTGCGTACCGCTCGAGGCCGGGGCGCTCGGTGTGCGGATCGGTCACCGCTCCCAGCAGCCGGGTGAAGGGGTCGAGGTCGCCGGACTCCGCGGCCGCGAGCGCCTCCTCGACGAGGTGGTTGCGGGGGATGTAGATCGGATTCGTGCGCCGCATGAGTGCTGGGTCGGGCGCGAGGCCGCGCCAGGTCCCGAGCCAGCCGGAGAAGTCCGGGGCGGCGGCGAGCAGCTCGCTCACCGCTGGCGCGGCGGTCCCGGCGTTCGGTCCGGTATCCGCTGTATCGGTGTCCCCGGTGGTTGTATCGGTCCCGGTGTCCGCCGCGTCGGCTAGGCCGCGGAAGAATCCGGTGTAGTCGACCCGGTGGTCGCGGAGCAGGGGCAGGATCGCGGAGATGAGCTCTCCCGCCGTCTCCGCGGGAACGTCTGCGGACAGTCCGAGCTTGGCGCGCATGCCCGCGGTCCAGGCGGTGCTGTAGCGCCCCCGGTAGGTGCCGAGCACCTCCTGGGCGGCCTCGATCGCGGCATCCTGGTCCGGCCCGATGGCGGGCAGCAGCGCCTCGGCGAAGCGGGCGAGATTCCATTCCGCTATGAGCGGCTGGTTGCCGTAGGCGTACCGGCCGGTGGTGTCGATCGAGCTGTAGACGGTCGCAGGGTCGAAGGCGTCCATGAAGGCGCACGGCCCGTAGTCGATCGTCTCGCCGGAGATCGTCATGTTGTCGGTGTTCATCACGCCGTGGACGAAGCCGAGGAGCATCCACTGCGCCACGACCTCCGCTTGCCCCGCGACGACGGCCTCGAAGAGGGCGAGGGCGGGGTTCGCGGCATCCGCCGCCGCCGGGTGGAGTCGGGCGATCGCGTGGTCGGCGAGGCGGCGCACGAGGTCGTCGTTCCCGCTCAGGCGGGCGTACTGGAAGCTGCCCACGCGCACATGGCTGTGCGCGATGCGGGTGAGGACCGCGCCGGGCAGCGCCCGCTCCCGGCGGACGAAGCCGCCGGTCGCGACGACCGCGAGCGCCCGGGTGCTCGGCACGCCGAGCGCGTGCATCGCCTCGCTCATGAGGTACTCGCGCAGCATCGGCCCCACGGCGGCGAGGCCGTCGCCCCCGCGTGCGAACGGCGTCCGGCCGGAGCCCTTGAGGTGGAGGTCGACGAGCGTGCCGTGGGCGTCGGTGATCTCCCCGAGGAGCAGGGCGCGGCCGTCGCCGAGGCGCGGGTTGAGGGTGCCGAACTGGTGTCCGGTGTACGCCTGGGCGACCGGGGTCGCGTCCTCGGGCGGCTGGGTTCCGGTGAGCAGGCCGATCCCGGCGGGTCCGCGCAGCCAGCCCAGCTCGAAGCCGAGGGAGTGCGCGAGCGGCTCGTTGAGGACGAGGAGTGCAGGGTCCGGGGGAGCAGCGGCCTGCCAGGGCACGGCCATCTCCGGCAGATCGGTGGCGAAGTGCTGCGAGAACTCGACGGTGCGCGGGTGCGCGGCGCCCATGCGGCTCACCCCGGTCCCTTCGTGCGGCGCCGGGCGCCAGGTGGCGCCGGCTCGGACGGACCAGTCTACGGCAGGGAGCCCTCGACGGGGGAGAGCCTGCCGTCGATCATCTCGAGCGTGCGGTCGCAGTGTTCGAGCACGTCCCGGTCGTGGGTGACCATGACGACCGCCACCCCCGCCGAGTGGGCGCGGTCCGCGAGCAGCCCGACGACCTCGTGGCCGCGCTTCCGGTCGAGAGCGGCGGTCGGTTCGTCGACGAGGAGCAGGCTCGGATCGTTGACGAGGGCGCGCGCGATGCCGACACGCTGGCGCTCGCTGCCGGACAGCTGGCCGGGGCGGTGATCGGCCCGGTGGCTCATCCCCACCGACCCGAGGAGCGCGCGGGGGTTGACGTCGCGGTTGCCGGCGAGCCGACCGGCCAGCCGCAGCTGGTCGGACGCGGAGAGTGCCGGGAGCAGGTTCCCCGACTGGAACACGAAGCCGATGTTCGGGAGCCGGAACCGCGCCGCGGCGCCCTTCCGCAGACCGGCGTGGTCGGTCCCGTGGACGCGCACCGTTCCGGAATCGGGGTGCGCTGGATCGTCCACACGGTGAAGAAGGCTCCGACGACGAGCGCGCAGATCGCGTAGAGGACGATCTGGATCATGCTCAGGGTGAGGGTCTCCGCCTCGTAGCCGGGGGAGGCGTTGAAGGACTCGGTGAGGGTCATCGACTCCGTCTCGGCGTCGGAGTCGATCGCAGCGAGATCGGTGTCCTCGTCGGCCTGCACGGCGACGACGCTCGAGTGCGGGAACTCGAGGGCGTCGACCTGGTCCTGCGTCGGCGCACCGGGCTCGGCGGCATTCGCGGCGATGGGGCGCCACGTGTCGATCGGCAGGTAGGCCATGTCGACGTGGCCGAAGGTCGCCTGGCCGTCGGTGAAGCCGACGACCTCGAGCTCGACGTCGATGCGGTCGAGCGTGACGACCGTGCCGACCTCGACGCCGTCGTCGGCGAGGGTCTCGGAGACGACGATGCCGTCGACGGCGCCGACCTCGGAGCCGCTCGACGTCTCCGGGGCGAGGAAGCCGTTCGGCTCGATCCCGAACAGCGTGAGGTCGATCTGGGTGTCGTCGTCGGCGGTGGTGTTGACCATGCTCACCCCCATCGGCTCCGCGGCCTCGACCCCGGGGGCGTCCTGCCAGGTCTCGAGCTCCTCGTCGCCGACGATCGAGCGGCTGAACGCATTGTCCTTCCCCGTGCCCTCGTGGAAGGCGAACGAGGTCGCGGGCATGGCCTTGAGGCCGGAGACCCCGTCGTTGACGAGGCCGGAGGAGAGGCCGGAGAGCAGCGCGATCACCGTGCCCATGAGTGCGAACCGACCCCGGGCGAACCGCAGTTCGCGCAGGGCGAGGAACATCGAGGAGTCCTTACAGTGGTCCGGAGCGGAGAGGATACCGACACTCAGTCGGCTCCATGCTGACAGTGTGTCAGAACGATTCCGGACGGCACGCATCGGCTCGGTGCGGTTCGGGCGGGTGCGGATCGGACCCCGGGAAAGGGGCGGGCCCCGAGAAGGACGGAGTGCTGGGCGTCAGGTGCCGAGGCCGTCGACGAGGATGCGGTAGATGTCGTCGGCCGCGGTGCGCTCGTCGACGCCATGGCTGATGAGCTCCATCCCCGCTCCGATCATCCCCTGGACGAGGAATGCCCGGCGCTGGGCCTCCTCGATCCCGAGGTGCTCGAGCACGTGGATGAGCGGGCGGAGCAGGGCGTCGTGGAGCCGCATGAGGTCATCCATGCTGCTCGGGGAGAGATCCGCCTCCCGCAGGGCGCCGGCGACCTCGTGGCGGCCGTCGGCGGTCATGCGCATCGTGGCATCGACGTAGGCGCGCAGCTGGGCGAGGCCCGGCTCGACATCCGTGAGAGCCTCCTCGATCTCCCGGTCCCAGCTCTCGATCGCATCGATCGCGATGGCGACGAGGAGGTCGTCCTTGGAGTGGAAGTAGTCGTAGAAGCTCGACCGGGTGAGACCCGCGCGCTCGCACACGACCCGCGGGATCGTGCCGGCGATGCCCGACTCGAGGAGCACCTCGACGCCGGCGCGCACGAGGGCGGCGCGCTGGGCCGCCCGGTGCTCGGCGACGGTGGGTGCGGAGATCTTGGGCATGACCTCATTATGGGCCGAGAAGTTCCTGAAAGCACGCAGCGCCGTCCCGGGCGGGGACGGCGCTGCTCTGAGCGGTGGCTGCGGGCCGGTCGTCAGGAGTAGTTCACCCAGAGGGCGGCGATCGCGATGTTGATCACCGTGAGGGCGCCGATGGTCGGGAGGACCCAGGAGGCGAGGGCCTCGCGCTTGCGGTTGATCAGGGCGATGATGATGATCGCGAGGAGCACGAGGAGCTTGACGGTGATCTTCGTGTTGTTGACCTCGTTCCCGATCGGGTACTGCAGGCCGACGAGGAGCACGCCGGTGATGAGCATCGTCCAGGCGCCGTGCATGATCGGCGCGACGATCCGGGCCTGCGCCTCGCGCATCGCCCGCGACTGCATGATCACCCCGCCGAGCAGGGATGCGATGCCGATGAAGTGCAGGACGAGGATGACGTTCTTGAGAATCTCCATGCCGCAGTCGTACCGACAGGGTGTCGGTACGATCAATTTCCCGACACGCTGTCGGCAGCCGGTGCCCAGCGGTGTGATGCACTTCACAAGCGGGTGGTCGGGCCACTAGGCTCGGGCCACCACCGCATCGATCAGAAGGAGCACCCATGACGACTGCTGCCTGGCCGTCCGGCCGCGGCGACCGCGCCGACTTCATCCGCACGCACGGGGAGGAGCGCGCGGCGCGATTCCTCACCGCCTTCCACGAGGGAGACCCCGCCGGCGACGCCCTCTTCACCGCCGACCTGCCGCGCCCGGTGCTCATGCGCCAGCTGCGCACCGCCCTCGCGGCCGGGGCGGCGGCACCCGGTGACGCGCCCGAGGTCGTCGCCTTCCTCGACGACATGCGCACGACGGCCGCGAACGCGAACCGCGAGCAGATCGAGCGCGGCCGGCGGGTGTACCTGTCGATCCCCGTCCTCACCCACTCAGTGGCGCTCGGCCCGGGATCGCTCGTCAACACGTACTCGAGCCCGGCGATCTCCACCGTGCTCGTGGGCACCGGTCGGCTGGTGGACGGGGCGCTGCGTCGGCTCATCGACACCCGCAACTGGAACTACCATCTCTATGCCGCCGGCGCGCTCGAGCCGGGCGGCGGCGGCTTCGAGCACACCGGGATGGTCCGGGCGATGCACGCCTACGCGCGCGCCCAGCATCTCGAGCGGCACCCGGACACGGGGGAGTGGGGCCTGCCGATCAATGCGATCGACATGCTCCGCACGTGGTTCGACTTCACCTACATCCCGTACCGCGGTCTGGCGGCCATGGGCTACGACCTCACGGAGGAGCAGATCCGCGACGTCTACGGGATGTGGCAGGTCGTCGGGCGGCTGCTCGGGATCCCCGCCGACCTCCTCGCCGGGCTCGACGACCACGAGTCCTCCGAGCCGATGGTGCAGGCGATCGCCGCCGTCGCCGGGAAGCCCGACGACGGCTCGCGGGCGCTCGTCGACGCGCTCGTCGGGGCGACCGCCGCGCAGCTCGCGCTCGTCCTCGGTCTGCCCGAGGGGCCGCTCGTGGAGCGGACGCAGGCGCAGATCCGGATCATCCACGGCGACGAGCTCGCCGACTGGCTCGCGATCCCGCGGACCTCGATGCAGGTCGCCGAGCTCCTCCAGGTGCCGGTGGTGAGGCAGCGGTACGACTTCCTCCGGCAGCTGCCCGCTGAGCTCGAGCGGGAGATCGCGACGAACGAGGCGATGCTCACCCATCTCCTCGCCGCGACCGAGGACGGGAAGTCGGCCTACGAGACGGCGCCCGCCGGGGAGGAGACCGCCGCCTGAGCAGACGCGCCGGCTCCCCTCGGACCCGTGGCCGAGGGGAGCCGGTGTCGCGTGCGGTTCAGGCGGTGACCTGGCGCTTCGAGGAGATCACCCCGGTGTTGAAGCCGGCGAGGTGGAGCCCGCCGTGGAAGCGGGCGTGCTCGATCTTCGTGCAGCGGTCCATGACGACCTGCAGTCCGCCGGCCTCGGCGATCGCCGCCGCCTCCTCGTTCCACGATCCGAGCTGGAGCCACAGGGTCTTCGCCCCGATCTCCACGGCCTCCCGGGCCACTCCGGGCAGGTCGTCGTGCTTGCGGAACACGTCGACGATGTCGGGGACCTCGGGCAGGTCGGCGAGCGAGGGATACACCGGGTGGCCGAGGATCTCGTCGAGCACCGGGTTGATGAAGTACACCCGGTACGGCGAGGACGACAGCAGGTAGGTCGCGACGAAGTTCGAGGCGCGCGACGGCTTGTCGGAGGCCCCGACGATCGCGATCGATTCGGAGGTGCGGAGGATCTGCAGGCGTTCGGCGGCCGTCGGTCCCACCCACGTGCGGGTCTCGGTGGTCATCGTGCGTCCTCTCGTGTCCGTCCGGTGGCTGCGGTGAGCGCCTGATCGAAGTCCCAGATGATGTCGGCCGGATCCTCGATGCCCACGGAGAGCCGGATGAGGTCCTCGTGGACGCCGCCGGCGGTGAGCTGCTCCGCGGTGAGCTGTTGGTGCGTGGTCGACGCGGGGTGGAGCACGAGGGTGCGTGCGTCGCCGACGTTCGCGAGGTGGCTGGCGAGTTGCGTCGCCTCGATGAACCGGGCGCCCACCTCGCGCCCGGTGAGCTCCGCGGTGGCCGCGACGCCGAACGAGAAGACCGAGCCGACGCCGTGCGGCAGGTACTTCTGCGCCCGCTCATGATGCGGATGGGACGGCAGTCCGGCGTAGTTGACGTAGGACACGCGGGGATCGGACTCGAGCCACGCGGCGACCTCGCGGGCGTTCGCCAGGTGCGCGTCCATCCGCTGTGCGAGGGTCTCGACGCCCTGGAGGAGCTGCCAGGCCGACTGCGGGGACAGGCTGGGCCCGATGTCGCGGAGCTGCTCGGAGCGCAGGCGGGTGAGGAAGCCGAACTCGCCGAAGTTGTCCCACCACGACAGGCCGTTGTACGAGGGGACCGGTTCGGTCATCGCCGGGAAGTTCCCGTTGCCCCAGTCGAAGCGCCCGGACTCGACGACGACGCCGCCGAGCGTGGTGCCGTGCCCGCCGAGGAACTTCGTCGCCGAGTGGATGACGATGTCGGCCCCGTGGTCGAAGGGACGGCACAGGTACGGGGTGGTGAGCGTCGCGTCGACGACGAGCGGGACGCCCGCCTCGTGCGCGATCTCCGCGAGGGCGGCGAGGTCGCTGATCTCGCCGGACGGATTGGCGACGAGCTCGCAGTAGACCGCCTTCGTCTCCGGACGGAGCGCGGCGCGGTAGTCGGCCGGGTCGGTGCCGGCGACGAAGGTCGTGTCGACGCCGAACCGGCGCAGGGTGACGTCGAGCTGGGTGATCGTGCCGCCGTAGAGCTGCGAGGAGGCGACGATGTGGTCGCCGGCCCGGGTGAGCGCGGCGAAGGTGATGAACTCCGCAGCCATGCCCGAGGCGGTGGCGACGGCGCCGATCCCGCCCTCGAGCGCGGCGATCCGCTCCTCGAACGAGGCGACCGTCGGGTTGCCGATCCGGGAGTAGATGTTGCCGTACTTCTGGAGCGCGAAGAGGTTCGCGGCGTCGGCGGAGTCCTGGAACACGAACGAGGTGGACTGATAGATCGGCACCGCGCGGGCGCCGTGGACGGCGTCGGGCGTTCCGCCGGCGTGGAGCGCCAGGGTGCGGAATCCGAACTGGTGATCTGACATCGGGTGAGACCTCTTCCGGTTTCTTCGGGTGATTCGCAGTCTGGGTCAGCGGTCGTCGGCCGCGCTCGGGTGTCCCACGATCCGGGCGATCCCGGCGATCGCCGCGGGGTTCTGGAGCGAGGTCGTGTCGCCGAGCGGGGTGCCCTCGTAGAGCTGGGTGAGGAGTCGGCGCATGATCTTGCCCGACCGCGTCTTGGGCACCTCGGGCACGGGGATCACCCGCGCGGGCCGGGCCACCGGCCCGATCTCGCGGGCGACATGGGCGCGGAGCTCGGCCTCGACCTCGGCCGCGTCGCGGTGCCGGGCGGCCCGGGTGAGGACGACGTAGGCGATGGCTGCCTGCCCGGTGAGCGGGTCGGCGATCGGCGTGGATCCGGCCTCGACGACATCGGGGTGCGTGATGAGCGCGGATTCGAGCTCGATCGTCGACAGGCGGTGGCCCGACACGTTGATGACGTCGTCGACCCGACCGAGCAGGGTGATGTCGCCGTCCGCGTCGCGCCGGCCGCCGTCGCCGGAGAAGAACCAGCCGCGCTCGCCGAACGCCCTCCAGTACGAATCGAGGTAGCGCTGCGGGTCGCCCCACACCGTGCGCGCCATCGACGGTCCGATCCGGTCGACGACGACGAATCCCTGGACGCCGTCGGGGGCGTCCGCCCCGGACTCGTCGACGACCCGGGTCGAGACCCCGGGCACGGCGCGGGTGGCGCAGCCGGGCTTGGGCGCGGTGTCCGCTCCCGGCTCGAAGCACGAGTCGTGAGGCCGGGGCGACATGATCGTCGCGCCGGTCTCCGACTGCCACCACGTGTCGACCACCGGGAGCGCGTCGCCGCCGATCTCGCGCCGGAACCAGCGCCAGGCCTCGGGGTTGATCGATTCGCCGACCGTGCCGAGGAGCCGGATCGAGGAGAGGTCCCAGGTGTCGGGCAGCCCGGACGGGAAGTTCCCGATGTGCGATCGGATGAGGGTGGGTGCGGTGTAGTAGTGCGTGACGCCGTAGCGCTCGATGATCTCGAAGTGCCGCCCCGGGTGCGGGCTCGCCGGGGTGCCCTCGTAGATCACCTGGGTGATGCCGTTGAGGAGCGGTCCGTAGATCTCGTAGGTGTGCGCGGTGACCCACGCGAGGTCCGCGGTGCACCAGTGGACCGTGCTGTCGACGCGGGCGGGATCGTTGACCGCGGCGAGCTCGTCGTCGACGAGGTCGAAGAGGAGCGCGTGGGTGTACGCCGTCTGCACGAGGTACCCGCCGGTGGTGTGGACGAGTCCCTTGGGCTTCCCGGTGGTGCCCGAGGTGTAGATGATGAACAGCGGGTGCTCGGCGTCGAAGGCGGGCGGCGCGTGGGCGTCCGGCTGGGCGGCGAGCGCCTCGTGCCACCACACGTCGCGGCCCGGGGTCCACGGGAGGTCGGTCTCCCCGGTGCGGGCGACGACGAGGACGTGCTCGATGGCGTTGTCCCCGGCGCACGCGGCGTCGGCGGCGGCCTTGACCGGCACCGCCGCGCCGCGCCGGAACTGGCCGTCGCTCGTGACGAGGACCTTCGCCCCGGTGTCCTCGATGCGGAAGCGCAGCGCCTCGGCGGAGAACCCGCCGAACACGAGCGAGTGGACCGCGCCGATCCGGGCGCACGCGAGCGTTATGACGAGGGTCTCCGGGATCACCGGGAGGTAGATGACCACCCGGTCGCCGGGGATGACGCCGAGGGCCTCGAGGGCATGGGCGGCCCGGGACACCTCGGCGAGGAGCTCCGCGTACGTGTACGTCCGGCGGTCCCCGGGCTCGCCCTCGAAGTGGAGGGCCACCCGGTCGCCGCGGCCGGCCGCCACGTGACGGTCGAGGCAGTTGGCGGCGGCGTTGAGCTTCCCGCCCGCGAACCATTCGATCGTCGGGACGGTGTACTCCGGGGACTCCGCGGTGTCGGCGTCCCGGGACCGGTCGAGCCGGCGCGGCTTCTCGAAGGTGTGGGCGGTGTGCCAACCCTCGACCCAGTCGAGCCGCCCGGCCTGCGTCTCCCAGAACGCGATGCGCGCCGCATCGGATTCGATGGCCGGGTTGTCGGGTGCGCGGCGGACGGGGGACAGGGCCGCTGCGGGCCGCGCGGTGCCGGGTGCGGTGGTCGTCACGACGCCCACCGGAGGATCGCCGACTTCTCGAGGCGGCCGAGGAGTGCGTCGGTGATCTTGCCGAACACCGCGAGCAGCACGATGGCGAGGAGCAGCCGGTCGGTCCGCCCGTTGTTCTGCGAATCGGTGAGGAGGAACCCGAGGCCCATGGAGGCCCCGAGCAGCTCGGCGGCGACGAGGAACAGCCATGCCTGGGCGAGCGCGAGACGCAGCCCGGAGAACACCGAGGGCACGACGGCGGGCAGCTGGACGGTGAGGAGGAGCCGCAGCCCGGTGTAGCCGAAGCTTCGCGCGGCCTCGACGAGGTGGGGGTCGACGTGCCGGAGGGCGGAGGCGACGGTGGTGTAGACCGGGAAGAACGCGCCGATCGCGATGAGCGTGACCTTGGAGTCCTCGCCGAGGCCGATCCACAGGAGGAGGAGCGGGACCCAGGCGAGCGAGGGCACGGCGCGGAAGGCGCCGATCGTCGGAGCGACGAGGAGGTCGACGAGCCGGGAGAGGCCGACGAGCGATCCGAGCAGCAGGCCGAGGACCGCACCGGCGAGGAAGCCGAGGACCACGCGCTGGACGGAGATCGCGATGTTGATCCACAGGTCGCCGCGCTCGACGAGCTCGACGGCGGCCTCGAGTACGGCGAGCGGGGGCGGGAGCTGGACGAAGGTGAAGACCCCGGTCGAGCTCAGCAGCTGCCATACGGCGAGCAGGGCCGCGGGCAGGAGGAGGCCGAGGCCCAGCCGGGCGGGACCGGAGAGCGTGCGGGGACGGGTGCCGGTGCTCGCCGGAGCAGCGGGTGCGGACTCCGGCGCGCCGGGGTGCGGGGTGTGGACCGGGATGTTCGCCGCCATCAGCCTGCCGCCTCGATCGCCTCGGCGACGCGGGAGGCGTCGGCCTCCGAGGCGTAGGTGTCGTCGACGATCGTGTCGATCGCCTCGTCGACCTGCGCCTGGTCGGACACATCGCCGGTCTCGACGAGCGTCGGGGCGATCCGCTCGAGGACCTCGATCTGGTCCGGCCCCGGCACTGGGTCGATGTCGAGGTGGGTGCGCTCGATCGTCGCAGCGGCGACGTCCTCTTCGATGCCGGCCTCCTCGGCGAGGATCCGGGTGGTCTCCTCGGTGTTCGCGAGCGCCCAGTCGCGGGCGTAGGCGTAGACGTCGACGACGGTCTGCGCGAGCTCGGGCGACTCCTCGAGGAATGATGCGTTCGCGTTGAGGAAGCCGTAGGTGTTGAAGTCGACGTTGCGGTAGAAGAGCGTGTTCCCCGCGCCCTCGCTCGCCGCCATGATCGGATCGAGTCCGGACCAGGCGTCGACCTGGCCGTTCTCCAGGGCGGTGCGGCCGTCGGCGTGTTGGATGTTCTGCACCTCGACGTCGTCGATGGTGAGGCCCTCGGTCGCGAGCGCCTGGACGAGGAAGAAGTACGGGTCGGTGCCCTTGGTCGCCGCGATCGTCTTCCCCTTCAGGTCGGCGACCGACTCGATGCCCGAGTCCGGGGCGGTGACAAGCGCGGACCACTCCGGCTGGGAGTAGAGGTCGATGACGTGGATCGGGGAGCCGTTCGCGCGGGCGAGGAGCGCGGCCGAACCGGCGGTTGAGCCGATGTCGACGGCCTCGGCGCGCAGCGACTCGTTGGCCTTGTTCGAGCCGGCGGAGAAGACCCACTCGACCTCGACGCCCTCCTCTGCGAGCGCGGCCTCGAGCCAGCCCTTCTCCATGATGACGAGGGAGAGCGGGTTGTAGGTCGCGTAGTCGATCGCGAGGGAATCGGCCGCACCCTCGGCGTCGGCAGGTGCCGCGTCCTCGCCGGCGAGGCAGCCGGAGAGGGAGAGGGAGGACACGGTGAGGAGGCCCGCGGCGGTGGCGAGCCGGCGGAGAGCGGAGGGGCGGAGGCGGGAGGAGGTCATGACGGCCTTTCGGGTCGGATGGTGGCGCGGTGCCGTGGACCGCGGCGGTGTGTGGGGCGCGGAGTCGCGGTTCGGTACGGAGCGGGTCTTCGGTGCGGTGTTCGGTGCGGTGCGCGGCGGGGCGCCGCGCGGCGGGTGCGGTGGGGTGTCAGTGGGCGTGAGAGTCGACGCCGAGGTGGGTGAGGAGCTCGGCTCGGAGGTGCGCGAGGTCCGCGTTCCCGCGGTCGCGCGGGCGGTCGCCGGGGACCGGCACGAGGCTGGTGATCGTCGCCGGGCCGGCGGCGGCATCTCCGGGGCGGCCGAGGACGACGATCCGGTCGGAGAGCTGGAGCGCCTCGTCGACGTCGTGGGTGACGAGGAGCACGGTGGCGGGCCGCTTCGCGTGGATGTCGAGGAGGAGGTCCTGCATTCGGATGCGGGTGAGTGCATCGAGCGCGCCGAACGGCTCGTCGAGGAGGAGCACGCCGGGGTTGCGGGCGAGCGCTCGGGCGAGCGACACCCGCTGGGCCATGCCCCCGGAGATCTGCCGGGGGCGCAGGCCGCCCTTGTCGGCGAGCCCGGTGAGCTCGAGGAGCTCGCTCACCTGGTCCTGCGCCGCGGCTTTCGCGGTGCCGCGCGGCAGGCCGAGCTCGATGTTGCGGCGGACGGTGCGCCAGGGGAGGAGGCGCGCCTCCTGGAAGGCGACGGCGGCCCGGGTGTCGATCGCGGTGACCTCGGCCCCGTCGATCGTCACCGAGCCGGCGGTGGCGGGTCCGAGCCCGGCTGCGGCGCGGAGCAGGGTCGACTTGCCGCAGCCCGAGGCGCCGAGGATCGAGATGATCTCGCCTGGGCGCGCGGTGAAGGACACGTCGGCGAGCACCGCGTGGGCGTCCGCACCGGTGCCGAAGGTCTTGCCGAAGCCGTCGAAGCGGACCTCGAAGGCGCGATGGGAATCCGGGGCGGTCGTGGTCACGGGAGCGGCGGGTGCCTGGATCTGGACGGTCATGGGGTCCATTGAGCCGCACGGCGGAATGTTCCTCGCCGCGGTTCGTCACACGTCGTCCGCCGGTGTCATCTTCGGGCGTCACATGACGGTGCGTGACGGACTGTGGCACGCAGGACGCAGAAGGCGGCGTGCGGTGTGCTAGCCGGAGTGCGCCGGGCAGCCGAGGCGCGCCGGGCAGCGGAGGTGCGCTGGGCAGCGGAGGTGCGCCGGGTCGGGTGGCTCGGGCTTCACCTGCGGAAGATGTCCCGTCATCGGTCCGAATGCGGGACGTCTGTCGCAGGTGAAGGAGCGCTGACCGACTCCGCAGCGGTCTCCTGTGGCCCGGGCACCACACGAACCCGTTGAGTCACACGCTCCGGGATCGGGAACCGGTGACCTACGCGCACGCACGGCCGTCGCGACCCTGCGCTGATGGATCGATGAGGCGCTGAAGAATCGATCTGGCGTTCATGGATCGATCGAGTACGGATTTGCGAGCAGAACCGCACCGGATCGAAACCTCAGTGCGAGAGCGAAACCTCAGTTGAGGCGAAACCTCGGTGCGAGCGAATCCTCAGCGCGAACAGGACTTCGGTACGGGCGGCCGCGGCGGTCCGGGCGGGGTGGCTCGGGCTTCACATGCGGAAGATGTCCCGTCATCGGTCCGATCGCGGGACGTCTGTCGCAGGTGAAGGAGCACTGACCGTCGCCGCGGCGACCTCCGGGGGCCTGGGGCGGTAGACGAAGGTCACGAGGACGACGGAGATGATCATGAGGAGGAACCAGCTCACCATCTTCGACAGCGACACGATCTCCCAGCCGCCCTCCTGGTGCGGGTAGATCCAGGCTCCGGCGGCCGTCCCGATGTTCTCCGCGATCCAGATGAAGAACGCCACCCCGAGGAACGGGAGGAGGATCGGCAGGTGGCGGGCCGGCCGGTCGCGGTGGTTCCGGAACAGCATGATGCATCGCCCCCACACGAGGACGACCGCGGCGAGCAGCACCCAGCGGGCATCGGGGAGGAAGTGGTGGGTAAAGAAGTTCGCGTAGATCGCCGCGCCGATGACGGCGGTGAGCCACAGCGGGGGATAGCGGACGAAGCGCAGGTCGAACAGCTTGAACACGCGCACCATGTACGAGCCCACCGCGGCGTACATGAAGCCGGTGTAGAGGGGGACGGCACCGATCGCGAGCACCCCGGCCCCGCCGTACTCCCACGATCCGGCGGCCGTCTTGAACAGCTCCATCACCGTGCCGACGAGGTGGAACAGGATGATCACCCACAACTCCCGCCCGCTCTCCAGCCGGAGGGCGACCATGAGCACCTGGATCGTCACCGCGATGAGGACGAGTGCATCGTTCCTGCTGAGCGCCGCACCGTCGGGGTACCAGAGGGCGGTGGCGACGAGGGCGGCGAGCATGAGCGCACCGAACACGCACGCCCACGCCTGCTTGAGCGTGAAGACGAGGAATTCGACCCAGACCCGGCGGGCACCTCGGGCCCCGAACTCCTCCGCGAGGTGGCGGTGGGCCCAGGCATCGAGCGCCGCCTCGACACGGGTGAGGTCAGCAGTCCGGCGCATGAGGCGAGTGTAGGGAGGCAACCTGACCCGGAGCTCCACCCGCGGCAGATGTCCCAGCGCGTGGCTTCACCTGCGCGAGATGTGCCAGCGCGAGGCTTCACCTGCGGAGGATGTCCCAACGCGTGGCTTCACCTGCGGCAGATGTCTCGTTTTCGGCGTGAATGCGGGACATCTGCCGCAGGTGAACCAGCACGACATCATGCCTGCGCGCGGTGGTGCCGACGGCGCGCCGGCACTCAACCGCTGGCGACGGGCCGGCGCTCAACCGCCGGTGATGCGCCGTCGGCGAGACTTCAGTGCTCGGCCGTTGGTGAGGCACCAGCCTTCGACCACCGGTGACGCGCTGGCGGCGACGCACCGGCACTCAACCACCGGTGCGTCGCCGCAGCTCAGCCGTCGCGGACGTCCCCCGCGGGGCTCAGCGGCGGGTGATGCGGAGGTAGCTCGTCGCCTTCGCCTGGCGCTGATACGCCGAGGCGGGGCGATCGACGACGAGGCCCGCCTCCGTGAGGCCTGCGGTCACCGCATCGAGCAGCGCCGGTTCCTCGTGCCCCTCGATCGTCACGAGCGGGTATGCGCGCACCTCACGCGACACCCGGGCGAGCTCGAGGAGCGAGGCGAGGTGGAACTCGGCGTCGAACATCCCCGAGTAGGTGAAGAGCAGGTGGCTGCTCACCGCGAGGTCGAAGGTGTCGTCGGAGAACGGGAGGTGCGGCAGCGTCGCGTCGATGTAGTGAGCGGGACGGGCGTTGAAGTCGTCGAGGAACTGCTGCGCGGAGTGGACCCGCGCGCGGTAGAGCTCCTCCCCGGTGCCGGCCTGCCGCCAGTCGAGGCGCTCACCGTGGGTGCGGGCGAAGTCCGCCCAGCGCTCGACCTCGTGGGCCACCCGGTCGGCGAGCAGGTGCCGGTCGCCGCCGTACAGCGGGTCGATCGCGAAGGATTCCACCCCGGCGGCCCACAGCTCCGCCGCCGCGCTCGCCGAACCGCCCGGACAGTCGAGGACCGATCTCCCCTCGAGATCCTCGACCCGGAGGTCGAACATCGCGACATACTCCCCGAGGGACCTGGCGGTCACGAGGACTTCGGACATCTGCAAGGGTTCTGTTGCGTTATCGGTCACAGGGGGAGCCTAGTCGAACGACAGCCCGCAGTGATGTGACCTGCGGCACAGTTCGATGGCGCGCAAGGGGTGGAGAGTCCCGAGAACCCGACCGCGCGAACCGGAGGGATCCCGCAGCGGGGCCGAGGCGTCAGGCACCGGGAGGGGCCGCACGGACCACCTCGACCCCGGCATCGGCGTAGTCCTCGAGTCCGGACTCCGGGGCGTCGGTGACGAGGGTCCAGCCCGGCGGCAGGTGCGCCCACGCCGGAACCGACCGGCGTTCGAGCTTCGTGGCGTCTGCGAGCACGATGGTGCGCTGGGTCCGCTGCGCGACGCGCTCCTTGGTATAGGCCTCGTCGACGGTCGGCTCGCCGACGCCGTCGTGCGGATCCACCGCGTCGGCGCCGAGGAAGGCGAGGTCGAACCGGAACCGCTCGATCGCCTCGAGCGCGAGGGTGCCGGCGGTGCCGTGGCTGTTCGCGGAGAGGCGGCCGCCGATGAGGAGCACCTCGACGAGCGGGTCGTCGGCGAGCGCGAGGGCGATCTCGAGGCCGCGGGTGACGACGGTGAGCGACTCGCTCCGGCGCAGGCTCTCGACGAGCTGCCCGGTAGTCGACCCCGCGTCGACGAAGATCGTCGCCCCCGCCGGCACGAGCGTCGCCGCGGTGCGTCCGATCGCGGCCTTCGCCTCCGTGCGCATGGCCATCCGCTCGGCGAGTCCGCGCTCGCGGAAGGGGACGAGCGAGGTCGCCCCGCCGTAGGTCCGCGCGAGCCGGCCCGAGGTCTCGAGCGTCGCGAGGTCACGACGGATCGTCGACACCGAGACCCCGGTGCGGGCGGCGAGGTCCTCGACCCGATCGGTCCCCGAGCGGACGAGCGCGAGCAGCTCGGCGTGGCGGGCGCGCGTCGCGAACCGGGCGGTCATCGTGCGGGTCCCGGTCTCAGGCGGGGAGGTATTCGGCGCGGATCGCGTCGACATACGGTGCGTATCCCACGGCCGCCCGGTAGGCCGAGCGCATGGTGCCCGGGTCGGCCTTCCCGGTGCCGGCGATGTCGAACGCGGTGCCGTGATCGACCGAGGTGCGGAGGATCGGCAGCCCGACCGTGACGCTGATGGTCCCGTCGAAGTCGAAGGTCTTCGTCGCGATGTGGCCCTGGTCGTGGTACTGCGAGAGGATCCCGTCGTAGCGGCCCTGCAGGCCGTGGTGGAACACCGAATCCGCGGGGATCGGCCCGGCGATCTCGAGGCCGCGGCCCCGCACCTGCTCGACGGCGGGGGCGAGGATCTCGATCTCCTCGTCGCCGAACGCGCCGTTCTCCCCGGCGTGGGGGTTGATCGCCGCGGTGGCGAGGCGCGGATCCGCCACTCCGTAGACCTCGAGCGCGCGGTGGGCGCGGATGATCGAGTCGACCTGGGTGTCGACGGTGATCGCGTCGAGCGCCTTCCGCAGCGACATGTGACGGGTGGCGAAGAACACCTGGAGCCTGTGCCCGGGCACGTGGGTGTTCTCGACGACGAACATCGTGTCCTGCTTCGTCACCCCGGTGAGCTCGCCGAGCATCTCCGTGTGCCCGAGGTGCTCTGAGCCGGTCTTCCAGACCGCCTCCTTGTTGATGGGGCCGGTGACGATCCCGGCGACCTGCTCGTCCATGGCCGCCTGCGTGGCGACCTCGATCGCGGTGACCGCGGCTCGTCCGGCACGCTCGTCGACCCGGCCCCACTCGGGGAGGTCGGCACCGAGGACGCCGATGTCGAAGACGTCGATGACGCCCGCACCGGCGGACGGGGTGTCCCACGAGGACACGGCGCGCACGTCGGCGTCGAGGCCGAGGACCGCGACGGCCTTCTCCATGACCGCGAGGTCGGCGACGGCGATGCCGTGCTGGCTCGCGTCGCCGGAGAACTCGTGGAGGACGGCGGCGGTGATCTCGGGGCCGATGCCGACGGGGTCGCCGACGGTGACTGCGAGGGTGGGGACGGTGGTCATGGGGTGTCCTTTCGCCGGTGGCGGCAATGAGTGCCGCTGGCGGCACTCCGCGACGACAGGATGCGGGTGCGCAGCGTTGCGATCTCGGCGAGGTGGTCGAGGCAGGCGATGCCGGTCGCGGAATCGCCGACGAGGCCGCCCTTGGTGACGATCGGCAGTCCGGTGTGCGGCCCGCCGACGAGGGTGCCGGCGGCGGCGAGCGGGACGACCTCCTCGTCGATCTCGATCCCGGCCGCGCCGAGAGCGGACAGGACGCTCGTCGTGATGTCGCCGCCGGTGGTGTAGAGCCCGCCGACGGCCGTGGCCGCGTCCGGTTCGGCATCCCCGGGGTCGAGGACCGCGGCGGCGATCCGACCGAGCGCGAGGGGGAGCGCGTCGGACTCCTCGTCGGTGAGGGCGTGGACGTCCTCGGGACGGATGACCGAGGCGAGGAGGACGATCTGTCCGGGTGCGGCGCGGTCGAGGACGTCGCGCAGCTCCGCGGCGGTGGCGTCGACGGCGGGCACCCGGCTGCCGGCGTCGAACGACGGGCGGACGAGGACGACGTCGCGCTCGGCGAGGAGCCGCTGGAGCTGCTGCTGGGTGAGATCGGTGGCGGAGCCGGCGATCGCGAGCAGCGGTGGGGTGCCGGCGGCCGCTCGGGCACCCATGGCGCGGGCGATCGCGAGCGTCCCGGGGCCGGGGTCGACCCCCACCCACATGACATCGGGGTCGGCCTCGACCGCGGCCTCGGCGACGGCGGCGAGGTGATCGACGGTGAGCGCATCGGCGACGAGGACGTCGGGCTCCTCGGCGAGGAGGGTCCGGATCGTGTCGACGAGAGCGGAGCGCGGGCCGGTGACCGCGGCGAGGTCGATGCCCGCGGTGGAGAGCCGGGTGTCCTTCCGCAGCGCCTCGGCGACCGACGAGCTCGTCATCGGGGAGCGCACGTCGTGGGCGAGCTCGGTGTGCTCGAGGCGGGTCCCGTGGAGGAGCTGGAGGCCATGGACGGTCTGCCGGTTCGCCTGCGGGAAGGCCGGCATGCACAGTCCCACGGCGCGACGCCCGCGTGCGCGCACCGCGGTAATGATCGCCTCGGCCTCGGCGCCGAAGTTCCCGCGCAGCGTCGAGTCCCCGCGCGAGCACACGAGGTCGGCCGGCCAGCCGGCGTCGACGATCGCGGTGACGGCGGCTGCGGCCCGGTCCGCGGGCAGGTGGCGCGAGTCCGTGGTGACGACGAGGGCGTCGTAGGTGTCGAGGCCGGCGGCGATGTCCTCGGGGGAGGCGTCGGCGCGCAGGGTCGCCGCGCGCAGCCCCGCACCGGCGAACCCTGCGGCGCAGCCGTTCCCCCCGGTGAGGTCGTCGGCGATGATGAGGATCCGGTCCATGGCGTCAGCCGATGACGAGGTTCGCGATGAAGAGGAGCGGCAGGCTGCCGAGCCATACGGCGGTGGTGATGCCCGACCATCCCTTGAGCGCGGAGGTGCCGTCGAGCCCGGTGAAGCGGGTGACGACCCAGAAGTACGAGTCGTTGAAGTAGCTGAACACCATGGAGCCGCACACGCAGGCCATCGTCGCGATGAGCGGCGAGATGTCGAGGGTGGTGACGATCGGGGCGGTGACGGAGGCGGCGGTGATCATCGCGACGGTGCCGGAGCCCTGCGCCACGCGGACGAGGGAGGCGATGACGAACGGCACGATGAACGCCGGCAGCGTCAGCGAGGCGACCGCCTCGGCGAGGGCATCGCCCACGCCGGAGTCGCGGAGCACCTGGCCGAACGCGCCGCCGGCACCGGTGATGAGGAGGATGAGGCCGGCCGATTCCGCGGCCTGCGCGAGCCAGGAGTGGACCTTGGTGCGCGGGGTCCAGCGGGGGAGCAGGACGTAGACGGCGAGGATGACGCCGATGACGAGGGCGATGACCGGGTTGCCGAGGAAGAGGAACGGGGTGACCCAGCCCGAGGCCTCGTACTCCTCGGCGTTGATCTGGCCGGTGGCCGCCTTGTCCATCGCGGAGGTCACCGTGTTGAGGACGATGAGGATGAGCGGGACGAGCAGCGGCAGCGAGCCGACGAGCGCGTTCATCCGGTGGGGCTTCCTGCCCGCCGGGGTCTCGCCGAGGAAGTCCTCGGAGCGGTAGGTCTCGATGGTGTCGAGCTTCGAGTGGACGTCCTCGCCGCCGGATTCGGCGAGCGCGACATCGTGGTCCGCGCCGTAGACGTCCGCGGCGACCTCCGCGTTGATCTGCGACTCGAGCTTCGGTCCCATCCACTTCGCGTAGAACACGACGACGGGGAGGAGGATGACGGTGAAGATCAGGCCGGTGAGGATGACAGCGCCGAGGTCCGCACCGAGCAGGCCGGAGACCGCGAGCGGGCCGGGGGTGGGCGGCACCATGTGGTGGGTGAGCGTCATGCCGCAGCCGAGCGCGAGGCACAGGGTGACGTAGCCGCCGCGCTTGACCCGGGCGATCGAGCGGGCGAGCGGGTTCATGATGACGAAGCCGGAGTCGCAGAACACCGGGATCGACACGATGGAGCCGACGGTGCCCATGGCCCACGGCTCCTTGCCCTTGCCGAAGCCGCGGAGGAAGGCGCGCGCGAGCGCGTCGGCGGCGCCGGAGACCTCGAGGATCTTGCCGACCGCGACGCCGAGGCCGATGACGATGCCGATGCTCGCCAGCGTGCTGCCGAATCCGGTGGTCACCGAGTCGATGACGCCGAGGATCTCCTGGCCGGCGACGAGGCCGGTGACGAGCGCGGCGATGAGCAGGGCGACGAAGGCGTCGAGGCGTGTGCGCAGGACGAGCACGACGATCGTCGCGATGCCGAGCACGAGGGCGAGTATGAGCCGCACGTCCATGGGCGGGTCTCCTTGGGATCGAAGGATCGGGTAGGCGCGGAGCTGAGCGAAACGCGCAGGTTTCTTGAAAGAATCATGCACCTTCGCTGGGGGCGTGCACAAGAGGTGCGGCGAGGGGAGAGCCACGTATCCTGGGACCGATGTCCTCCGACCCCGCTCCCCACCTCGCCCGCGCCCGTGTGCGCGCTGCGGTCGACCGCCTCTATCAGGCGGATGCCCAGCGCTGGGAGGTCGCATGCCAGCGCGTCGTGCGGTTCCTCGAGGGGATCATCGAGAGCATGGAGTTCGCCGACCGCTCGCGCGTCGTCGTCGACGGCTACCGGGTCAAGGAGCCCATGCGGACGCTCGAGAAGGTGCTCAAGAAGTCCGAGGGCGGGGCCCTGCCCGGGGAACCGGGCGAGGTCGTCGGACTGATTTCCGACCTCGCCGGCGTCAAGGTCCTCTGCAAGTCTTCCCGCGACCTCGAGGCCTTCGTCGAGGTGCTCGAGGCCGAGCTGGCGCGGACCACGCGGTTCGAGGTCGTCGAGCCGGTGAAGAACTACCACCTCGATCCGAAGCCGAGCGGGTACCGCGCATTCCATGCGGTGCTCGGGTCGGCCGATCCCAAGGCCGAGCACCCGATCCGGGTGGAGATCCAGGTGCGGACCCGGCTGCAGGACGCGTGGGGCGAGCTCACGCACGATGACCTCTACAAGCCCGGCGGGCCGCTCGCGCCGAGCGACTTCCACACGCAGGTCGCCGCATCGATGGCGAATCTCCTGTCCGAGGTCGACCGGCTCGCCGACCTCCTCGCCCAGGACATCGAGCAGACGTCCCGCGGGGACGGGTTCGACGCCGGCGCTGAGACCCAGGCCGAGGACCTGCTGCGGGTCACGGTGACCCGCACCGGTCCCGGATACGCGATCGCCGAGGACGAGCTCGGCCGCCGCGGTCTCATCCGGGCGCGTGACGTCCGTTCGCTCGCCGAGGTCACCGGTGATGCGGAGACTGCGGGGGAGGGGCGCAAGTCGATCAAGGTCTCCGACCTCGTCGGGGTGGGAGATGTGCTGCCCGCTGCGGAGGTCGAGTACAAGGGCAATCGCTACTTCGCTCCGGTGGAGTTCGCCGAGCGCCGGTAGGCAAGGGGCTGTTGACGTCCCAGCGGGGACGTCCCAGCGGTGACGCGTCCCCGCTGGGACGCGAGTTCACCCCCGCGATGCGCCGATTGTGAAACCCGACCGCTGGTTTGCTACAGTGACGAGGTCTCGGGGCTATAGCTCAGTTGGTAGAGCGTTTCGTTCGCAATGAAAAGGTCAGGGGTTCGATTCCCCTTAGCTCCACAATTTCAGACGTACTAGAACACCTGAACCGTCCCGGGTTTGATGCCGCATCTTTTCGAGTTGAAAGGATGGCGTCATGCCGAAGAAGATCGATCCCCAGGTGCGTGAGCGAGCCGTGAGGCTCGTCCTCGAGCACCGGTCCGAGTACCCGTCGAACGCGAAGGCGATCACGGCGGTCGCCCGTCAGGAAGGCATCGGTGCGGAGTCTCTGCGCCGGTGGGTCGTGCAAGCCGAGATCGACGCGGGTGACCGTGAGGGTCAGACCAGCGAAGAACACGCGGAGATCAATCGCCTCAAGGCCGAGAACCGGCGGTTGCGTGAAGACGTCGCGATCTTGAGAGCGGCGACGACTTTCTTCGTGGGGGAACTCGGCCCCCGCAACCGCGGATCATGGGGTTCATCGATCAGAGGCGGGCCGAGGGGTACGCAGTCGAGTCGATCGTCCGCGTCCTGCGCGAGCAGGGCGTGAAGATCGCTGCACGCACTTACCGGGCCTGGGCCAGGCCTCGCATCGCGGCCCGGACCGTCACCGATGCTCTCGTCGTTGACGCGGTCCGTGACACGGCCTGGACTGACGTCGTCGATGCCGCTGGCGTCGTGCGGCGGAAGATGACAGCGGAAGGCCTGTATGGGCGCAAGAAGATGACAGCGCTGATCCGTCGGACGTCGATCCCCGACGTGTCCCGCGGCGCGGTCGACCGGGCAATGCGGCTGCTCGGCCTGTCAGGCGTGACCCGCGCGAAAGCGATCCGCGCGACGATCCCGTCGAAGGACGGCATCCGTGCCGGGGACTTGCTGAACCGCGACTTCACCGCACCGAGGCCGGATTACACGTGGGTGATGGACTTCACCTATGTCCGCTCGTGGGCAGGCTGGGTGTATGTCGCGTTCATCCTCGACGTCTACTCGCAACGCATCGTCGCCTGGCATGCGCAGACCACCAAGCACACAGAGCTTGTGATGATCCCGCTGCGGATGGCGCTGTGGGAACGCGGCCGACAGGGCCGGCCCATCGAGCCCAACCAGCTCCGGGCACACAGCGATGCCGGATCCCAGTACACGTCCGTGGCATGGACGGACAAACTCGCCCTCGACGGCATCGCGCCATCGATCGGGTCCGTCGGCGACGCGTACGACAACGCCCTCATGGAGACGATCAACGGCCTCTACAAGGCCGAATGCATCCGCACCACGATCTTCCACGACGGCCCGTACAAGACGATCGCTGACGTCGAGTGCGCGACCGCCGGCTGGGTCGACTGGTACAACTACCGCAGGCTCCACGGTAGCCTCGGAATGGTTAGCCCCGACGAGTTCGAGGCGACCTACTACGCGGACCTCACCCGAGAACCGCTCCCCGCATAGGAGCGGCAGAAAACTCGGGACGGTTCACAGTCCCCCCATCATCCCCGGGGCGAATCAGTGACCAAACCGGACACCTAGACGTGCATGAGTTCCCTCAGCGTTCCTAGCGTCGTGGATTGGCCCGAAAGAAGATCGTGCAACTCTCGTCGACCCGGCTGGCTGTCGCCGCTGTTACAGGCAGGAGTGTGCTACCAATCAGGGATGCTGCTAGAACTACCTTTTGGTTTGGGTGTCCATAAAGTCCGTCTGCCCCGACGATGCAGGTGGGCGGCTGTGTGAACCCGCTGAAGATCTCATCGCGGTGGTTGTGTCGCGATCCGTGGTGTGGCAGTGCAAGAGTCCCCACGTGTACCTTACGAGCGCCGAAGATCGCATTGAATTCATTCATCTCGTGGACCCCTGCCAGGGGCGCGTCGCCCGTTCCTAGCCAGCCCGGCAGCATGCCCCACGCGCCCACCTCGGGACGGTCTATGTGACCGTGCGGTGCCCGGCTGCGATAGGTCCGGTAGGTTCCACGTGCCTTTGCGGGGCCCGAGTAGAGGCACAGGGAAGTGTCATTCCTATTCCTCATGCCTGCGAGGGAATCGTAAGCACGGCGCAACTCGATGTGGCGGCGGGTGACGAGGACTTGAAGCTTGCGTGGATTGGCCAACATGGTCTGTAGGCAGGCTTCGCTTATACCCAACTCCCTGGCGAGAGCCGTCCGAAAGGCTGGCTGCTGCCGTCGGATCCGGCGCAGGACGTGATACCTGAATTCCCAGATCGGATACTCCGGGCTCTGTACGGTAGGACTATTAGCATGAATCCGCATGAGCTTCTGGGCGGGAGTCCGACTCAACCTCAACTCCATGCCATCTTCAGCGTCTTCAGGCAACAGTGACTCGTCCAACGCTTGCTGGTCATCCGTAATGGGCTCCGGATCGACTAGCTCAACCTGGTCTGCCACCTCACCTAAGACCGCTTCAGGGTCGGCGACGAGGCGTCCGTAGAACTCCAGGTCGGTGCCTGTGGTCGTACCGGTGTCCACGGGACTTATGGCCTTGGCGAATGCTAGTAACCTCTCGTCGGGGTCGAGCAAGGGTGCCACCACGCGTTTAGCTTTGACACCCTTTTGTTGGAGTATCGGTAGCCCCGAAATATGATCACGGTCAAAGTGGGAGATAAATAGCAAGTCCAGGTCTTTACCGTGCCGTCTAACGTACTCGTCCACTTCACGCTCGATGACAGCTCTTGCACGATGGGTGCCGCAGTCGTAGATGACGTGCAGAACTGGTGTCAGCTCGGATGAGACGTCGTCGCGTATGCCGACGTAAAAGTCTTGAGAGTGGAAGAAGCCAGCTCCTACTGCCCACTGTGTGTAGTTGACCAGCAACCGCTGCCGGAATTCTTGGGAGATCCTGCGAGCGCTCATGACATGCACCTACTTCGATCGAATGCTCCCGAGGATATCAACTATCCAGAGTGGCGGCTCTTGATTGTTGAGTGCGGGAACCGCTTGAGAAATCGGATCGCGGTTTACAAATGGGTGGCGCCATGGGTTCACTCATGGTCAAGGTTGCAGTAGCAGTAGCCAGCTTCCGAAAGCGGTCCGGGTGCCAGACGGGGTCCTTCGAACTCATGGCGTGCCAAGTATCGCTTAAGGGTGAGAATTGTCGACAGTCGTCGAGCAAGTCGATTATTTCGAGTTCGGCTCGAACGCGCTCAGTTTGAGTCTTTCGGTTGTTCCGACCTGTTAACTCTAACGGCGATGTCGACCAGTTCGATTCCGAGTTTGCATCGTTCAAGCTGTTCTTGACGTCCGCGTAAGGTAGCAGGAGGCTCACAGAGCGGATCGTGCGGGGAGCGACCCCCGAGAGATCGACTTCATCTCGATCAAAGTTGCGCCTACCGCGCAAGACGATTCCGGGTTTTTTCCAATAGTGGACCTGAAGCGAGTACCTGATCCTGGTGTTCAAGCAGGGCCACTTACGGTCGCCCCCGCGCTCTCGTCTTCCGGCCGTCTCAGTCTTCGAATCTCGTCATAATGTAACCGCCCTTGACGCGATCAACGCTTGATGGAGTGCAGCGCAGATTTCGGTATCTGCTCCCTGTGCTCCACTCGCGAAACCATTAGAGAGGGTTTCGCTGACAACGGCCGCGCTTGGACCCCGGCGTGGCTACAGTTGCGTACACAGTCGAGAGACGTGTTCGGCTCGCTGCCGTGGAACTCGAAATGTCTCCCTACCGCACGAGCAGCTGCCGGCGGGCGAGGTCCCGGTAGAGGCCGCTCGTCTCGAGAAGTTCCTCATGGGTGCCGGACGCGGTGACCCGGCCGTCGTCGAGCACGACGATCTGATCCGCGTCGGCAACGGTTGCCAGGCGATGGGCGATGATGACGACCGTGCGCCCGACCGCGGCGGAGCGGATCGCGCTGCGCATCGCGGACTCGTTCCGTGCGTCGAGGCTCGCGGTCGGCTCATCGAGCAGGAGCAGCGGGGCGTCGGCCAGGAGCGCCCGGGCGATCGCAAGCCGCTGGCGCTCCCCGCCGGAGAGGCCCGCCCCGTCATCACCGACGACCGCATCGAGTCCCTGCGGGTGCTGGTCGATGCGTTCGAGCAGGTTGACGTCGCCGAGCACACGCCGGCACCGTTCCTCGTCCGCCTCGGGAGCGGCGAGGAGGAGGTTGTCGCGGATGGTCCCGGCGAGCACGGGAGCATCCTGCTCGACGTACCCGATTCGGGCGCGGAGCTCAGCGCGGGGGATGTCGCGGATGTCGACCCCGTCGACGGAGATCGACCCGCCTGTCGGATCGTAGAAGCGTTCGATGAGCGCGAGGGCAGTCGACTTGCCCGCCCCGGATGGTCCGACGAGTGCCGTCGTCGATCCGTGGGGAAGCGTGAAGCTCGCTTCCCGGAGAACGGGCTCGCCACCGCGGTAGGCGAACGACACGCGATCGAATTCGACCAGGTCGGCTGACTGCGGCTGCTCGGTCCCGTCCACCCGGTGCGACGCGGCTCGGACCTCGTCATCGCTCTCGGCGGGCAGATTGAGCACCTCCTCGATGCGGGCGAGCGCACCGAGTGCTGTGCGCACCGTGATGACCGCGCCGAATGCGGTCCCCAGCGGCATGAGCATCATGAAGAGGAAGAGGATGAAGGTGACGAGGTCGGCCACCGACAGGGAGCCGGCGGCGACGCGATAGCCGCCGACGCCGAGCACGGCGAGGAACGCCGCCTGGATGGCGAGTCCGCTGACCGGCCACAGCAGGGCGCTGATCCGCACGATCCTCACCCCGAGGCGATACGCAGTCCCCGCGTCCTCCACGAGCGCGGCCCCCTCGCGCGCGGTGGCGCCGGCGGCGCGGATCGTCCGCACCCCGGAGAGCGCCCGCTCGACGCCGGAGGAGACTCGGCCCAGCGCCTCCTGCGATTCCAGGGTCAGCGCCTGGATCCGCGCGCTCACCAGCGTCACGCTGACGACCGCGACGAGGACGACGGCCGCCGTGATGCCGAGCAGCGTCAGATTGAGCAGGGCCATTGCGATGAGCGCTCCGGTGAAGACGAGGGCACCGCTCACCGCCTCGACCAGACCCCCGGTGAGCGCCTCGCGCACCATGGTCGTGTCCGAGCCGACGCGGGAGACGAGATCCCCGGTCCGGCGGGTGTCATACTCCTTCACCGGGAGCCGGAGGAGCCTGCCGAGCAGGCGCCGACGCGCGCTGAACACGACCCCCTCGGCGGTCCGGCCGAGCATGTATTGCTGGACCGCGTCGGTGATTCCCGGAGCGATGACGAGTCCGACGAGGACGACAACCATGCCGCCGAATCCCGCCCCGGCACCGACCGCATCGATGACCCGGTTCACCACGATCGGCTGCGCGAGGTTGAGCCCAGCGCCGAGCAGGGAGATCGCGAGGACGACGATGAGCACGCCGCGGTGCTCGGCGAGGTAGGTGAGCAGATCCCGCAGGCGGGCGGGTGGGGGAGAGGTCCGTTCGTCCGTCATGGTGGTTCCACCTTCTCCATCGATCTCGTCCGGTGCCGCTCGTCCCGGACGTGGATGCCGTGGGGAACGGGTGGCTGCGGCGTGTGTCAACATATGTTGACACCGGACGATGTGAGATCCCTGGGAGGAAATCGGCTTCGGTCGGCGGATGACGGGTGACTATGCGAGGTCGGTCGGAGAAGCGATGATCGGGAGCCGACCATCCGCATCCACCTCAGAACGGAGTCGGCTCCTTCAGCGCATGACCGATCACCCGGCGGACTCCTGTTCGGCAGCCCAGGCGGCGATGCGACGGCTGCTCTCCTCCTCGGAGAGGTCCTCCACCCGGGACATGATCGACCAGCGAACACCGAACGGATCGCGGATCGAGGCGAAGCGGTCCCCGGAGACGAAGGTGCTCACCGGCTCGCGCACGGTCGCTCCGGCCCGGGTGGCTCGGTCGACGATCGCGTCGACGTCGGAGCAGTACAGTCCCATCGAGTAGCAGGCCTGGTCGCCGCCCGGGGCCGGGACCATGCCGTAATCCGGGCTGGGCTCGCCGATCTGCATCCTGCCGCTGCCGAAATCGAGCTCGGCGTGGACGATGACGCCGCTCATCTCGGTGGAATCGACGACGCGCGCGCCGAACACCGAGCGATAGAATTCGAGGGCATCGCCTGCACCCTCGAGGGCGAGGAACGGCGTCAGGCTCGTCGAACCGTGGGGGATCCCGTCGGTGGTGTGGTCTCCGGTGACTCCGAAACGGAGCGTGTCATGTGTATTCATGGAATGAGCGTACGAGCGAGCCCGACGGTGACGCTTGGAGATTCACGACACCATGCCGGAGCGATGATGCGATGAGCGATCTCACCGATGAGCGGGGGATCCTCTACCCCTCAGCGCTCCCGCGCTTCCACCGGCATCCGGCTCCCGACGACCTGAGTGACCGGATCCGCTGGATCTGGATCCCGGTGTGGAACCTCCCGCCCGGAAAGACGTCACGACAGGACGTGCTGCCGTTCCCCGCCTCGAACCTCGTTGTCGAACCCGGCGGGGAGTCCCTCGTCGGACCCACCACCGGGGCATCCCATCGCGAGCTCAGCGGCAGCGGTTGGGCGGTCGGTGCGCTGCTGCGGCCCGCCGGGATCGCGGCTCTGCACCCCGCGCCCGGGGCCATCGCCGACTCCGAGGTGCCATTCCCTGCACCCGCACTGCACCGGACGGTCGCGAACGCGATGCGCGACGGCGGCGACGCTCCCGGCCGCGAACGCGCCGTCGAGGCCCTCACGGCGTGGGTGCGTGAGAACCTCGCACCGCCGGACGAGGGCGGACGGCTCGCCAATGCCATGGAGGACCTCATCGCCGCTGACCGCACACTCGTCCGGGTCGACGAGGTCGCCGAGCGCCTCGGGATCTCGACCCGAGGAGTGCAGCGGATCGCGCAGCGGTACGTCGGCTTGGCGCCGCTCACCATCATCCGCCGCTACCGGCTCCAGGAAGCCGCGCAGCGCCTCCGTGAGGAACCGGCGCTGTCGATCGCACGGGTCGCCGCCGAACTCGGCTACTCCGATCATGCCCACCTGAGCACCGACTTCCGCCGCGTGCTCGGGTTCACCCCGCGGTCCTACCGCAGTGACCCCGGGCATGAGCGCGGGCAACCGCACTGGGACGGCTCCACCGACGGTTCGGTCACTCGGGCCCGACGACAGTGAAGTGCCGGTCCTCCCCGGGGTGCTCGAGCTCATCGACGACGGCGATGGCGCAATCCGGAGCAGTGATGCGGGAGCGCCCGTGCGCATCGGTGAGGAGCGTCGTGGTGCCGCGCCGGTACCTGCCGGACCGCTCACCGGGTTCGAACACGGTCAGCGGGCTGAGGTAGACCCAGTCGTCGAACGCATGCTCGCGGCACACGCGGAACTGCTCGAGGCTCGCCGCGGCGACCGAGCGCCATGCTGCGGGCACGTATGCGGGGTCGTCGATGAGGAGGCGATCGGGGTCGCCGGGGGAGTGCAGCGGCGCGGATCCGCCGATGACGAGGACGCGCGTGCCGCGACGCGCGGCGGCATCGAGCAACCCACGGGTGAGACCCGCGACGGCGGACTCCTGACCTGGTGGCAGGCGGACGGCGAGCACCGCGGCGTCGACCTCGGCGAGCACGGAATCGACCGCCCGACGGTCGGCGATGTCGACGGCCCGGGATCGACACCCCGGTCGATCCGGTTCCGCACCCGGGCGCCGGGAGAGGGCGAGGACGGAATGGCCGCGGCTGAGGGCCTCGGCGACGGTGGCACTGCCGGCCATCCCGGTGGCGCCGAACACGGCGATTCTCATGATGGGGTGATCTCCTTCTGCGGGACCCGCGGTGACGGGGTCGGACGGATCGGTGAGGGGAGCTGACCGGCGACCATCGCGGTGAGCGCGACGGCGAACCCGACCAGCTGGATCGGGGTGAGAGCCTCGCCGGCGATCACCGCGCCGAGGACCGCGGCGACGAGCGGGGAGAGCAGGCCGAGGAGCGCGGTCGCGGTGACGGGCAGGCGTCGGATGCCGGAGAACCACAGGGTGTAGGTCAGCAGCGCGCCCATGAGCCCCAGCCACAGGTACCCGACGACGGCCGGGCCGTCGATATCGGCGGGCACGCCGTCGATGGCGAGAGCGGGGACGAGGAGGACCAGGCCGCCGGCGGTGAGCTGCCACCCGGCCAGGCCCAGTGACGAGCCTCCGGGCGGCCGACCCCAGCGCTTCGTGAGGACGACCCCGGTGCCCATCGACACGGCGCCGGCCATCCCGGCGAGCACCCCGAGCGGGCTGAGCGCGGCGGCGGGCCCGAGGACGACGAGACCGATGCCGACGACGCCGACGATTCCCCAGGTCACGCGCCACGCGGACAGTCGCTCATGGAGGATCGCGACGGCGAGGAAGGCCACGACGAGCGGCTGGGTGGCGCCGAGCGTCGCGGCGACCCCGCCGGGCAGGAGCTGCGCGGAAAGGAACAGCAGCGGGAAGAAGGCCCCCATGTTGAGCGTGCCGAGCACGAGGCTCTTCCACCACCAGCTCCCGTGCGGGAGCCGGCGGACCAGCAGGATCGCGAGGAGGCCGGCGGGGAGGGAGCGCATGAGCGCGGCGAACAGCGGGTGACCCTCGGGCAGCAGGTGCGTGGTGACGATGTACGTCGTGCCCCACACCGCCGGGGAGAGCGCGGCGAACGCCGTCCACCCCGCGCGGGAACGCGCGGTCGGTGCGGTCGCTGAAACGGGGGAGCGGGGCGAGCTCGTCGTGGTCATGTGTCCATCGTCGGAGGCAAGGACGGATGAGTCCAACGCATTGTTGTCATGCAGACCATGCACAGTCATCATGGATGGATGGAGCTCCAGCAGATGCGGTACGTCGTCGCCGTCGCCGAGGAGCGCAGCTTCACCCGGGCGGCCGAAAGGTGCTTCGTCGTGCAGTCCGCGCTCAGCCATCAGATCAAGGCGCTCGAGCACGAACTCGGCGTCACCCTGTTCGCCCGCTCGAGCCGCCGGGTCGAGCTCACGCCGTCCGGTCGGGCGTTCCTGCCGCAGGCGCGGGCGAGCCTCGAAGCCGCCGAGCGCGCGGTGGCCGATTCCACGGCCGCCACCGGACGGATCAGCGGCACGCTGGCCCTCGGCGTCATCCCCACCGTCACCGCGATCGACATCGCGGCGACCCTCGGAGCCTTCCACCGGGATCACCCCGAGGTGCGGATCGCCCTGCGCGGAGGCGGCAGCGACACCTTCGTCTCCGCCATCGGCGACGGGCGGTTGGACGTCGCGGTGCTCGGACTCCCGGACACCGGTCCGCCGCAGGGCGTGGCGTCCCGGGTGCTCGGACGGCAGCGCCATGTCGCCGTCGTGTCCGCCCGCCACCGTCTCGCCGGGCGCAGGCGCGTGCGCCTCGCCGACCTCGCCGACGAACCGTTCGTCGACTTCTCACAGGGCACGCCCGGGCGGATCCAGTCGGACCTCGCCTTCCGGTCCGCCGGCCTGCGACGGGAGGTCGCGTTCGAGGCGATGAGCACCGATCTCATCCTCGACCTCGTCCGCGAGGACCTCGTCATCACCCTGCTCCCGCCCGCCGTGGTGCCCGAGGATCCCGACCTGCGCACCATCGCCGTCACCGGGGGTCCGACGCGCATCGAATACCTCGCCTGGAGCGGATTCAATCCCTCACCGGCGGCACAGGCATTCGTCAGCAGAATCCGAACTGCGGACGGAGAATGAGGAACCCGGGGTCATCGACATGGTGCAGTCGCCCAGCGGAGGCGCACACGGGTACCGCAGCGGCCGACGCGCACCGGAACGCTCCGACGCGGGGGGCGACCCGACGAACACGATGCTCCGCGGATAGGATCGGACCCAGCCGCAGCGCCGCGGTGTCCTCCGCTGTGAGGTGCGGTCGAGACCGGGTCGGAGAGGAGAGGGCGGATGCACAGCTCATCGCGCCGCCCCGCGCCCCGACTCGGACGGCGAGGGTACTTCTGGGCCGCCGCCTCCGTCCTCGCCCTGGGACTGTGGTCGTCCGGGGCGCCGAGCGTCCTCTATCCGATCTATGCGGAGCAGTGGGACCTCGCGCCGGTCGTCGTGACCTCGGTCTTCGCCACCTACCAGCTCACCCTCATGGTCGTGCTCCCGCTGCTCGGCAATCTGTCCGACGTCTACGGCAGGCGGTGGGTGATGATCGCCGGCATCGCGCTCATCGCGCTCTCCGCTCTCGTCTTCGCGTTCGCCCCGAACGTCCTCTTCCTCTACGCCGGGCGCGTCCTCCAGGGGGCGGGCACCGGTCTCACCGTGGGCGCGGCCACTGCAGCTCTCACGGAGAACAACCCCACCGGAAACCCGCGCGTCGCGAGCACGACCGCCACCGTCGCGACCGCGACCGGCCTCGCCTGCGCCCTGGTCCTCAGCGGCGTGCTCGCCGAGCACTTCCCGCTCCCGCTCGTGTGGAGCTACATCGTCCTCTTCGTCCTGGCTCTGGTGTCGATCACCGCTCTCGTCCTCAGCCCCGACGACCGGCCCGCCGTGCGCGCCCGGTGGAGTCCGCAGGCACCGTACGTTCCCGCGGGGATCCGCCTCGGATTCCTCATCGCGACCCTGTCCGTGGCGCTCGCGTACTGCGTCGGCGCGATCTTCCTCTCGCTCGGGGCGACGATGATCGACCAGTTCACCACCGCGGACGACACCGCTGTCGTCGGCGGACTGCTGGGCGCCTCGGCCGCCTGCATCGGGCTCACGGGACTGTTCCTCGGCCGCGCCCGTGCCGGCGCCCTCGTCGCCGCGGGGGCGCTGACGACCGTGCTCAGCCTGGGACTCATGGCCGCGGCGAGCGCATTCGAATCCCTGCCGCTGTTCTTCGCGTGGTGCATCGTGGGCGGCATCGCGTACTCGCTCGCGTTCACCGGTGGCCTCGGTGTGATCAACCGGATCGCTCCGGACGAGCACCGCGGCGCCGTGCTCTCCCTGCTCTACCTCGTCGCCTACATCCTCCAGGCGCTGGCCGCGATCGGCGTCGGGGTGCTCGCGACTACGGGCACGCTCAGCGGGGCGGTGGCCATCGCCGCCGTCGTGCTCGCCGCGGTCTGCGTCGCCGTCCTCGCACTCCTCCTTGTCGCCCGCCGGACAGGAGCGGCCTGAGCCTCAGGCCGCCGGACCGTCGAACCCGATGAACGTCGTCGCCTCCGCGACCGACTTGCGCCGCGAGACCACGCTGTTCGCCGGGACCGACTCGTCCGGATGGCCGATGGCGATCGCGATCATGATGACCTGGTCCTCGGCGATGCCGGCCTCCTCGCGCACCACCGGGGACTGCATGATGCCCTGCGAGTTCACGCAGCAGCCGAGCCCGCGGGACCACGCGGCGTTGACGAGCGCGGTGGCGACGGCGCCGCAGTCGAACACCGGGATGTCCCCGCCGTGGAGCACGCGGTCGTAGGTGACGATGATGCAGGCCGGGGCGTCGAACTGACGGAAGCCGCGGAGCACCCAGTCCTGGCGCGCGGGCTTGTCCTCCCGGGCGATGCCCATCGCGGCGAACAGCTGCTTGGCCACGCCGATCTGCCGCTCGCGGTGCTCGCCCTGATACGGGTCGGAGCCGCGGAACTCGCGCGACTCCGGGATGCCGGCGAGGTTGCGCTCGACGTTGCCGGCCCGGATCCGCTCGAGGGGCTCGCCGGTGATGACGGTGAAGTTCCACGGCTGGCTGTTGAGGGAGGAGGGCGAGCGGATCGCGAGCCCGATGATCTCCTCGAGGACGGCCCGGGAGACGGGTTCGTCGGTGAATCCGCGGATCGTCCGTCTGCCAAGCACCACCTCGTCGTAGGTCATCGCGCGCTCTGCGGTCGCGGATCCGGGGGCGGGTGTGCTCGGGGTGACGTCGGTGTCCATCCCTCAGAAGTACCACACCCGTGCTTCACGCCGGTGCCGTGTCCCCGCTCCCCGCGCCCCTGTGCTCCGGACTCGCGGTCCGCGGCGCGGGTCGGTTCAGCGGGGGTCCGCGACGGGGCTGCGGCGCTCGACGATGACGGTGTCGCGCCACCGGCCGGCGAACGGTCCGTACGTCATGAAGGCGATCCGCTCCCGGCGGCCGACGACCCGGAACCCGGCGCTCTCGTGGAGTCGGACGCTCGCGGTGTTCTCGGGGAACAGCGAACCCTGGATCGTCCAGATCCCCTCGTCCTCGGCCACCCGGATGAGCTCACGCAGCAGCACACCGGCCACACCCCGGCCCGCGGCGCGCGGGTGGACGTAGACCGAGTGCTCGATCACCCCCCGGTACACGTCCCCCGCGGACACCCGGGTGGCGGCCACCCATCCGAGCACCGCGGACCCCTCGTCGACTGCGACGAGCCGGAAGGCGGCAGGCCGCGAGCCGGAGAAGTCCTCCCAGGTCGCCGGGGGAGCCGATTCGAACGTCGCCTGTCCGGTGGCGATGCCCTCCCGGTAGATCTCCTCGACCGCCGGCCAGTCCGCGGCCTCCATGGGCCGGGTCCGGACGCCGGGAACGGGGGGTTCCGGTCGCGCTCACGCGTCCGCTCGCTCCGCGCTGCGCCCGTGCGCCGTGCCGGTGTGGATCCCGAGGGTCACCGGACGTGGGGAGCCGCTCGGCGAGCAGCACGTGTCCGCGGCCGGGGCACAGCACCCGCCGTCGTCCGCGGAAGCGGGCGCCGGCGCCGAGGAGCCCGCTGGCGCACAGCACCCGGCGCCTCCGCCATCCGCGTCGACGCCGGTGCCGAGATCGGCCGAGCACACCCCGGTCTCCGGCAGAACGAGCTCGACGCGCTCGGCCGCGTCCCGGTCGCCGGCCAGCGCGGCCGCGATCGAACGCACCTGCTCGTAACCGGTGGCCATGAGGAAGGTCGGTGCCCGGCCGTAGGACTTCATCCCGACGATGTAGAAGTCCGGGTCCGGGTGGGCGAGCAGCGCGGCCCCGTGCGGGGGCACCGTCCCGCAGCTGTGGAACTCGGGGTCGATGAGCGGTCCGAGCTCCCGCGGCGCCTCGACGACGGGATCGAGGTCGAGGCGGATCTCGCGGAGCATGCTGAGATCGGGGCGGAATCCGGTCGTCGGCACCACCCGGTCGACATCGAGCGCGACCGACCCGGCCGGGGTGTCGGCATGGACGGTCAGAGGCCCGTTCGAATCGAGCGCGGTGATGGTGAACTCGGTGTGCAGGTCGATCGCGCCGCCGTCGACGAGGGAGCGCAGACGGGAGCCGAGGGCACCGCGGGCAGGCAGGCCGTCCCTGTCCTCACCGCCGTAGACCGATTCGGGACTCGCGGATCGGATCGCCCAGCTGATCCGGGTGCACGGCGCCGCGGCGCGGAGTTCGGCGAGCGCGAGCAGGGTGTTCGCAGCCGAGTGCCCGGCTCCCACGACGAGGACGTGCCGGTCGGCGAACTCCTCCCGATCGCGGCCGAGGACGTCCGGCAGGGGCGAGGTGACGGACCCGGCGGTACGTGCCGCGTCCTCGCCGAAGGCCGGCAGGCCGGCCTGTCCGAGCGGATTCGGGGTGCTCCACGTGCCCGAGGCGTCGATCACCGCACGCACGCGGTGATCGGTGAGAGCACCGCGCTCGTCCTCGACCCGAACGAGGAAGGGTGTGGTCTCACGGTTACGGCCGCGGGTCCGGTCGAGGCTGTCGCGGCTGACCGCGACGACCCGGGAGCCGGTGCGGATCCGGGCGCGGAGCTCCGGTGTCGCGGCGAGCGGCGCGAGGTAGTCGGCGACGAGCTCGGCTCCGGTGGGGAGGTGGTCGAGGTCGGGTTCCGTCCAGCCGGTCCGCTCGAGGAGCGCGCGGGCGGCGGGGTCGATGTCGTACCGCCACGGGGAGAAGAGGCGGATGTGCCCCCAGGCGCTCACGGCGGAGGCCGGCTCCGGACCCGCTTCGAACACGATCGGCTCGAGATCGCGGGCGAGCAGGTGCGCCGCTGCGGCGAGACCGACCGGGCCGGCTCCGATGACGGCGACGGGCAGGGTGAGCGAGGGAGCAGCGGACACGGGGATCTCCTCGGGACTGCGGTGCGGGCGGGCGGTGCGCGGGACCGGCGACGGACCCGGATATCGACGGCTGTCGATGTCAATTCGAGCACGTCGTATCGACGGCTGTCAATATATGGGCATAATGGGGGAGTGACGACACCGACGCGACCTCCCGGATCCGTTCGATGACCGACCGACCCCGGGGCGGGATGGCCGCTCTCTGCGCCGCCCAGCTCACGAGCTGGGGCCTGCTCTACTACTCGCTGCCCGTCGCCGTCGTTCCGATCTCCGAAGAGACCGGGTGGAGCCATACGACGATCACCGGCGCGCTTGCCGCCGGCCTCCTCGTCTCCGCGCTGCTCGGCGTCCGGGTGGGGCGGAGCCTCGACCACCGCGGCCCCCGTTCGGTGATGACCACGGGGTCGATCATCGGGGTGCTCGCACTCCTCCTCGTCGCCTGGTCGCCGAACCTCGTGCTGTTCTATGCGGCGTGGCTCGTCGCGGGCTTCGCGCAGTCGGCGGTCCTCTACCCGCCCGCATTCGCCGTCATCACCCGCTGGTACGGCCCGCGCCGGGTCGGCCCGCTCACCACCCTCACGCTCGTCGGCGGGTTCGCCTCGACGGTGTTCGCCCCGCTCGTCGCGCTGCTCGTCGACACCCTGGGATGGCGCACCGGCTACGTCGCCATGGCCGGCATCCTCGCGGTCATCACCATCCCGCTCCATGCGCTCCTCCTCAACCGCGCCTGGTCCGATGCGCCCCCGACCCGCGGATCGGCGCGGGCGACCGCGGAGGTCCGCGCGGTCACCCGGTCGGCGCGATTCCGGATCCTCCAGGTGACGATGGCGGTCGCGACGTTCACCCTCTTCGCGGTGACGATCAACATCATCCCGATGTTCCTCGAGCGCGGGATGTCCTACGGGCTCGCCGCGACCGCGCTCGGCCTCGTCGGGGCCGGCCAGGTGTTCGGGCGCATCGGGTACCCGCAGTTCGCCCGCGCCACGAGCCCCCGGGCGCGGACGGCCACCGTGTTCGTCCTCGGCGCCGGTGCGCTCTGGCTCCTCGCCCTGCTGCCGGGTCCGGCCTGGCTCCTCATCGCCGTCGCCGTGCTCGCCGGCGCCGTCCGCGGATGCCACACCCTGCTCCAGGCGACGGCCGTGTCGGATCGCTGGGGGACGAAGAACTTCGCGGCGATCAACGGCGTCTTCGTCGCACCGATGACCGCCGTCGGCGCCGTCGCGCTCGTCGCCGGTCCGGGGCTGGCCGAACTCGTGGGCGGCTACCCGGTGATGGCCGTCGTCATGGCTGCGTTGCTCAGCGGGGCGGCCCTCATGGCGCTGCGGGAGCCGCAGCCGCGCCCGGCGCCCGAGGCTCCGTGACCGGCGGGCGATGAGGCCCGGTCGCGCACCTCTCGCATACCATCGATGCGTGCCGAATCCATCTGAGCTCGCAGCCCGCCCCGACGACCACGACGACGGTCCTCCCGCGGACAGCCGCTACCAGCGCCTCGACAGCGCGGCGGTCCGTGAATCGACGGCCCGCCTGCAGCAGCGGATCCGCAGTCGCTTCCCGGATCGCGGCCTGTGGGAGGTGTGCAGCGAGCTCCTCGGGCTCGTCGACGAGGTCATCGAGGGCGGCGGGATCAGCCGCCGCCGGGTGAGCCTCGCCCGGCTCCTCTCGCGTGCCGGGATCATCACCGTCATCGTCGTGTTCGGCGGGGCGATCGTGCTCGCCGGCGTGGACATCGGGGAGGACCCCGATTCGATGGGGCCGGTCGACCTGCTGCCGCTGCTCGAGACCGCGGTGAACAACCTCGTGTTCGCCGGCATCGCGATCTTCTTCCTCGTCGCGGTCCCGGAGCGCATGGAGCGTGCGCGGGTGCTGCGCCTCGTCCACCGGCTGCGCTCGCTCGCCCACGTCATCGACATGCACCAGCTCACCAAGGTGCCCGAGCGGCTGGAACGGGGCTCACGCGAGGACGGCGGGCTCGATCTGACCCGCGAGCAGCTTGCCCACTACTTCGACTACTGCACGGAGATGCTCTCCCTCGTCGGCAAGGCGGCCGCGCTGTTCGCCGAGGACACCACCGACGGCGAGGTGCTCGATGCGGTCGAGGGCATCGAGACGCTGACGTCCGACATGGCGCGCAAGGTGTGGCAGAAGATCGCGGTGCTCCAGTCCCAGGGCGGTACCTGACTGATCTCCGTCGCAGCAGGTGAGAGTGGGGAGCTCAGAACCGGAAGGGGATGGGGATCCCGCCCAGGCAGCACACGCCCTGCACATTGCCGCCGCCGGCCTTGAGCGAGGCCGCGGCGCGGGAGCAGCGGGCGAACTGGAACATCGAGGGGCGGATCCCGCCGATCACTCCACGTTCGGCGATGATCGAGCGGATCACGGCCGAGCAGGAGCGCTCGGCACCCGCGACGAGGGAGGCGCAGGTGAATCCCTTGCGCGGCGAGATGTGCCGCTGGTACATGCGGATGGCGCGGTCGGCGCCGAAGCGCGGGGCACGGGTGATCGGGCGTGTGTTCGACATGCTCCGACAGTAGACCCGATGGCGCGCCGGGTACAGGGTGACCTGCCGGAAACCAGGGCCGACCGGCCCGGTGGTGCACCGCGGACCTGCGGCCGGGGTTCAGTCCTCGCGGCTGCGTTCGGCCCGGCGGTCGGGCATGACCCAGCCGAGGACCGCGGACACGATCGCGACGATGATCGCGGCGAACAGTGCGGTGAGGAACCCGTCGAAGCTCAGCGTGATCGGGGTGAACTGCGAGACCCATGCGGTGAGGAGCAGCATGAGCGCATTGATGACGACGGCGAACAGGCCGAGCGTCAGGCAGGTCAGGGGGAGTGCGACGAGTTCGACGAGCGGCCGGACGAGTGCATTCACCACCCCGAACAGGGCACCGATGACGAGGTACGCCACGACGGTCGAGCCGGTGTCCCCGAGCGAGGCGGCGAAGGCGTCGCACCCGGCGATCTCCATCCCGGGCAGGAACCAGACCGCGGCGGCGAGCGCCAGGGCATTGACGATGATGCGCAGGATGAGGTTCATGGTGCGTCCTCCTGGAACTGTCGGAACGGTGGCCGCGGGCAGCAGTGGTGGGATCCGGTCACCCGCGCAGGATCGACTCCATCTTCTTGCCCCGGCCCACCTCGTCGACGAGCTTGTCCATCCAGCGGATCTTCTGCATGAGCGGGTCCTCGATCTCCTCGACCCGCACCCCGCAGACGACGCCGGTGATGAGCTCGGCGTTGGGGTTGAGCTCCGGCGCCTCGGCGAAGAAGGTCGCGAGGTCCGTGTCGTTCTCGATGACGCGCTCGAGGTCCGCCTCGGAGTACCCCGTGAGCCAGGTGATGACGGTGTCGACCTCGGCCTTGCCGCGGCCCTTCTTCTCCGCCTTGGTGACGTAGTGCGGGTAGATGCTCGAGAAGCTCGTGGTGAAGATGCGGTGCCCGGCCATGGTGCGCCTCCTGGAGTGGTGGATCGATCGAAGTCTCGACGTCATTGTCCCACCGGCGAGGCCATCCCGGCCCGGCTCACGAGGTGAACCCGAGCCCCAGCCGGTCGAGCGTGCGCAGCATGAGGTTTCGGTACCCGTCGTTGCGGTCGGCCCGGTCCATCGCCCAGCGGGTCGCGTTGATCCCCGCCGAGGCGTTCGTCCAACGCCTTCACCCCCGCACCTCGCGGCGGGCGAGGAGTGCGGCGCTCCCGGCGATCGCCGCTGCGGTGAGGAGCACCGTGCACGCGAGAATCGCGGCGACGTCGCCGAACCCGATCGTGCCGGGGTCGGCGAAGGTGCCGGTGCCCAGCTGGGTGGTGCGGGCAATGAGCGCATGGGGGAGCACCGCGATCAGCGCACCGACGTCCGCGAGCAGGAGCACCACGGAGACACCCGAGGCGACGAGCGCGCAGGCCACGGGCGCGGCGAAGGACGGCAGCAGGATCGACAGGCCCGACTGCACGGCGGCCACCGGGATGCTCGCGGCGATGATGAGCAGGCTGATCGCCAGGTACTCACCGGGCAGCAGCCCCGGCAGCCCGAACACGAACCTCCCGAACACCGTGAGCACCCCGAGGAGCACGAGCTGCATGGCCGCGGCGGCCGTCGCGATCACCGCGGTCTTCGCCACCGCGATCCGCAGCGCCGAGGTCGGGCCGCTGAGCAGGGCGTTCCAGTTCCCGCCCTGCCGCTCGGGCCGCCACACGAGGGAGGCGATGATCGCGATGCCGAGCGGCAGCGGGGCCATCCCGTGGACGACGACTGAGCGCAGCCACATCGTGTGCCAGCCCTCGGCCGGGGTCTGACCGGAGGCCAGGGTGTTCGCGACCCCGGAGAGGACCATGGCGGTCGGGAGCAGGAGCACGACGACCCAGCTCAGGGATCGGGAGAGTTTGAGGAACTCGGCGCGGACGGCATTCATGTCAGTCCTCCTTGAGGTCGAGGAATCCGGTGGCGAGGACGAAGAGAAGGGAGCCCACCACGGCGAGCGCGGTGACGCTCGGGTAGGCCGGGGTGAGGAGTTCGGGGGCGTCGCCGACGAAGGCGGCCCCCGTCGCCAGGGCGTAGTAGCCCCACGGCGACAGGTGGGCGAGCAGCGGCGGGAAGCCGCTGGCGAACACCGCGATGAGCGTGCCGACCACCCCGATGCCGAGCGTGACGAGCTGATTGTCCACCACGGTGGCGAGCACGACGTGCAGGGCGAGAACGACGAGACTGACGGTGGCCGCCAGCAGAGTGTAGAGCGCCCATGCGGCCACGGGCAGCGGGGCGGTGATCCCCACCGCGAGCCCGAACCCCGAGACGAGCAGGCTGCTGAGCACGGTCGCCCCGGCCACCCAGATCGCGGTGGCGGCGAACTTCGTCCGGCACAGCCGGCCGGCGGTGACGCCCGCGGTGCGCGCGAGCAACCAGCCGCTCGCCCGGTGCTCGATGTCGACCTGGCGACTGGCGAGCACGGCGATGATGAGCGGTGAGCCGACCGGCACGGCGAGCGAGAGGCCGGCGAGCAGCCCGGCCCACGCCTCGGGCGCGGCGGGGCTGAACTCCGGGGAGCTCACCGCGCTCATGATGCTCAACCCGGAGACGGCGCAGACGAGCGCGGCGGCGCTGAGCCCCATGCGGAGCCGGCGCATCTTGGAGAACTCGAGTCGCAGGAGTCGTGCGCTCATCACAGACCACCCCCGGCGGTGACGTCCATGAAGACGTCCTCGAGGGTCTGCTTGTCGCGCCGCACGCCGTAGATGTCGATCCCCGCACCGGCGAGCTCGCTGACGAGCCGGGCGGTCGCCGGCTCATCGATGCCGGTGAGGCGCAGGGTGCGGCCGTGCGCGCCGCGCTGCAGCTCGGGTCGGATGAGCGAGGCGGTGCGCTGCGGGTCCGCGGTGTCGAGGAGCAGGTCCGGGGTCGAGGCGGCGAACAGCTGCTCCCGCGTGCCCTGGAACACGAGTCGGCCGCCGCTGAGGATGCCGAGCACGGTGGCCGTGCGGTCGATCTCGCCGAGCAAGTGGGAGGACACCATGACGGTGACCCCGGAGTCGGCGAGCGACCGGAGAAGCCCGCGGATCTCCTCGATCCCGGCGGGGTCCAGGCCGTTCGTCGGCTCGTCGAGGATGAGGATCCGGGGCTGCCGCGCGAGCGCCATGGCGATCCCGAGGCGCTGCTTCATCCCGAGCGAGTAGTCGCGGACCTTCTTGTCGAGCTGGTTCTCCAGGCGCACCGTGCGGACCGCTTCGTCGATCTGCGCGTCGGCGAGGCCGAGCAGGCGCTGGACGATGCGCATGTTCTCCGCCCCGGTGAGGTGCCCGTAGCCCGGTGGCGATTCGATGAGGGAGCCGATCCCGCCGAGCAGGTCCCGCCGGGTGCCGCGGTTCATCGGCCGGCCCATGATCGTCACCTCCCCGCGGGTGGGGCTCACGAGGGAGAGGAGCATCTTCATCGTCGTCGACTTCCCTGCCCCGTTCGGGCCGAGGAAGCCGTACACGCATCCGGTGGGGACGCGCAGGTCGAGGTCCTCGACGACGGTGTGCCGTCCGTAGGTCTTGGTCAGTCCGTGGGTGCTGATGATGTCGGTCATGCATCCACCATCTCGGGGATCGCCGTCCGCGTCGTCAGCCCTCGGGCATAACCTCGGGGTATGCCTCAGGGCATACGTGCCGGTCGACGGGTGCGGGCCGACCGGCGGGTTCAGCTCTCGGGATCTGCGTCGCCGCGATGCATGAGACCGGACTCGTGGGCGAGGACCACCGCCTGGACCCGGTCGCGCAGACCGAGCTTGGTGAGGATCCGGCCCACGTGGATCTTCACCGTCCCCTCGGCGAGGACGAGGCGCTCGGCGATCTCCGCGTTCGAGTGCCCGCGGGCCACCTCGAGCAGGACCTCCCGCTCCCGCGCGGTGAGGCGCTCGAGCCGGGGATCGGGCACCCGCGGGGCGGTGCCGTCGCCTGCGCTCCCGCGCGCGCCGATGACCTGGTCGAGGAGCCTGCGCGTGGTGCTCGGGGCGACGATCGCCTCCCCGGCGTGGACGTGGCCGATCGCCTGGGCGATCTCCTCGAGCGGAGCGTCCTTGAGGAGGAATCCGCCCGCGCCGGCGCGCAGCGCGTCATAGGCGTACTCGTCGAGGTCGAAGGTCGTGAGGACGAGCACGGCGGGCGCGTCGTCGGCCGCGCGGATCCGGCGGGTCGCGGCGACCCCGTCGAGGCGCGGCATCCGCACGTCCATGACGACGACGTCGGCATCGACGGCGTCGAGGAGGGCGATCGCCTCCTCGCCGCCCCCGGCCTCGCCGACGACGCTGATCTCCGGGCGGGAGTCGAGCATCATCCGCAGCCCGGCCCGGATCATCTCCTGATCGTCGACGAGGACGACGCGGATCGTCATGCGGCACCTCCTGTCCGATCGTCATCCGGCGCTGGCTCGGCATCGTGCGCCTGCGCGGCATCCGGTCCATGTGCGGTCGGAGGCGCGGCCCCGGCCCGCGCGCGGAGCGGGATGGAGGCGATGATCTCGAAGCCTCCGCCCTCGCGCGCCCCGGTGGACACCGTACCCCCGGACGCCGCGACCCGCTCCCGGATCCCGCGCAGCCCCAATCCGGAGCTCGTCGCCCGTCCTGAGCCCGTCGCCGGTCCGGACCGGGACCGCCGCGGATCCGGGCCGCGCCCGTCATCGGAGATACGTACCCGGGCGAGCGCGTCGTCGATGTCGAGGGCGACCTCGACCCGGGCGACGTCGGGCCCGGCGTGGCGGCGCGCGTTCGTCAGCGCCTCCTGCACGATCCGGTAGAAGGTCGCCTCGAGCCCGGTGGACATCTCCTGACTCCCGCCGGTGACGGCGAGCTCGACCGGCAGGCCCGCAGCGCGGAATTCGGCGACGAGGTCGGGGAGCTGCGCGAGTCCTGGCTGCGGATCCCCCTCCCCAGCATCGGGCCCCCGGAGGACGCCGAGCATCGTGCGCATGTCCGCGAGCGCGCTGCGCCCGGTGTCGCGCACCCGGAGCATCGCCTCGCGCGCCCGCCCCGGATCGGTCTCGACGGTTGCGGCCGCGCCCTCGGACATCACGACGACGACGCTCAGGCTGTGGGAGACGATGTCGTGCATCTCGCGGGCGATCCGGGCCCGCTCCTCGGCGACGGCCGCCTCGGCGAGCACCTGCTGCTCCCGCTCGAGCCGGAGGGCGTGCTCGCGGAGACCTGCGAGATGGGCGCGGCGGATCCGGACGAGCGTGCCCCACGTCCACACCCAGGCGACGACGACGCAGAGCAGGCCGACCTCGCCGGGGTTGAGGTACTCCTCGCCGAGGCGGGGCAGCGTCGTCGCGAGGAGCCACGCGAGCACCGCAAGCGCAACCGGCAGCGAGACCGCCGGCGGCCGGAGAGCGGCGAGGCTGTACAGGGCGGGCAGGGCGAGGACGTCGACGGCGAGCAGCGGGGCGCCGAGGACCGCGTGCGCGCTCATCGCGAGGATCATCACTGCGAGGACCGCGAGTGGGGCACGGCGGCGGAAGGGGAGCGCCGCGCCGATGACCGCGGTGAGGACGAGCAGGAGGGGCGATGCCCACGGGGGTGCGGAGAGCGCGGCCGCAGGCAGCAGCGGCAGGGTGTAGGCCACCGCGACTACGGCGATGAGGGCATCCGCCCAGACCGCGAACCGGGTGCGCCGCTGCGCGCCGGGAAGCCGCGGGTCGGAGGGGGAGGGAGCCGAATATGCCATCGTTCGCGACTCTATCGCGACTGCCCTGTCGGTATCCTGCTGTGATGCCCTGCCGCCGGACCCGCGCGGCGCACCCCGGAAGCCGAAGGACACCATGACCGAACGCACGCCCGATCAGTCGCAGCCGCCTGCCGCCCCGCAGGGGAGCGCGCACCTCCCGGGACGTGCCGATCGCCCGGAGCGCCCGACCGCGCCGCTCGGCCAGATGAGCGGGGTCGACCAGGCGCTCCAGAAGCACTCGTGGATCGAGGACGTGTGGGGTCTGCTCACCGGGACCTTCCTCGCCTCGCTCGGCCTGTTCCTGCTCGACGAGTCGTTCGCCGTCACCGGCGGCACCGCGGGGCTCGGACTGCTCCTCGGCTTCGCCACCGGGCTCCCCGTGGCGGTGATGTTCCCCCTGGTCAACCTCCCGTTCTTCGCCCTCGCGCTGTGGAAGAAGGGGTGGAGCTTCACCCTCCGCACGGTCATCGCCGTGCTCCTCGTGTCCGGTCTCACGCTCGTCCACCCGGTCATGCTCGGCGGAATCGAGGTCCAGCCGGTCTACGGCACGCTCACCGGCAACGTGCTCGCCGGTGTGGGGCTGCTCATCCTGTTCCGCCACCGGTCGAGCCTCGGCGGGGTCAACATCCTCGCGCTCCTCGTCCAGGAACGGCTGGGGTGGAGCGCCGGCTACGTGCAGATGGCGATCGACGTCATCATCGTCCTCGCCGCCTTCACCGTGAGCCCGTGGCCCGCAGTGCTGCTGTCCGCGGCCGGCGCGGTGGTCCTCAACCTCATCCTCGCCCTCAACCACCGCCCGGGACGCTACACCGGGTATTAGAATCAGGCGACCACCCGGTCCCGCTCCCGCTCCCCTTCGGAGGTCCAGCCATGACCGCTCACCGGGACATCGCGTCCCCCGCTGACTCCCACGACGTCATCCGCGTCCACGGCGCGCGGGAGAACACCCTCAAGGACGTCAGCGTCGACCTCCCCAAGCGCCGCCTCACGGTCGTCACCGGGGTGTCCGGATCCGGCAAGAGCTCGCTCGTGTTCGGGACCATCGCCGCGGAATCGCAGCGACTCATCAACGAGACCTACAGCGCGTTCGTCCAGGGTTTCATGCCCACCCTCGCCCGTCCCGACGTCGACCTCCTCGAGGGCCTCACCACGGCGATCCTCGTCGACCAGGAGCGGATGGGGGCGAACTCCCGCTCCACCGTCGGCACCGCGACCGACGCCTACGCCCTGCTCCGGATCGTCTACAGTCGCCTCGGCGAGCCGCACATCGGCTCCCCGCAGGCGTTCTCCTTCAACGTCGCCTCCGCGAGCGGATCCGGCGCGGTGCGCCTCGAGAAGGGCGGGCGGACCGTCACGGAGAAGCGGACGTTCAGCGTCACCGGCGGCATGTGCCCGCGCTGTGAGGGGATGGGCCGGGTCGAGGACTTCGACCTCCGCGCGCTCTACGACGAGGAGAAGTCCCTGAACGAAGGGGCGCTCTCCGTGCCCGGCTACAGCATGGACGGCTGGTACGGCAGGATCTTCCGGGGCTGCGGATTCTTCGATCCGGACCGACCGATCCGGGAGTTCACGAAGAAGCAGCTCGACGACCTGCTGTACAGGGAGCCGACGAAGATCAGCGTCGACGGAATCAACCTCACGTACTCCGGGGTGATCCCGCAGATCCGGAAGTCCTTCCTGTCGAAGGACCTCGACGCCATGCAGCCGCACATCCGCGCCTTCGTCGAGCGCGTCGTCACTTTCGCCGCGTGCCCCGAATGCGGGGGCACGCGGCTGAACGAGGCCGCCCGGTCCTCGACGATCGGAGGGCTGCACATCGGCGAGGTGAGCGCGATGGAGATCTCCGAGCTCGCCGCCTGGGTCGCCGAGCTCGACGCGCCGTCGATCGCGCCGCTGCTCGGCAGCCTGCGGGAGCTGCTCGACTCGTTCGTCGAGATCGGGCTCGGATACTTGTCCCTCGATCGCCCCTCGGGCACCCTGTCCGGCGGCGAGGCGCAGCGGACGAAGATGATCCGGCACCTCGGGTCCTCGCTCACCGACGCCACCTACGTGTTCGACGAGCCGAGCGCCGGTCTCCACCCGCACGATATCGAGCGGATGAACGGGCTCCTGCTCCGCCTGCGCGACAAGGGCAACACCGTGCTCGTCGTCGAGCACAAGCCGGAGATGATCGCCATCGCCGATCACGTCGTCGACCTCGGCCCTGGTGCCGGCACGGCCGGCGGCGAGATCTGCTACGCGGGTCCGCTCGACGGGCTGCGGAAGAGCGGCACGGTGACCGCCCGGCACCTCGACGACCGGGCGCGGCTCAAGGACGCCGTGCGGACCGCGCAGAGCGTCATCGAGGTGCGCGGGGCGGACGCGAACAACCTCCGGGACGTCGACGTCGACATCCCGCTCGGCGTGCTCACCGTCGTCACCGGGGTCGCCGGCTCCGGCAAGAGCTCGCTCATCCACGGTTCGCTCGCCGGCCGGGACGACGTCGTCGTGGTCGATCAGGCGGCCATCCGCGGGTCCCGGCGGAGCAACCCCGCGACGTACACCGGGCTCCTCGACCCCACCCGCAAGGCGTTCGCCAAGGCCAACGGGGTCAAGCCCGGCCTGTTCAGCGCGAACTCCGACGGCGCGTGCCCCAACTGCAAGGGTGCGGGAGTGATCTACACCGACCTCGGCGTCATGGCCGGGGTGTCGACGACGTGCGAGGTGTGCGACGGGCAGCGGTTCGAGGCCTCGGTCCTCGAGCTTGAGTTCGCCGGCCGGAACATCGGCGAAGTCCTCGCGATGCCGGTGAGCGAGGCTCGGGACTTCTTCTCCGCCGGCGACGGCCGGATCCCCGCGGCGGCGAAGATCCTCACCCGGCTCGACGAGGTCGGCCTCGGGTACCTGACGATCGGCCAGCCGCTCACCACGCTGTCCGGCGGGGAGCGCCAGCGCCTCAAGCTCGCCGCCCGGATGGGGGAGAAGGGCGGCATCTACGTCCTCGACGAGCCGACGACCGGGCTCCACCTCGCCGACGTCGACCAGCTCCTCGGGCTCCTCGACTCACTCGTCGATTCCGGCACCTCGGTCATCGTCATCGAGCACCACCAGGCCGTCATGGCCCACGCCGACTGGATCATCGACCTCGGGCCCGGGGCGGGCTCCGCGGGCGGCCGGGTCGTCTACGAGGGGACGCCGGCGGACCTCGTCGCGGATCCGACGACGCTCACCGGGAAGCACCTCGCGGAGTACATCGCCGGCTGAGTTCGGGGGCGCAACGGCCCCGGGGTGCGACGGGAACTGCAGTCGCCGACGCAGACTGCGCAGGCTCCGCCCGCCATCGCAGTTTCCGTTGCACCTGTCCGTCGGCGCGGCGCGGCCGAGGCCTCAGAGAGTGCTGTGGAGCACCGTCCCGCCGCCGAGGACGAGTCGCCGCTCGGGCAACCGGACGAGGGCGTCCATGGGGTTCTCCGCGTCGACGAGGACGAGGTCCGCGCGGGCTCCGGGAACGAGGTCGTGCACCTCCCGGCCGACGGACCACGCGCCGTTGCTCGTCGCGGTGCGCACCACGGCGAGCAGATCCTCGTCGCGCACGAGTCCGCTGCCGCGGGCGAACTGCCAGGCGATCCCGAGGGTGTCACCCGTGCCGTACGGGCTCCACAGGTCCCGAATGCCGTCGGTGCCGAAGGTGAGTCCGACCCCGTGCTCGCGCATTTCCGCGAGCGGCAGCTGTGCGGCGCCGAGGCGCGGTGGGGCGACGGTCGACATCGTCACCCCGAGCGCGGCCATGCGGGCGAGCAGGTCGCGTCGGCGCCCGGAGTCGATCTGGGCCACGGCGAAGCCGTGGGCGATGTTCACCGGAGAGGTGAGTCCCCGCTGCTCCATCCGGTCGACGACGAGCTCGATCTGGAACACTCCGAGCTCCGCCGGGTCGTGGAGGTGGATGTCGACACCGACCCCGGTGTCGGCCGCGATGTCGAGGAGCGCGTCGATCTGACCGACCGGGTCGCGATCTATCCCCGCCGGATCGAGGCCGCCGATATGCTCGACGCCGTCCTCCGCGGCCCGGCGCAGGAGGTCGAGGACGCCAGGCCGGCGGAGCACCCCGTCCTGCGGGAAGGCGACGATCTGCACATCGAGCGCGTCCCCATACGCGGCGACGGCATCGCGTACCGCGTCGATGCCGGCGAGGCCGATCCCGAGGTCGACGTCGACGTGGGAGCGGATCGCGGTCGTGCCGTGGGAGACCATCGCTTCGAGGACGCGGGCGGTGCGCTCGGTGCTCGGGATGCCGAGCTCCGCGCGACGCTCCCTCTCGTGGCGGATCCTGCCGTCCGTGCCGTGCTCGCCGCCGTAGGACTGCCACGGCAGGCCGAGCCAGGACTTGTCGACATGCGCGTGACCATTGACGATGCCGGGCAGAGCGAGCAGGCCGCCGCCGTCGACGACCTCGGCCGCTGCGGCTCCGGTCCCCGGGGCGACGTCGGTGCCGTTCGTGACGGGGTCGGTGGCCGCGGATGGTGTCGTTGGGACGGACCCGGACGACGTGCCGCGATGGGGACCTGCGGAGGGGGTTGCCGGGCCGGTGCCTGAAGACGCGGAAGCCGCCGCCGGACGTTCCGGCGCCGTGGAGCCGGCGTCGGTGAAATCGGTGAACAGGCCGCCGGCGATCGTGATGTCCTGGGCAGGACCGCCCCACGGGCGGACATTCGTGATGATGAGGCTCATGGTTCCAGCATCGCATCCCGTGCGACTGGGACCGTGGTGCAGAACGGTCGGCCAGCTGGTGCTGCCGATGCCCGCAGTTTTCGCACGAGCAGGAGAAGCACGCGGTTACTGCAGCTGTACCAGTTCCCTCAAAGCCACGAGAGGCACGCTGATCCTGCAGTCACACGCCGATCCTGTGCAGTTTTCGTGCGGAGGTGCAGGAATCGCGTGCATCTCGAGGATCAGGGCGGGGTGCTCCAACCGTCGCGCGCCATGTGCCCGCCCTCCGTGGCGAACTCGGCGATGCTCCGGGAGGTCTGGCTGAGCTGGAGGAGCGCGACGACGAGGCGGGAGTACGCGTGCGTGCCGACGGCGACGCCCATCGCGATGCGGTCGCGACTGCCGCCGAAGTCGAAGTCACCGGTGCTCACGGAGTCGAGGGCACGCGAGGCCCGTGTGAGGTAGGCGTCCGAGGGGACGATACCGAGCGTGCTCATGTCGCCGAGCACCCGTTCGAGGGCGGCGCGCGCCGCGGTGGTGGCATCGGGCCAGCCGCGCTCGGCGATGATGCCCGCCACCCGGTCGGCCGGAGCCGCAGCGGGCGATCCTGATCCGTCGCCTCCGCTGTTGCCGCTGACGCTTGCGCGGCTGCCTGTGCCTCCGCCGCCATCACTTTCGCTGCTGCCGCCGCTGCTGCCTCTGCCGCCTGCACCGCTGTCCTCGTTGCCGCCTCCCTGACCGCGGCGACTGCCGCGCGAGCCGGGCGGGGACGCCTCCGGGTCGCTGGTCGCGGTTCCGCTCGCCATGACCTGCGCCGTCTCCATGACCGTGAGGATTCCGACGGCAGGATCGTCGATGAGTGCGACGAGCTCGGTGATCTGGGCGATCGACAGGCCGACGATGCGCCGCAGCGCCGTGATGAGCTCGAGCCGCTCGACATGGGTGTCGTCGTAGACCGCGGTCGTCGCATTCTTCTTCTGTCCGGGCCGCAGCAGGCCGAGCCGGAGGTAGTACTTGATGCTCGCGGCCGAGGTGCCGGTCGCGGAGGCGAGCGCATTGAGCTTCATCGGGGCTCCTGGGGACGAGGCGGGCCGCCCGACGGCGGCGGGGGAGAGCGCCGACCGGCCTCCATCGGATACTGCGGGGCCGGTGCGCTATCCACGTTGAACAGGATTGGAGAGTGGCACTATCTTCTCATTCATGGAGACCACAGCGATCCCCCCGGCAGTCATCGTCCATGCCGCCGCCGCGTTCCTCGTCCTCATCCTCGGCCCGGTGAACATCATCCGGCCGCAGCGCGACCGGTTCCACCGGCTGCTCGGCCGCAGCTGGGTGGCGCTCATGTACCTCACCTGCATCTCAAGCTTCTTCTTCGGCCTCGAGGACGGGTTCACCGCCCTCCACGGACTCTCCGTCTTCACCACGGCCACGGTGACGATCGGCGTCTGGCGCATCGTCCGACGCGACCGGATCGGTCACGTCGCGAACATGGTCGGCAGCTACATCGGCACCCTCATCGCTTTCGGCTTCGCGGCCTTCCTCCCGCAGAGGCTGATCTGGACCACCGCAGTGACGGACCCCATCGCACTCCTCGGGTTCGTCGGTGCACTCCTCGTCATCGGCGGGGCGTGGATCGCGGTGCTGCGCGCCCGGACCGGCCCCACGGCCGGCGCGCGCTCCCACGCCGGGTCCGGACCGAGGCGCGTCGAGCGCCCGGCACCGGACCCGGCGGCGGTGACGCGGAGGTGACAGGGGGTCGGGGATCGGGCCCGCAGCTGTCGTCGACCCCGCGGGGGAACGGCACGGAACTGCTCGCACGGTCTCGATCGACTGCGTCGCGGTGTGACGATGCGTGACCGTCGACGACGTCCGCCGGTGCTCTCCGGGACGCGGTTCTCCTAGCGTGGGGATCGCCGCACCCGAGGCGACCTGTCGGACGAACACCCGCCGACCCGTCGCTCGGGACCCACTGCAGAGAGGACTCCCCATGTCGAGCGTCGTCGTGATCAACGGCAGCCCATCCGATCCCTCGTCCACCGAGAACCTGCTCGCGGCCGTCTCCGTGCGGCTGCGCGAGCACGGCCATACGCCCGTCCGCATCCGGCTCCGGGATCTCCCCGCGGAGGCGCTCGTGGGCGCGGACGCGCGTCATCCGGCCGTCGCGGCCGCCATCGCCGAGGTGCTCGCCGCCGACGCGCTCGTCGTCGCCTCACCGGTGTACAAGGCGACCTACTCCGGGCTCCTCAAGATCTTCGTCGACCTGCTGCCGCCCGACAGCCTCGCCGGGACGCCCGTCCTCCCCTTCGTCACCGGGGGATCGGTGGGCCACGTGCTCGCGCTCGATCACGGCCTCAAGCCGCTGCTCGCCGGCCTCGGCGCGACGACCATCGCACGCGGCCGGTTCGTCGAGTCCGCGCACATCGGCCCGGCGGGCGTCGTCGGTCCCGCCGCGGTCCGAGTCGCCGCGACCGTCGACGACTTCGCGCTCGACCTCGGACTCCGTGCGCGACCGGGCCTCACCGCAGCCGGAGTGTGAGCGGACCCTCCGAACCGGACACCGGATCCTCCGAACCGGCCACCGGCCTCTCCGCCACCGGACACCGGGAACCGGGGATCGGACACCCGACGCGGTGCGGCCCCGGCAGTGTGCCGGTCGCGGCGGGGCGTCCGGAGGCGTCTCCGATCAGGGACCGGGGATCTCGATGTTGTCGATGAGCCGCACCCCGCCCACATAGGCGGCGATGAGTGCGAGGGCCGGAGTCCGGGACGTGGGGAGCAGGGTGCCCGGATCGACGACCTCGAGGTAGTCGAGGATGACCTCGTCGGCGTCGCGCACCTGCCGACGGAGTGCGGCGAGGTTCCAGTCCTCGCCGGCCGCGGCGCGGTCGCGGAGCGCGAAGAGCGCCTCGGAGAGCGCGGTGGCCGCCTGCCGATGGGACTCGGTGAGGAGGAGGTTCCGGCTCGACATCGCCAGGCCGGACTCCTCGCGCTGGGTGGGCACGGGGACGATGGTCACCGGGAAGTCGAGGTCGGCGACCAGTCGGCGGACGATCATCAGCTGCTGCGCGTCCTTCTGGCCGAAGTAGGCCCGGAGGCGGGCGGGGCCCTCGGGATCGAAGATGTTGAAGAGCTTCGACACGACGGTGGCCACCCCGTCGAAGTGACCGGGGCGGGAGGCGCCCTCGAGGATCTGTCCCATGTGACCGCTCGACACCCGGACGATCGGCGAGTCGGGGTACGACGGGTACATCTCCTCGACCTCGGGGGCGAACACGAGGTCGACGCCCTCGGACCCGAACAGCGCCATGTCGGCGTCGAGATCCCGGGGGTAGAGCTCGAGGTCGAGCGGGGACTCGAACTGGAGCGGGTTGACGAAGAGCGAGGCGCACACCACCGGGGCGTCCGCGCGGGCGGCCCGCATGAGCGCCGCATGCCCCTGGTGGAGGGCGCCCATCGTCGGCACGAGGCCCACGGAATGCGCGTCGCGCTCGGCGACGAGTCGGGTGAGCTCGCTGCGGAGCTCCGCGACGGTGCGGGTGAGGACGGGTCCGCTCATGAGTCCCTCCGATCTCGGGGCGCGGCAGTGCGCGCCGGTCGCTGCGACACGGGTTCAGTTCTCGGGCAGGAGGCCGGTGAAGTACTCGCGCATCGCGTCGTCGAAGGGTTGGGACTTCCGGGTCGAGGTGTTGATCTGCACGACGACGGATTCCCCGGCAGCGCACAGCCGGCCCTCGTTGAACAGCGCCTGCTCGACGACGAGCGAGCTCGTGCCGATCCTCTTCACCCGCGATCCGACCTCGACCGTGCCCGGCCAGTGGGTCTCCTGGAGGTACTTGATGGTGATCTGCGCGATGACGAACTCCGCGTCGTCGTGCTCGGAGGCCTCGTGCGCGCGGTTGATGAATTCGACGCGCCCGGTCTCGAAGAACGTCGAGTAGACGGCGTTGTTGATGTGCCCCTGCTTGTCGGTGTCCGCGTACCGGAGCTTGTCGTAGGTGCGGATCGGGAAGTCGTCGATCGTATCGGTCATGCTCTCATCGTGCCATGAGAGGCCGGTCACCGGAACCATCGGCCCGGGTGGCGGACGGCCGGCGCCCGGAAGCGCGCCCGAGAGGTCCGCTCACTCCGCGGTCATGCCGACCGTTCCGAGAGGTCCGAAATCGGCGTGCACGCGGGTACCGGGGGAGAGCGGGATCGGTTCGCAGACGATCCCGGTGGTCACCACCTGGCCGCCGCGCAGCGCGATCCCCAGCGGGGAGAGCTCGTTCGCGATCCAGGTCAGGGCGTCGAGTGGGCCGTCGAGCACGTTCGACCCCCGGCCGGTGAGCCGGCGCACGGAGCCGTCGGCGGAGGTCACCGCGATGGCGACATCGAGCGTGCCGAGGTCGAGGTCGCGCCACCCGGCGGGTGCGGCGGGACCGAGGACGAACTCCGAGACGCAGGCGTTGTCGGCGGTGAGCTCGGCGACGCCGACCTCGGCGAAGCGGACGAGCCGGGTGTCGGGGAGTTCGATCGCGGGGTGGGCCGTGGAGACGGCGGCACTGACCTCGGCGACGCTGTAGGCGCCCTCGCGCGGCGGGAGGTCGTGGCCGAGGGTGAAGGCGAACTCGACCTCGGCGAGCGCCATGATCCGGCGTCCGAGGCGCAGCGTGCCGCCGTCGGCGATGACGTCCTCGGCGAGGATGCGCCCGGCGATCGGCGCATCGATGTCGAGGTGGGCGCGACCGGCGGCGCTCGTCGCGGCCATCTTCCATCCGTAGAGCGGCTCGGAGCTGCGCTGTTCGACATGCGCCGCGATCGCGTGGCCCTCCGCTCGGGAGAGCGGGGTGAGGCTGCCGGGCAGGCGGTCGATCGGCGTCCGGGAGGCGCGCGCCTCGCCGAGCACGGCGGCGGCCTGGCGGATCTGTGCGGGAGAGAGGTCCATGGGCCGACCCTACTCCGCGCCGTCCCCGGGATGCAGGCGGGCGAGCAGCTTCGCGGTCTTCTTCAGAGCTTTGGCCTGGACGGGCAGCTCAGCGGCGTGGAGGATCCCGTACCCGAAGGACTTCTCGCCCTTCTTCTCCGCCCGGCGCGCGGTGGCGAGCACGTAGTCCTGGAACATCACCGAATCGCGGTGCGTGCCGAGCGCTGTCTGGAGCTTCTTCGCGACCGTCATCCGGTCCTGCAGATCCGCACCCAGGTCGAGCGACGAGCCCTCCTCGACGGCGGCGACCGCATAGCGCAGGCGCTTGGCCTCCTTCCGGACCTCGTGGAGGAGCTCGATCCGCTCGGCCTCGTCGGCCTCGGACTCGGCGCGGGCGGCGTGCTCGAGCAGGCTGTCGACCTGGGCGGAGGCGAGGGGACCCAGGGCGGCTGCGGCATCGGAGCGCTGCTCCTCGGTGAGGTCGGGTGAGAGCGGCACCCGCTGCGCGTAGGCATCGATGAGGTCGAGCTGCTCGGCGTAGCGGCGGCTGCGCAGCGCCCGCAGCAGGTCCGCATGGGCGGTCCGGTACTCCTCGGCCTTGGTCCGGCGGAGTCGGCGGGCCGCCTTGACCGGGATGAGGGCGGCGGTCCGCCCGTCCGCACCTCCCGGCAGCGCGGCGATCCGCTCGTCGACCTGGTCGCGGAGCACTTCCGCATCGCGGGCCGCGGACAGCAGACGACCGAGCTTCTTGAGCACCGAATCGATCGCGGCGCGCGGTTCGGGGTCGAGGAGCGGGGCGTAGATCTGGAGCACCGAGCGCAGGGTCCGGGCTGCCACCCGGTACTGGTGGACGGAGTCCTCGACGTCGCGTCGGACGAGCGGATCCCAGGACTTGAGCCGGCGGACCTGGATCCGGGCCGCGCGCGTGAGCACGGAGCCGAGGTCGGCGGCCTCTCCGAGAGCCTCCGGGTCGAGCGGGTCGGCGGGACGCCCGAGCACCTTCTCGAGCTTCGAGCCGGCCTCCGACGGCCGGGCCCCGGCGGCGAGGAGCGCGGATTCGACCGCGTCGAGGAAGGCGGGGACCGATTCGGGACCGCCGAGGAGGGTCGGGTTGACGACCTCGACCTCCCATTCGCGCCAGTGGCGCACCCGCGAGTCGGCACGGGACCCGGCCGCCATCGCCGCCACCTGGTCGTCGCACACCTCGGCCATCACCCGGCCCTGCGCATCCATGAGCTCGACGACCGAGCGCAGCGTATTCATGCTGAGCACGGGGAGGAGCGTCCGGCGACGGACGTGGACCCGGACGAGATCGGCGATCTCCTTCGGCACCCGGTAGGGAGCGGTCTCGGCGGGGCCGCCGTCGGTCCTCTCCGCCGAGGAGAGCGGGACCTGCATCTCGATCCGGTGGGCACCGGAGGGGATCTTGACGTGCCAGCCGGCGTCGGGCCCGCCCGCGCGCCGACGGAGGATGACCCCGTTCGCCGCGAGCACCCGGTCGCGGGTGTCGAAGTAGACGGCCTCGAGGGTGACGGGCGGCCGGTACTGCGCCCGGGAGACCCCTGCCGCTCCGTGGAGGCGGGGCAGGGAGGCCTGCGTGGTGATGTCGTACTTGCGTTCGATCTCGAGGAGCACGCTCTCGTCCATGCCTCCATTATGGCGGTTCGACGCGCACGCACGACGACGGCGCCGCACCCATGGGTGCGACGCCGTCGGGTCCGGCGGACTCAGTAGGCCTTGACGCGCTGCTCCACGATGATGTGGATGAGGGCGAACTCGCCCCGCTCGATCGCGGCGAACGCCGTGTCGAGTGCCCCGGGGACCTCGGAGTCGCGCTCGACGCGCACCCCGACGCCGCCGAAGGCCTCGGCGAGCTTGGCGAAGTCCGGGTTCTCCAGCTGCGTGCCCGACACCCGGTCGGGGTAGTCGCGCTCCTGGTGGGTGCGGATGGTGCCGTACTCCTGGTTGTCCATGACGATGACGAGCGGGGTGGCGCCGTACTGCTTGGCCGTCGCGAGCTCCTGACCGTTCATGAGGAACTCGCCGTCGCCCGCGATCGAGATGATCTGGCGGCCGGGGTAGTTGAGGGAGGCGGCCACCGCGGACGGGACCGAGTAGCCCATCGAGCCGTTGCGGGCCGAGATCATCGAGGCGTACCCGTTGGTCGGGAAGTAGCGGTGGGCCCAGTTCGTGTGCTCGCCGGCGCCGAAGGTCACCATCGCGTCCTCGTCGAGGCGGGGGACGAGATTGGCCATGAGGGTCGCCATCTTCGCCTGGCCGTCGCCGGGCTCGGCGTCGGGGAGCGCGGCGAAGGCGACCTGCCGCTCACGCAGCTCGTTCGTCCACTGCCGCCATTCGTCGCGCACCGCGAGGTCCATCCGCACGAGGTCGCGGATGAACACCTCGGGCTTGGCGACGATCTGGTGGCTCACCGGGCCGGAGCGCCCGCGCAGGGCCGGATCGATGGTGACGAGGAAGTTGCTCTTGTCCCAGTTCTGGCGGGCGGTGAAGCCGTCGGTGATGACGTCGCCGGGGACCGTGCCGACGAAGACGAGCAGATCGGACTCCTCGAGCACGCTGCGGGTGTGCTGGGGCCGGCCGTAGCCGAGCGGCCCGACGTAGCTCGGGGAGGTGAACGGGACGGTGCCCTCGCAGCGCCATTCCGCGGCTGCGGGGAGGTTGTGGGACTCGAGCCACCCGGTGAACTGCTCGGCGGCGCGGTGGGTCCAGTCGTTGCCGCCGAACACGAACAGCGGCCGCTCGGCGGCGTGGAGGGCGGAGTTGAGGGCCTTCCAGTCGGTCACCGTCATGCCGCCCTCGGCGATCGGGATCTTCGGGTGGAGGACGCCGTCGTTGCCCTGCTTGATGATGTCCTCGGGGATGCCGACGACCACCGGCCCCGGACGGCCGGAGGCGGCGGCGAACATCGCCTCGGCGACGATCTCCGAGGCGCGCTCGGCGTGGTCGAGGATCATCACGCGCTTGGCGCCGCTGTCGAACCAGGCCTTGGGGTCGAACTCCTGGAAGGCCTCCTTCTCCCGGTGCTCGAAGGGGATGAGCCCGACGAAGAGCACCATCGCGGTCGAGTCCTGCCAGGCGGTGTGGAGGCCCACGTGGGCGTTCGCGGCGCCGGGCCCGCGGGTGACCATCGCGATCCC